>CAYWNP010000026.1:0-26026 GCA_964459675.1 uncultured Akkermansia sp. | reverse complement strand
AAGGAGCGTCCGTGGACCATCTGGCAGGCTGGACATTCAAGGCCTCCATGGCTGGTCGCCTGGTGGGCCAGAAGACCGTCGCACCAGGTGGTTAGGAGCGATAGACTGACGTCACGCGAGAGGCCGTTTGGAAAGCCTGCGGCAGTCCCTGAAAAGCCGACAATCGGGATGAGCGCAGCGGCTTGCGCCCCTTTGATGAAGGTGCGCCGGCTAATCTGTATGTGTTGTGTCATAATAAAGTTCCTTCACTAAAACTTAAAAAGTGCCTTATTGAATTCGTGTGGTTTGCGTCATTCGGATGCTAAAAAACGTTGTCATTGACCTGCAGTGAAAAAGGTACTTTCTGGACTACGGTACTACGGGACTACGGTACTGTTTTGGAACTGCCAACTGCCACTGCCAACTGCTACTTTTCCTCTACCGTGTTTCGAGCAGAAGGCCCTTTTTGAGATCGGAAGCATCCAATGCATAAGCAGGATCGAGTTCGAGCGGGAGGCATTCTGGAAGGGTGATGCTGTTGGCTGCGAACCAGCGCCGCCACTTGGCTTGCATGTCGTGCTTGCAGGTTGCAGGGGAGTCGCTTCCCTCTGCATTCTTGACGGGCGAAAATTCGTCGGCGCGATCAAAAGCGAGGTTGACCACTGTCTTGGCGTCGGGCATGACATCAAAGATGAATTTCTCAAACTTGTAGCCGTTGTTCTTCTCCGGCTTGATGATCGTGCCGTCTTCCGCGCAGACCGGGATCTTCTTGAAGGCGATGTGCAAGGGCATGTTGCGATTCGCCTCTTGCTTCAGGAAGTCAAAGGAGAAGAGGTGGATGGCCGGGCTCCCATACTTGAAATAGAGGTCGCCGCTGGCGGTGCGGCGGTTAGCCTGCTCATCGGTCAGTTCCGTGTACTCGATCATTTCAAAGTGGTTACCGCGAATAGCGACAACGCCCATGCCTTCCTTGGCGTCACGCTTGGCGCAAAGCTTTAAGGAGAAGTCAGATTTCTTAGAGATGTGAAGTCCGATAAAGGCAGGATCTGCGATTTCGACCATGGGGTTATCGACCTGGAAGTAGAAGATTGTCGAGATGCCGCGCTTCTGGATGTCGGCCAAGCAGCCATTGTTTTCCAGGGCTGAGATTGTTCCGCCATGGCCGTCCGGGCTCATGAAGATGTGTCCGGGCTGGTCGAGGATGATCTTGCCTTCCGGGGTCAATGCGGGCCAGACGCCCTGTTGGAAAAAGATGACGTCCTCTTTGTTCAGTCCGAAATAGCTGTTCTCTGCAAAGTGGGCCTGGGTTGCCGCATCGTTCACATCACTCGTCATGATATAGAAGGGGATACGCGTCTGATAGCGCCTGTTCAGTCCCAGAATCTTGCGGCTGTGGAAATAGAAGAGGGGTTTTTGGGTGACGGGTCCAATGCTGTAGGCTCCCTTGGGTCCTTCGTAACCAAGACGCGAGCCTTGACCGCCTGCCACGAGGAGCACAGCGACCTTGCCTGCGCGCAGTTCCTTTTCACCGGCTGCGTAGGACTCAGCATGCGTCTTCGGGGTGAACTCGACCACCTCAGGGGCGATCGGGTCGGCAAGTGCAGTCTCTGTGGCCTTCTGAGCCAACATCGCCTTCATACGCTCGATGCTTGCAAAATCCAGCGAGGCGATCTGCTTGAGCAGGCGTTGCTGTCCGGCTGCATCGAGCTTTCCCCAGAATTGAAGGACGTGGGATTGATTGTTAGCTCCTAGAACTTTTTTGGCGTTTTCGTAGGTCATGTGGTGTTTCCTTATCAATTAAATTAACAAATTGCCTTATTACCGCTTCGCTTTCGGCATTCGCCGAATAGTTTCCGCTTCGCTCCAACGAGCCTCATTGCCTTATTGCCTTATTAAACTCTGCGCCTCAGCGCCTCTGCGGGGAAAGTTACTCTTTTTTTCAATCCTGCTTGCGGTGAACTTACGCCTTCGTGGCGTTTTGTTTGAGATAGGCTTCGATAAAAGGTTGGATGTGTCCGTCCATCACGGCTTGCACATTTGAGGTCTGTTCATCGGTGCGATGATCCTTAACCATGGTATAGGGCTGGAAGACGTAGGAGCGGATTTGGCTGCCCCAGGTGATCTCGCCCTTATCACCATAAAAGCGTTCCATCTCTTTGCGTTGGCGGTCCTCATGATACTCGTAAATCTTTGCCTTCAACATGCTCATCGCCTTGGCTTTGTTCTTGTGCTGCGAGCGTTCGGATTGCACGGCGACTACAATGCCGGTCGGCGCATGGGTGAGTCGAACTGCCGAGTCCGTCTTGTTGACGTGTTGTCCGCCTGAGCCGCCTGAACGATAGGTGTCGATGCGCAGATCTTCATCCTTGATTTCGACATCAATTTCCTCGTTCAGTTCCGCGACAACATCCAAGGATGAGAAGGAGGTGTGGCGACGTTTGTTGGCGTCAAACGGACTGATGCGGACAAGACGGTGTACACCGCGTTCGGCTTTGAGGTACCCATACGCGTAGGGACCAGAGACCAGCATGGTCAATGATTTCAAGCCTGCTTCTTCGCCGGGTTGTTCATCTAAAATTTCAATGGTGAAGCCGTTATCCTCGCAATACATGCGATACATCCGGAAGAGCATATCGGCCCAGTCACAGGACTCTGTGCCGCCCGCGCCGGAGTGGATCGTCACGAAGGCATTGCATGGATCGAGCTTGCCCCCGAGAAGGGACTGTAGGCGCAACTTGGAACAGAGAACATCTGCCTTGTCACAGCTGTGGACGATCTCCTTGAAGGCTTGCTGGCGCTGTTCACCCTCTGTCTCTGCTGAGGCCAGTTCGAGCATGAGACTGGCCTCTTCGAGCAGATGAACGAGTTCATCAAACGGGCGGACAAAGGCGCGCTGACCATTGGTCTTTGCGATGTTCTCTTTTGCAGCAACCTGATCGTTCCAAAAATCGGGTTTAGTTGCCTCGGCTTCTAGCACAGCCAAGATCTCGCGGCGGTTCTCGATATCAAGATAGCTCCGCATCTCCGAGATGCCGTCATTCAGCTTCTTCAAGCGCCCTTGGATGTCATCAATATCAATCACGCATTAATCCTTTAAATTTCCTAAAAAAGTTGAGTATATTATTGCAAAAAAAGGGCTTCGACCGCAAGCCTAGAGGCTTCTGGCGTTGGATTTTTCCCCTGTGGACTTGTCTTTGCAAAAGAAACCGTTTAACATGGGGGCATTTAAGCGGAGAACGTATGTCAGTATCGGTAGGCTTTATCAGTTTGGGTTGCTCAAAGAACTTGGTGGACTCCCAAGTCATGGCGGGCTATCTCAAGGCAGGGCAGATCCAGTTGGCTCCTTCGCCTGAGGTCGCGGATATCATCCTTGTCAACACCTGTGCCTTTATTGAGGCAGCGCGTGAAGAGGCTGCAGAGGCGATTCTTAGTGCGTGCGAACATAAGAAAGCAGGCGCCTGTAAAGCAGTGATTGTGACGGGTTGTATGGTTCAACGCTATCGTGAGCGCTTAAAGAAGGCTTTCCCCGCAGTGGATGCCTTCATCGGTATTGACGAGCTCGAGCAGATCAAGGAGGTTGTCCTGCGTGTGGCGACCGGCAAGCGGATCGGGGTGCTTGCTGCAACCGGCGACGCCAAAAAGGTCTATAATCCGCTCTATCCGACACTACTCTTCACTGGCGGGCCCTTCTCCTATTTGAAGATTGCGGATGGCTGTAACCATCGGTGTGCCTATTGTGCGATTCCCTTGATCCGGGGGTCCTTCCGGTCACGTGAACGCCAGGATATTCTCAAAGAGGCGTCCTCCATGGTCTCGGCTGGCGTCAAAGAATTGAATCTGATCTCGCAAGATTCCTTGCTGTATGGTGCGGATCTCGCCAAGAAGTCTCAGATTGTTGAGTTAGTCAAGGAGCTTGACCAGTTGGAAGGTGACTTCTGGTTGCGTATCCTGTATGGCTATCCTGCAGGGGTTACAGACGAACTGATTGAACTCTTCAATACCTCGAAGCATCTCTGTCGCTATCTGGACCTGCCGATTCAGCACAGCCATCCGGAGATTTTGAAGGCTATGAATCGCTCACCCGCGATCAAGGCCACAACGGGCTTGACTCAGCGGCTGCGCCAGGCGATTCCGGGTGTGACGTTGAGGACCACCTGTCTGGTCGGTTTTCCAGGGGAGACCGAGGCCCATTTTGAACATCTGCTCCAAACGTTGGAGGCGTCGGAATTTGATCATCTGGGGGTCTTTGGTTACTCGCCCGAAGAGGGGACAGCCGCCTTTGAGCAGGAAGCGCCTGCACCTGAAGTTGTCGAGGAACGTTGCCAGCGCGTGATGGCCCTGCAGAAGAAGATTGCAACCAAACGTATGGCAGCCTTGAAGGGCAAGAAGGATACCGCCTTGTTGCTCCGCAAGAAGGTGAAAGCTGAGTGGATTGCCCGTCTCCCGCGGCAAGCGCCGGAGGTAGATGGCGAGACTTTTGTCAGCCATGTTCCTGCGACGGCCAAGGCAGGGGAGTTTATCCCCGTGGAGATCATAGGCGCGAAGGGCTTTGATCTGCTTGCAGACAGTATCTCTTTTTGATATCTTATGCGGAAACGTTGAGAGACTATCAATATGAGTTGATACGCTAAACGTCAAATGTGAAAGGTAAAAATGGCACTTAAGAATAAGAACTTGTTGGTTGTTTCAACGGGATTGGGAATTCAAGCTGCAATACTCGTGATGCTGAATGCATATATTCCGAAGGTGGCGGGGATGGAGGCGATGTGGATCGCCTTTCAGGCTTGGGCTGTTTACTTTGTCGCGGGGTGTACGCCGATGAATGGTCTGAAAGTCTGGATCGGTTACCTGACCGGCATTATTGCCTCGATTGCTATTATCGAGTTGATGGGGGCTCCCGGGGTTAAGGATATTCCTTCTGTGGGAGGCATGAATATCGCTATGGCGGTGGCCGTCTTCATTGTGGTGATTCCTGCGATCATGACAGAAAACATGAAGAATTTTGTTCCGGGGCTCTTTATCGGGTCAGGTGCTTTCTTTGCGCTCTTCACCATCATGAATGGCAATCCAGAGTTGATGAAGACCGTAGATAGCAAGTGGGCTAAATATTTCTTGGCCATACGCATCGAGTTGATCTATTGCCTGATTGGTCAGGTGATGGGTATTATCACAGTGTTCTGGCGTGGTAAGTACGAAGCCTCTCTGGCGAAGTAAGACGGAGATCAGAGGTCAGAGATCAGAGGTCGGAAGCCCGAGATCTGATATCTATAAAAAAGAAGCGGCTGGTTAGCCGCTTCTTTTTTTATGGGCTGGGTTTCAGAATCAAGTGAAAGTTGAATCTAAATCCTTATCTTCCTGCCCAGTAGTCTGTGCGCCTGTGTAAGTGCATCGTCGCCTGAATGATGATCTCATCCGGATCAACGCGATACAAAAGGGCATAAGGGAAACGTGGGATGAGACGCCGGCGAATATTGTTTTTGAGTATAGGCCATCGCTCAGGGTGTTCTCGAATGTCTTGGATGGCCTTGTCAATTTGGTCAAGGAAGGCGCTCCCCAAGCCGCTTGCTTGCATCTCGTAGTACTGAGCTGCGTCTAGCATCTCCATTTCGGCAGGACGCAGAAAACGAATAGACTTCATTGGATTGAGGCCCGTGCATCGCGGAGAACATCCTCCGCTGGTCGCGAAGAGAGTGAGCCACTCTTATATGCCATGTACCGTTGATTCGCTTCATTGAGCCACAATTTCTCGTTCTGTTCATCACTTAAGTTGTCCAGACTCGAAATCAGGTGTTCAGCAAGCACGGCCCGGTCGGCAGGCGATAATTGCAACGCTTGAGTTTCACATTCCATAAGTTGTGGTGACATTGGGCCTGTCTCCTTCTTCGTAAGGGTTAGTTTTATTATTACGGTTTAGGATTGAGGAAGCAAGTTGAAAAGTGTGAGACTGCGGGATTTACGTCAGCATGCCTTTGGGGGATTTTTCGCTGTCGTCCCACCAGGAGGGCTTCTTTGTCGAGAGGCGGGAGATGTCCTTGGAGGTCATCTGGATGCCTTTGGCTGAAACGCCCTTCACAAGCACTTCGGAGGGCGTGAACTCCTGCTGATGGATACGCTGACTCTTGGCGGGCTTGTATTTGATATAGATCGAGTCGGGGGAGCCCTCCTCAATCAGCAACAGGTCGCTCTTCTCGGGTGCCAGGCGATACTCCTTGTTTTGAATCAAGCCACCAAAGACAAAGCGTTTGATGTAGGTGAACCCGTAGCTGGGTTCAGTATAGACGGCTGTAAATTCTTTCTCCCGATCATAAAGATGCAGGTAGGAGAATTTTTTATCCACAAAGAATTTGTCAGGTGGTGGCATCATTTTAAAGCGGCCATCATCCCAGACGATTAAAATTTTATCAAGGGATGAGCATTTGAAGAGCTCTTCACCGCCTCGAATCTCCGTACCGATGTAGCCGTTTTCACGGTCAATCTTGAGGGTCAGTTCGGTTGCGGTCAACTCGCGGACCTCGATCTCCTCAAAGGCATCGTCATTGACCTTCGTGAGACGGGGATAGACCTTTTTGTATTTTTCGATCAGCTTGTTGAGATAGGCGATAGCATAGTCATTCAGATACTTGAGACTATGCTTGGTCTCTTTCTCTTCTTTGATAATCCCGTTGATCTCTTCGAGGTTCTTGTTGATGTCGAAACGAGAGATCTTGCGGATCTTGATCTGCAAGAGTTGCTCGACATCATCGAGGTTCACATCGCGTCTCAAGAGTTTCCGGAAGGATTTGAACCCGTCAAGAACAGCCTTTTGGACTGCTTCGTACGTTGTTTGTTCTTCAATGCGTTTGTAAATACGGTTTTCGATGAAGATCTGTTCGAGTGTCTTGGAATGGAAGAGATCATCCAATTCGCCGAGGCGGAGTTCCAGTTCGCGTTTAAAAATGTCGAGGAGTTGTGCTGTGTTGATCTTCAATATCTCGGAGACGGTCATCTCGGCCGGACGGTTCTTGCACAAGAGGACCGGGCGGCTGGAAATTGTTGATTCGCACGCGGTAAAGGCAAAGAGAGCCTGTTCCGCCTGATCTTGGGTAGCACCAGTGGCGAGAGTCAGTTCGATCTCAACCTTTTCTGCTGTAAAATCGCTGATTTCACGAACAGGAACTTTTTTCCTTTTGATCGCCTCTTCAATGTCATTGATTAAAGATTCTGTTGTCCTGCCATTCGGAAGGGCCGTGATGACAAGCTTGTTGTGTTGGCGCTTTTCGATCACTGCACGGACCTTGATCTTTCCAACGCCATCCGCATACTCTTTGACATCAATGACGCCCCCCGTTTGAAAATCTGGGTAGAGCTTACGCGGATTCTTGCCTTGAATAATCAAGATCTGCGCTTTGAGCAGTTCAATAAAGTTGTGGGGCAGAATCACTGTCGAGAGGCCAACGGCAATACCCTCTGCGCCGAGCATCAGGAGTAAAGGGAGCTTCGAAGGAAGCAGGATCGGCTCCTGGTTGCGTCCGTCATAGCTGGGGATATAGGCGGTCAGCTTCGGATTAAAGAGTTCGTTACGGGCGAGTTCCGTCAATCGGCATTCGATATAACGTGCGGCAGCGGCAGGGTCGCCGGTGTAGATGTTGCCGTAGTTTCCTTGTCCCTCAATTAAATAGCGTTTGTTGGTTAGGTTGACAATGGCTTCGCCGATGGAGGCATCGCCATGGGGATGGTACTGCATCGTATGACCGACCACATTGGCGACCTTGATGAAACGGCCGTCATCTTTCTCCCAGATCGAATGCATGATGCGGCGTTGCACTGGCTTGAGTCCATCCTCGACGGTCGGGATCGCGCGATTACAGATCGTATAGGAGGCGAACAGGAGAAAATTATCATTCATCAACTCGCGCAAGGGGCCCGAGCCACCATGCAACGTGTGCGCAGGTAGTGGACTTTCAGCCCCCTTCTCCTCCGTCTCATTGGCTCCTGAGCCTGTCGAGGCAGGGACCGACGTAAACATGTCGAGATTGTCAAATAGGCTTGGCGGTTCGCTAGACGAGTCTTTTGCGGGTTTCTTTGTTTTGGCCATGATCAATCCTTGTCAGGGTTAGGAGAGCGCGTCCTCGGTAATCACAAGATGGTTCATGATATACTGGCGCCGCTCGGGCGTATTGCGTCCCATGTAAAAGTCAACGGTCTCTGTAATGCCATGATCGAGCGTGCAATCCACGGGGGTCAGGCGCATGGTTTTCCCGATGAATTCCTTGAACTCTTTTGCATCAATTTCTCCGAGTCCTTTGAATCGAGTAATCTCAGGGTTCTTTCCGCAAGCGGCCATCGCTTTGAGACGATCCTCTTCGGTATAACAGTAGTGGGTCTCTTTTTTGTTGCGAACACGAAAGAGGGGGGTCTCCAAAATATAGAGATGGCCCTCTTTGATGATGCGATCAAAAAAGCGGACGAAAAGTGTGATCATTAGATTTCGGATGTGCAATCCGTCCACATCGGCATCGGTTGCAAGGATCACCTTTTGGTAGCGCAGGTGGTCAACCGTCTCCTCAATGTCCAAGCTTTGCATCAAGTTGTAGATCTCGACATTCTTGTAGAGCGCGTCACGCTTCTGATCACAGACGTTGAGCGGCTTTCCTTTGAGCGTAAAAATCGCCTGGGAGTTGACATCCCGCGAACTGACGATTGAACCTGCTGCGGATTGACCTTCGGTGATAAAGATCATCGAGTCCAGCCCCGTGCCCTTCTGTTTGTTCAGGTGATGCTTGCAATCTTTGAGCTGCGGTACGCGAACGGAGACGGAGCGCGAACGTTCACGCGCTAATTTTTTGACATTATTGAGTTCCGCGCGAAGCTTGCTGGTCTCTTCGATCTTGTTGATCAGCTTGTTGGCTTCAACTGGGTCGCGATGGAACATCTCTTCAATCACACGCTTGATCTCTGCAACAAGATCCGCACGAATTTCCGTGTTTCCGAGTTTATTCTTCGTCTGTGATTCAAAGATGGGGTCCTTCAGGCGGATTGCGATGGCACCAATAATACCTTCGCGCACATCATCCCCGTCAAACTTCTTTTTGCTGAACTCATTGACGGCCTTGAGGAGTCCCTCTTTAAAGGCGGAGAGATGGACTCCTCCGTCATTGGTAAACTGGCCATTGACGAAGGAGTAGTAATCCTCGCTAAAACGATTGGTGTGCGTAAAGACGAGTTCAAGCGTCTTAGCCCGATAATGGAAGGGTTGATAGAGTTTTTCAAATTGAGCTTCGTCATGAATCAGATCTAACAACCCATTGCTCGAGACGATCGGTTTCCCATTGATGTTTAAGGTCAAGCCCGCATTCAGGTAGGCATACATCTTCAAGCGACGTTCGACATGCTCCTCCTTGAACTGAAACTTCTTAAAGATCGTCGGATCAGGGGAGAAACAGACAAAGGTGCCATTCTTATCAGGCGTCTTGCACTGGCCGCGCTTCTTGGAGACCAATTCGCCCTTTGCAAAGAGAGCCTCAGAAAATTCACCGTCCCGAAAAGCTCTCACTTCAAAGGCGGTCGAGAGAGCATTCACGGCTTTGGTGCCGACGCCATTCATTCCCACTGAAAACTGGAAGGACTCGTCATTGAACTTGCCGCCTGTGTTGATGATCGAGACGCATTCGACAACCTTGCCTAAGGGGATGCCACGCCCATAATCGCGTACCGTCACCTTGCCGGAGTTGTAATCAAGCGTGATATCAACCTTCTTGCCATACCCCATGATATATTCGTCAACCGAGTTATCAATGACCTCTTTTAGCAAGACATAGATGCCGTCCTCGTACTGGGCGCCGTCGGAGGTTCGTCCAATGTACATGCCGGTTCGGGCGCGGATATGCTCGAGGGAAGATAAGGTCTGGATGTTATGATCGCCGTAAGATTGTGCCATGGTAATAATCTGAAAAGTTAAGACCTCAAATAATAAACCATTCCGTCATTTTTGACGGAACCGAAAGGGAGAGAGGGGGCTGTACCTATTCTTTACGATGAATAGACTTAATCAGCACAGGCTCGACAGGCACATTTTGATGGCGGCCAGAGAAGCCAGTCTCGACCTTTGCCATCTTGTCCACGATGTCCATGCCCTCAGTTACTTTTCCAAAGACGCAATAACCCCAGCCCATGTCCGTCTTGGACTTAAAATCGAGGTGGCCAGCGTTACGATCCTCAAGGTTAATAAAGAACTGGCTGGTGGCGCTGTCCACAACCATGGTGCGAGCCATCGCCAGGGTGCCACGCGTATTGCTCAGGCCATTATCAGCTTCGTTCTTAATCGGGGCCTTGGTGGGCTTCTGCTGCATATCCTTGGTAAAGCCGCCTCCCTGAATCATGAAGCCATCAATGACGCGGTGAAAAATGGTGTTTTCGTAGAACTTCTCATCCACATACGCGAGAATGTTCGATACCGTAGCAGGAGCTTTTTCGGGATAAAGTTCTGCTGTAATTGTGCCTAAACTGGTTTCAATGGTAATGGTCATAGGTGTTTTCTGTTCCTTTGAAATGCAACCCGTTAGATGAGTCAGGGCAGAGATGAAGAGCAACGTCAAAAAAATTGTTTTCATTTGAGCCTTATCACTGTTGAATGAGGCCGAATTATACACGTTTGGCCTTTTCAAATCCAGTCTGAATTCAGATGAAAAAAACGCGGGTGCTGAATACGAATACTCAGCACCCGCGTTGGGTCGTTTTATATTTGCGAGTACTTTATCATAAGGTGCCCATGTGGGCAACCCTAAATTTTTAGAAAAAATTGTTTTTGTGGTTATTTTTGGTCAGAGGAAAGAGGTTTTAAACGAGATTATTTATGATGTAACCTCTTTTCACGCAAACAGATAATTGTTATTTTACAGAGAAGGCGTGAATGCGTGCAACGTAGTTTTTTATACCCAGTACGGATTGCAGATCGTTGTGGCCGCCTCCCTGAATCCAGTAAAATTCCTTCATTCCAAGGGAACTTTCGTGCAATTGCCGGCCATGCCAGAAGGGGATGACAGGGTCTTCAGTGCCGTGCAAAAAGAGTTTGGGGCATGTGATCCGCGGGATTCGTGTTGCATTGGGGAAGGCGTCGAAAGGAAGGATACGGTACCGTGTGACCACTCGCGGGGCACTCAGAAAGCCTGACTCGATGATCAGCCCCTTGATCGGGTATTTTTCTGCAAGATAGCAGGCGGGGCCACTTCCCAGGGAGCGCCCGAGCACGATAATGGTCTCCGGAGGGATCTTCATCTCTTGCGTGAGAAAGGCGTAAGCCCTCTCCGCTGCCTGATAGCAGGTTTTTTCCGTGGGCTTCCCGGCACTTAACCCATAGCCAGGGTAATCGTAGGCCAGAACATTCAGCCCTGCAGCTGCATAAGCTTCAAAGAACTCCGTGATGTCGGCGATCTCCTCGGCATTCCCATGGCTATGCAGAATCGTCACTGTTGCGTTCGAGGTCGGACGCCAATAGGCCGCCAGGGGGGCGGTGACTCCAATATCCCTGATAAAGGGTGTCTGCCAAGTGTAGGCAGGCGTGTTGGGCGCGAACATCAGGGTGTCGATGGCGAAGAAGCCATAGAGAATCAGAAGCAGATATTGTCCGACGCAGATGATGAGGACATCAAGGGCGATCCGTTTACTCCACTTTTTGATCTGTTCGAGGTTCATTAAAAGTTTTTGCATTATCTGTGATTTTAGTTGAATTGTCCATTTCAAAGTTGTATCCGCTGGGAATGCATCGCTAAGGCCGGCAGAAGAGAAAACCGGATGAGAATCGAATGAGTTTGCCTCCGCTCTCTTGATCTGGTAACTTACTCACAATTCTGCTGTGCTAATAAAGGCATGGCCTGCTGAGCGTAAGGAGAGTGCACGATGAGAGTATATCAGATGCGGTATATCTGGACAATTTGCCTCGTTGCGGCGATGGGTGGACTGCTGTTTGGTTATGACTGGGTGGTCATTGGCGGAGCTAAGCCGTTCTTCGAAAAGTTCTTCAATCTGACGAGTGGAGCCCAGATCGGTTGGGCTAATAGCTGTGCCTTACTAGGCTGTCTGTTAGGCTCAATGGTTTCCGGTGTGTTGAGCGACCGCTTTGGACGCAAAAAATTGCTTCTGGTTTCGGCGTTTCTCTTTGCGGTTTCTTCCGTTCTTACGGGATGGGCAGATAGCTTTTTCGCATTTGTTGTTTGGCGTATCGTGGGTGGCGTGGCCATCGGAATGGCCTCCAACCTTTCTCCCATGTATATCGCCGAAGTGGCTCCAGCCCACATGCGGGGCAGGCTTGTGGCCATCAACCAGCTGACGATTGTCTTTGGTATTCTCGGGGCGCAGATCGCCAACATGTTGATCGCCGAGAAGGTGGCTGACGGTGCGACCGCGGAGATGATCCGCCAGTCCTGGAACGGACAATTAGGGTGGCGCTGGATGTTTACAGCAGTTGCGGCGCCTTCGTTGCTCTTCTTTATCGGCGCTTTGCTGGTGCCGGAGAGTCCGCGCTGGCTGATCAAAAACGGGAAGCCAGATTTAGCGCGAAAAATCCTGTCGAAAATCGGCGGTCAGGAATATGCGGATGAAGAGGTTGCAAACATTCAGGAGACGATCGTCAGTGAAGAGGTCGCACAGGTCCGTTTCAGCGACTTGATGGTACCTAAAATGCGCAAAGTCTTGCTCGTGGGTATTGCATTGGCCGTGCTCCAGCAGTGGAGCGGTATCAATGTGCTCTTCAACTATGCGGAAGAGATCTATAAGTCTGCGGGCTACGGTGTCAATGACGTCATGTTTAATATCGTCATCACGGGTACGATCAACTTGGTGTTCACGTTGTTCGCCATTGGCATGGTGGATCGCTTTGGAAGGCGTCCCCTTATGCTGATCGGCTGCGCGGGAATCGGAATTTCGCACGTCTTGATTGGGGCAGCCTACGTCCTGCAACTGAAGGGGCTTTCAGTCTTAATCTTTACCTTGTGCTCGCTGGGTTGTTATGCCATGTCACTGGCGCCAATTACCTGGGTATTGATCTCTGAGATCTTTCCGAATCGGATTCGCGGTGCGGCCATCTCTGTGGCCGTGTCGGCGCTCTGGATCGCCTGCTTCATTTTGACCTACACCTTCCCGATCCTGAACGCTGAGTTGGGTACTGCAAAGACTTTCTGGCTCTATGCGGTGATCTGCTTCGCAGGATTTGTATTTGTCTTCTTCAAGATACCCGAAACCAAAGGTAAGTCACTCGAAGAGATCGAGCGAGGATTGGCAGATTAATCGGAAACGAGGAGAAATAGATGACATCACGCGAACGTATCGAAGCAACAACCCGCCATTTTGAACCTGATCAACTGGCTGTTGATTTTGGTGGTGGATTTCAGACGGGCATTCATGTCAGCATCATTTATCAGCTTCGACAAAAGCTGGGGTTGGATAAGCCAGGGACTCCAGTGAAGGTGGTTGAAACCTATCAAATGTTGGGCGAAGTGGACAATGCGTTGTCACAAGCTTTGGGTACGGATACGGTTGGCTTGTATGGCACGGGGACCATGTTTGGTTTTCCTGCAAAAAACTTCAAGGAGTGGACGTTGCGGGATGGAACGCCCGTCTTGGTGCCAGAGGGCTTTAACACAACGCCTGAAGCCAATGGCGAGATCTTCCAGTACCCAGGTGATGACCGCTCGGTAGGTCCCTGTGCCAAGATGCCAGAGGGTGGCGACTTTTTTGATGCGATCATTCGCCAATATCCTGTTGATGATGATACGCTACAGGTTTCGGACAATACCGAGGAGTTCACACCTATCGCTACCGCTGAACTTGCGCTCTATGAGCAACGTGCGCGTGAGCTCCACGAGCAAACAACGAGAGCCCTCTTTTGCACCTTTGGCGGGTTGACTTTTGGCGATATAGCGCTGGTGCCTGCAACGTTCTTGAAGGAGCCCAAGGGCATTCGCGATATCGAGGAGTGGTATGTTTCACTCGTCATGCGTCCTGATTATATTAAGGCGATCTTCGACTATCAGGCAGAGGTTGCGATTGAGAACTTAAAGCGGTTGTATGCGGCTGTGGGGAATCGGATCTCCGTGATCCAAACCAATGGAACCGACTTTGGAACGCAGAACGGTCCCTTCTGTTCACCTGAACAGTACAGAGAGCTCTTCCTGCCCTATCAGAAGCGGGTGAATGGATGGATTCATGCCAATACGAAATGGAAGACCTTCATGCACAGTTGCGGCAGTATCATGCCGCTGCTCGATCTGATTGTGGAGGCTGAGTTCGATATTCTGAATCCGGTTCAGTGCTCGGCTCAGAACATGGATGCACAGGAACTCAAGAAGCGTTATGGGAAGTCCCTCACCTTCTGGGGCGGTGGCGTGGATACGCAGAAGACACTGCCGTTCGGTACGCCTCAAGAGGTTCGTGATGAAGTCAAGCGCCGCATTGATGTCTTTGCGCCTGGCGGTGGCTTCGTCTTCAACGCCATCCACAATGTGCAGGCCAAGACGCCGATCGAAAATCTCCTCGCCATGTTCGAGGTCTTAAACGCGTATCGCTCGCGCTAGAGCATCTTCTTAAAAAGCTTAGCTATTTCTTTCTCACAGAGCCCACAGAGCTCACGGAGTAAAACAATTTCATTCGGTTGTTCTGACTCCTCTGTGACCTCTGTGCCTCTGTGAGGGACTCGGCAACAAATGGAATGCTCTAAAAGAAGATTTTGACGAAACGCAAGATGCCTTGCTTCCACGGCACGCGGTGTGAGACACCCGAGGCGTTCTTGAACGATTCGAGGTTGCCCACGTACCAGTCGAAGTTGTGTACAAGTGCATCTTTGTTGGAATACTTGGGGGCATAGCCTAAAATGCGCTCAGCCTTCTCGATGCTGACAAACGAATCTTCGCAGGCTGTCTCGTAGACCCATTTATACAAGGGTGAGAGATGAAGGAGCTCTAAGAAACGGAGCGTCCAGATCATTGGGGTTGCAGGGAATCCTCTGATCTTCTTGCCAAAGCCTGCCTTATCGAGGACCGCTTGGTAATCTTCGCGCATGGTGGTGAAAAGTTTGGCTCCGATGTTGAAGGTGTCATTAACAATCGCCCGCTCTTGGGTCAAGGTCAGCCAGATGGCGCCGCAGAGATCCTCGACGTCCAGAAGCTGATAACGGTTTTTACCGCTTCCGATCATTGGGAAGCCATGTCCGGTATGAGCCCAGTCATAAAAGAGGGCGAAGACACCTAGACGTTCAGGACCAATAAAGGATTTTGGACGAATGATCGGCACACAGAGACCTTTGGATCTGAACTCAACACAGACTTCTTCGGCCATGATCTTGGCCTTTCCATAGGGGCCGACCCCGATGAGTTTATCGGTTTCGAAGAGGGGATGGTGATCGGGGATACCATAGACAGCCGTCGAGGAGATCATCACCATGCGGTCCACACCGAACTCGAGGGCGGCCGTAAGCACATTACGCGTGCCATCAACGTCCGTCGTCATGATGTCCTGCTCAGAGTAGAGGGGAAGCGCCGCAGCAGTATGGATGACCCAGTCTGCGCCCCTCATGGCGGCGCGTAGCGTTGGAACGTCGCGGATGTCTCCGACGATGGCGTTCACCTCATTCTTTTCGGGGTAGTCAAAGGGGACAAGGTCAAGGGAGGTAATATCCGTGATACCCTTGCTTCGCAGGAATCGAATCAGATTAATACCCAAAAAACCGCTGCCGCCTGTTACAAATACTTTCTTCATATTATTTGCCCTTAATGTTCATTTACTATAGCGGTCTTGCGGTTAAAAGGCAAGTAAGGTATACTAAGAAACTGTCAAATTTGGAATACGGATCACTCATGATATTACCTCTTTCCTCTTCAAGTATCGTCACGGCCGCCTCTGTTTTAAATAACGGGGGTGTGGTTGTGCTCCCTACCGACACGGTCTATGGCATTGCTGCGCATCCGGAACGGCCAGAGGCGATCGCTCGGATCTTTACCATCAAGGGAAGGCCGACAGGAAAACCGATTGCGCTTCTCGCCTCGGATCCTGCTGCGGTTGTACGCTTTGGTGCGGAATTTCCCCCTGTGGCGCAGAAGCTGGCGGAACGCTATTGGCCAGGAGCGCTGACCTTAGTCCTGCCCTGCGGAGAGACGTTTGAAGGGTTTCGCGTTCCAGCCCATGAGGGTGCTTGCGAGCTCCTTGTCGCCTGTGGGGGTGTCCTGCGGGTGACGAGTGCCAATTTGAGTGGTGAGATGCCAGCGCTCTCTGCAGTCTCCGCGCTCAAGGAGGTCGGGCTGGAAGCAGATTTGGTTTTGGACGATGGTGTATCCCCTGGAGGCGTTCCGAGTACCGTGGTCAAGGTCACGAAGGAGGGGGTGCTGACGGTCCTTCGCGAAGGGGCAATTTCGTCGAATGACATTTTCGGATGCGTTGGGGGTTGAAGTAGAAAATGAAGAACTGTATCGCACAAAGACACAAGGCCACAAAGAAGAGAAATGTTTTAATTTATACGAATTTTCTTATGGCTTCGTGGCTTTGTGCGAGAGAAATTGGTGCAGTTATCAGCAAGGATAAGACAGAATGAATGAGACAAACGAAAAACGTTTAAAATTAAAATTGATCGCCTGTAATGTCTTTCAGCGTGAGGCTTGTTGGTGTCTCTCGAAGACGTCCCATCTGGTTGATCCTGTTTTTGTGGAACTGGGGATGCATGTCAATCCCTCGCATCTGCGCGAGCGCCTCCAGTCCTTGATTGATGAAGAGGATGCACTGGATATCCGCCATGATGCCATTCTCTTGCTCTATGGACTCTGCGGAAATGCGGGTGTCGGACTTGTTTCACGACGGACACCACTGGTGATTCCAAGGGCACACGATTGTGCAACGGTGCTCTTGGGAAGTGTGGCGCGATATGAGGAAGTCTTCGGTGGAAACCCGAGTCGCCCCTTCTCTTCGCTGGGGTATCTGGAACGGGGTATGGAGACCTATCGGACTGAGGGAGGTTTTTTTGGCACAATCGGTGACACCTATGAAACCTATGTGGAGCGCTATGGCGAGGATAACGCAAAGTATATCTGGCAGACGCTTCACCCTGTGAGGGAGGATGAGCCAGCCCTCTTCATTGACCTGCCGGAGACGTCAACCCCTGAAGCGATGGAACGCGCACGTGCCCGCTTAGAGGAAGATGGCACAGCCAGGGACTGGAAGGTGGAGAACGGAAATATTCGCATGATTCATCAGCTGATTAATGGAGTCTGGCCTGAAGAGGAGTACTTGTTCGTGCCGCCGTTCCATGTCACGCAAGGAATTTATGATCTGAAGCAAGTGATCGCCGCCGAGGCGATTCCCTCTAAAAACGAAGCTTGCGCCATCGAATGACAGATCTCTTCTATAAATTTTTAAACGCCCTGCCCGATGAGGATGTGGTCCGTGTCGTGAAGATGACCTTCCTCTTCTTCTTCGGGATTGTTACGTTGGTCATTCTCTTTGCGCCTTCTCCTGCGCCTGGCAAAATGACCTATCGGATGCTTCGCACAGGTATTGTCCTCCTTTTTATCGCGGTATTGGGCTATCAAATGACGTGGCAGATTGGCGGTTTCAGCAGGAATGATTTTGTTCGATATATGCGTCGTTATGACAAGCGTCCGTCGCCTGCAGCACGCCAGATTATGCGGGGCCCGATATTGGATTGCCGGGGTCTTGTGGTTGCCGCACCTCGACCGGGTGATATGTGGGGGCGTAGATACCCGTATGGAAATGCCTTTGTCCATCCAGTCGGTTATTACCATCCACGTTGCGGAATTACTGGAATTGAGTTGCTCTATGACTCTTATTTGAATGGGTATCTTCAAGAGGAGGATCCGCTTGAGAAGGCGAAAGATTTGTTTAAGCGTCGTCCCGATGAGGGACCCTCTCTCACACTGACTCTCGATGCTCGATTGCAGGAGACAGCGTTTGATCTACTGAGAGGCAGGAAGGGCGTTGTCATTGTGATGCGCCCGATGACAGGGACGATTCTTGCGTTGGCGAGTTCGCCTGGATTTAATCCGCATGACCCAGGCCCGGCCTCGATCGAGGAGAACATGCCAGCTTTTAATCGGGCAACACAGGGTGTCTATCCGCCTGGATCCCTCTTTAAAATGATTATTGCAACGACAGCGCTGATGGAGAACCGCGCACCCATTTTCTCCTGTCCTGGTATGGGGTATATCGCCGCTGATAATACCCCGCCTATTCGTGACAGCGAATATTTTTCCTATGAACGTCGCGGCGCGGTCTGGCCTGGATGGGGTAACCTTAATATGCGGGAGGCTCTGACTCACTCCTCCAATGTCTATTTTGCTCAACTGGGGGTGGCCTGCGGTCCGGAGGCGTTTAACGCCATGATGAAGCGATTGCATATCAATGAACCGCTGGTCTACATGAAGTCCGTGGGTGATTCACTGAAGACCGTAGTCGGTCATGCTCCTATTGTTCACCAGCGTTCTAAATTGGCGATGCTCGCTATTGGCCAAGGGGAAATCCTCATGACACCCTTGCATGTGGCTGCGATGACCGCTGCCATTGCGAACGATGGTGATTTAATGGTTCCTCGTTTGGATATGGCGGAGACCGTGACAAAACTGGATACGCTCTGCTCGTCCACGGTTGCCATACAGGTTCGCTCGATGTTGAGGCAGGCCGTGGTCACTGGGACAGGCAGAGCCTGCAATCTGCCTGGGTTAGATGTCTGTGGCAAGACTGGCACGGCTCAGGTTCCCGGAGGAGAGGATCATGCGTGGTTTACCTGCATGGCTCCGGAGAAGCATCCGAATATCGTCGTGACCGTGTTGATTGAGAATGGGGGCTTTGGCGCTGCTGCGGCGTTACCGGTGGCCAAGGAAGTTTTATTGGCAGCGGATCGTTTGGGTTATGTCAGAAAACCAGAAGTGATGAAAATTTTGAAGTCAACGTCTCCGGGTGTTGGGAGAAAAAAGTGAATAACGGCAAAACAGTTATAGGTTCAGTTGCCTCGGCGACGGGAGTTTTTTTGATCTCCCTCATGGCGCTCAGTTGCGCCATGCTCTCTCTGCTGGGGATCGAGGCGTTCTTGAATCCAGGGCGACTTCAATGGCAGCCCCTGCTTCCGTTCGCGCTCTATGCAACGGCCATCCCCTTGGTCTTGATTTGGTTGGCCTTGAACCATTGGCGAGGCGACTCTGGCATTTTGGGGGCTGTCATCGTGTTGAGTGCGATGGGGGTATTGATTCAATTTCGAATGGGGAGTTACGACGGCATTGATCTGAAGACCAATATCTATCCGCTGTTGCCGTTGGCCCTCGGATTGGCTGCCTTTTTGATTGGCGTGACCGTGACCAGCAAGGGACGAGGGGGCTGGATGCAGATGCTGGGCTGGGGGGCCTACCTTTTGGCTATCGGTGTGCTCGTGGCCATGATGGTTTTGGGCAAACAGTATCGTGGAGGGTTCTATCTTTCTGGAAATATCAATCCGACCGAGGTGGTTAAACCCTTGCTGGTCTTCTTTCTCGCACGTTACCTTAGTCAGCGGCAAGAAGCTTTTTCAGAAACGGTCAGTGGTATTCCTATACCCCCCTTTTCCTCCTTTCTCGGTTTAGTCCTCTTGTGGGGAATTCCGATGGGACTCACGATTCTGTTGCGTGATTTGGGATTGGTCATTTTGTTAAACACGATCCTGATTGTGATGCTCTTTGCTGTTGCCAAACGCCTCGGGTATCTCGCGATTGGGTTAGCAGGGGTGGCGGCCGTTGGTTTTGCCATGCAGTTTATCTCCTCCCATGCGCAGGCACGGTTTGACATCTGGCTGAATCCCTTTGCAGATCCCACGGGGAAGGGCTGGCAGATCCTCCAAGGACTGACGGCCATGTATTCAGGCGGGTGGTGGGGGTCCGGGCTGGGGACAGGTGCTCCGGAGACAGTTCCGATTGTGACCTCTGATTTTATTTATGCGGCCTTTGCCGAAGAGGTGGGCTTTGTGGGATGTGTCCTTCTTCTTTTGATCTATGCAACCTTTTATTCGCGTGGTTTCCGTGCTGCGGGTGCGACGCGGACACCCTTCGAACGCCTCCTCTGCGTGGGGCTGACCGCTTCGCTTGCGATGCAAACACTTTTAAATGTGGCGGGGGTGACAAAGGCCCTTCCCATGACTGGCATTACCTTGCCCTTCATCAGCCACGGAGGGAGCAGTCTGATTACCTGTCTCCTCATCGCAGGGCTTATATGTGGTCTTTCTGATAACGATTAAAGGGAGGGTGTATGATTGCTTTTTTGAATGGAATTTTAGCTGAAAAGAGTCCAAGTGTGGCACTGATGGATGTTCAGGGCGTGGGCTATGAACTCTTCATCTCATTGAGCACGTATGACCGTCTGCCAGGGACTGGTTCGCCCTGCCGGTTGCTCACTTATCATTACGTTCGCGAGGATGCCGAAATTCTCTTTGGCTTTATGCAGGTTGAAGAGAAGCAGATGTTCGAGCGGCTGATCAATGTCAACGGGATTGGTCCGAAGACTGCCTTAAGTATATTAAGTGGACTGACTATTTCCGAACTGATCGCTGCGATTGCCGCAGGTGACATCAAACGGATCAGCGCGATTCATGGCATCGGCAAAAAGACAGCGGAGCGCCTGATTGTTGAGCTGCGTGACAAGGTTAACCCATTGGAAGCACTTGCGGCAGCAACGGCAGGTGGCGGCGATCCGAAAGCCGCGATTCTGCGAGATGCCATCCTGGCGCTGACCCAACTTGGTTTCCCTCAAGACACCGCCCATAAAATGGCTCAAACTGTCTTTACGGCTAATCCCGATATCCCGGACGCTGAAACGCTCCTCCGTAAATCGCTGAGTAGCAAGTAAAAATAAGTCCCTTGAAAGAGGTTTGGCTTGATTCTTTTTTTTGAACAAGATAAAGTATTACTTTCATTTAACTAACGTAAAGAGGTTTGATATGGCTAAAAAAGCGTTTAATATTGATCCGGTGACCATGCGGTCCATGCCCTTCTGGTGCGTGGGTAATCCCCTGTCTGATCCCTTTGGTGGCTCCTTGCTTCCGAAGATCGATTCCATCGAAGTTGCGAAGATCCTGGCAGAGGCCGCGAAGGAAGGGTTGATCGAAGCGACCTCCTTCCATGACGATGATCTGGTGCCCTGGGATCCCGCGAACCCGAATGACGATCTGGATAAGAAGAGCGCGACCTATCAGAAGCTTCAGACGATCAAGACGATCCTGGATGATGCCGGTCTCAAGATCAACATGGCGACCTGCAGTCTGCATGGAAACGCCCTGTTCTGTAACGGCGGCCTGACGAATCCGAATCCGAAGATCCGTGCGATCGCGAAGAAGAAATGCGAACGTAACATCCGTATCGGCGCGATGTTCGGTGCCAAGTATCTGACCTACTGGGTCGCCCGTGACGGTTTCGAAGTGCCGGTCGCTGTTGACTGGAAGAACGTTTACAACTGGCTCGCTGATGGGCTCAACGGCGCTTACGACTATATCAAGAAGAATAAGTTCACGAACTATGTTGGCATGACCATTGAGCCGAAGCCAAATGAGCCCCGCGGTCACATGTATCTCCCGACCTCGGGTCATGCGGTTGGCTTTATCTATGGCAAGCTGAAACACCCGGAGTTCTATGGCATTAATCCGGAGCTGCTCCAGCATGAGAGCATGGCGCTTCTCAATGCGGTTCATACGGTCGGTTACCTGACCAGCATGAAGAAGCTCTTCTTCCTGCACTTCGGCAGCCAGATCAAGGCACAGTTCGACAACGATTTCCCACCGTTGATCGGTCCAGAAGGTTTGAAGGAGACGGTCCAGATGTTCTGGGCGCTTCGCAAAGTCGGCTGGAAGGGTGTGGTTGAATTTGATTGTCACATGCTCCGGGCTGATGGTGATCCTTCAGATCCGATCGGTAGCCGCAAGAAATTTGTCCGTGACTGCATTCGTGCGCTCTCGACGACACTCGTGCTGGCGGATCGCCTGATGGAGCTCAAAACCGAAGGCCTGTCCGCTTCTGACGTGGATCTTGCTGCAACAGCACTGATGTGCAAACTCGACAAGAAGACGATCGCCGAGTGGATGTAAGGTCAATATCCAATAGCGAACACGGAATATCCAACGGTAGAACGTGGGAGAGTTAAGTGTTTGCGTGACCAAGGACGCGCTCAGGCGCGTCCTTTTTTCATGTGCATTCACGGCAAAATACCAGTGAACGTGTGAGTACGATAAAAAGGGCATGATTCTTCACAGCAAAATAGAAGGGGCTGGTGCCAAGACCTTGGTCGTCTTGCATGGGCTCATGGGTTCTTTAGAAAACTGGCGCACGATACAACGTGCGCTGGTTTCTTTTTGCCGTGTGATCTGCATTGATTTCGCCAATCATGGGCAATCTCCTTCTGCTCCGCTTTTTACGCTTGATACGCTGGCCGCGGATGTTTTCGAGACGATGGACAGTCTGGGCGTAAAGAGCTTTTCTTTGCTCGGACATTCTCTGGGGGGCAAGGTGGCCATGCTTATGGCCTCTGAAAGGCCCGAGCGGGTCAAAGCCTTGATTGTGGTTGATGTGACGCTTGATGCTATTTCGCCCGCGCATCTCTTTATCTTGAGGGCCTGTCGGGGTCTCGCACTTGAAACGGCGACCACACGTGCGGAGCTGGATGCGGAGTTGTCCCGATCTGTTGTGCAACCCGAGACTCGGGCTTTTCTCCTAAAAAATATCGCACGAGATGACGCGGGTCGTTTTTCCTGGCGTGTTCCTCTCGATCACCTGATCGCCAATTATGCCGCCGTCAGTGCGGCACTCGAACTGAAACAGCCTTACAAAGGGCCCTTATTGATGATGGCAGGCGGAAAATCTCCCTTCCGCGTCATGCAACGGGAGGCCTCTCTCCGTCAGCTTTTCCCTCAGATCACCTTTGAGGTCTTCCCCGAGGCCGGCCATCTGCTACACAGCGAAGAACCTCAACGCTTCGTCGAGGTTGTCAGGAAGTTCCTTGCCGAGTAGAACTCCTCGCTTTCTTACGCGTTGTAATTTTGCTAAAGTTTAAAACATTACGTTCAAGCGAGGGACCCACTATGAAGCATTTTCTCCAGTCAGAGTTTAAGCCGGCATCCGCAGAGCAGGGACGATTCCATGTCATCCCGGCGCCCATGGAGCTCAGTGTCTCGTATGGAGGCGGAACCTGCAAGGGGCCTGAAGCCATTATTGATGCCTCTCAGCAACTGGAGGCGGATATCTATGGGTATCGTCCAGGGGATTCTGGCATCCATACCCAGAAACCAATCAAAGTCGCCTCCAAAAAACCGGAGGCCTGGATAGAGGCCATCGAGGCGCGTGTTTCTGAGGCCTTGTGTTTTTCAGCGATCCCGGTCCTTTTGGGGGGTGAGCATACCGTCACCTTGGGAGCTGCGCGTGCCTTCCATAAAGCAGGTCGAAAGATTGGGTTTATCCACTTTGATGCCCATGCGGATTTGCGGAATGAGTATGAAGAGACACCCTTGTCACATGCCTGTGTGATGCGACGTGTCCATGAACTGGGCTTCCCTTTGGTGCAGATCGCAACCCGGGCCGTCTCCCAGGAGGAGAGGGAGTACCGCGCCGCAAATAAGAAGACGATCACGGCGTATGACGGACTCGACATCGCGGATGGTCACATGCCCGGTGACTTCATGCCTAAAGGATTCCCGAAAGAGGTCTTTGTGACCTTTGATGTCGATGGGTTGGATCCGTCCATCATGCCGGCGACAGGGACCCCCGTAATCGGCGGGCTCTTCTGGTATGATGTTATTCGAATCTTGAGAAGGGTTGTCTCCGCCCGTCGGATTGTAGGGATGGATATTGTTGAGTTTTCCCCCATCAAGGGACTTCATCATGCCGACTTCACTGCGGCCCTGCTCACGCAGGCCTTGATGGCGATGGCTATTGAGTCTGGAGAAAAGAGGCGAGCTCCAGGACATTAATAATATTTTTCGGCAATTTTTTTGAATGCGCTCCGTTTATAATAAAAAGGGTTTTTTAATATTATGAATAACACGTCTAAAGCCTTGGGAATTGGTCTCATCGTAGGACTTTTGGTTGGGGCAGGGGTGGCTTATGGCTGGCAGGTCTTAACGGCGCCACCTCCAGAAGTGCCTGTTGTTGAATCTGTCGTTCAGCCCGCAAAAATCATTAAGGTGGTTGATGAACAGGCCTTGTATGAGGCCAAACGTGAAATTGCTGAGTTGAAGAGCCAGCTGGCAAATCAGGCGAGTGAGCCGGAACAGCCTGAAATCGTGAAAACAGAATCCGTTGTGAAAAAAGATCCTGTTTCACAGATAGCCTCGACGATCAACAAGGAGATCACCCCTGAACAGAAGGCTGAGTGGGAAAAAAGACGTACGGAATTCCTCCAGCAAATGCAGCAACGCGCCACGGAACGTGCTGATTTTCTTACATCCCTCGATACTGCCAACATGAATGAGAAGCAGCGGGTCAATCATGAGAAGTTGCTGGCCAGTGTGAGTCGGATGAATGAGTTACGCACCGCGATGAGTAATCCAGAGGGTGAAATGACTGCTGAAATGCGCACGGAGATGCACGATTTACGCCATTCCGTGGATGACCTCTATAAAGAAGAGCGGTCAACACTCCTCGAAATTACAGGCAGAAACATGGGCTATACCGGTACACAAGCAAAAGATTTTGCTGAACAGATCCAGACGATCTATGATAGTACTTCCTCGCATCGGGGGTGGGGCCCCGGTCGGCGCTAAACGTAACAACGTTGTTTTTGCTCACTCGCCGATGATCTTCACGAGGATGCGCTTGCGGCGTAGCCCATCAAATTCGCCGTAAAAGATCTGTTCCCACGTGCCGAAATCAAGTCGTCCGCGCGTCACGGCCACGACCACCTCCCGCCCCATGATCTGGCGTTTCAAGTGCGCGTCAGCATTGTCTTCACCCGTCCGGTTGTGAAAATAGTGGTCAGGGTCCGGATTGAAGGGTGCTAACTCTTCCAGCCACGCTTCAAAGTCATGGTGAAGCCCCGTCTCATTGTCGTTGATAAATACACTCGCCGTAATGTGCATGGAGTTACACAACAGGAGCCCTTCCTGAATGCCACTCTCCTTCAGGCACTCATTCACCTGAGGCGTAATGTTTAGAAAGCCGCGACGTCGCGGGTATTCAACCACGATCTCTTTTCTGTAGTTTTTCATGCTTCACCTCACGCGTGGGAATAATTGGAGTCCCAATCCTTCATGACAGGATCAAAGCCGAGGGCTTTGACAACCTCTGCAACTTCTGCGAGCGAGCGGGGGTCAGCCACTTCGAATTGCGCTTCAGCATCTGTTTGTTCCTGATACCCGCCGGGGGTGGTCTTAGCACCTGCCGACATCTTGTTCACTGCGATGCGAAGTAATTTCTCTCGGAACCCAGGTGCTTCGCGCGTGGAGAGTGTTTGTGTTGCATCAGGAAGCTGGACGCGCAAGGCGCTCATGAGTTGAACAAGGTTTGAATCGGAGACTGGACAGGGTGGTGGCGTGCTCCCTGCCGCCGGACGGATCCGTGGGAAGGAGAAGGCGAGGGAACTTCTCCAGTATTTCTTCTGGAGATAGGAGGCGTGTAACCCCATATAAAAACCCTCTTCCCTCCAGTCGTTCAGGCCGAGCAGGGTGCCGAGACCCAGGAAAGTCATGCCCGATTGGGCAGCACGTTCAAAGGCATCGATGCGGTTGTTGAAGTCGCGTTTCGGGCCAGTGGGATGGAAGTGGGCATAGACCTTTGGATTGTAACTCTCCTGGAACATGGTCATACCGTCAACACCCTGGCTGATCAGGCGTGCATACTCAGGCTGGCTCAAGGCATAGATCTCGATCTGAATCGAGGCGAAGAGAGGACGGATCCGATGCGTCAATTCCGCCAGCCATTCAGGCGAAGCATTTTTACGGTCTTCCCCGGAGACCAGTAGGATGTGCCCAAACCCCTGGCTGGCGAGACACTGCGCTTCAGCAACCGCCTCTTCCAAGGTCAAGGCTCGTCTGACGGTATGGTTCGTTGCCTGGTTAAAGCCACAGTAGGTA
>CAYWNP010000025.1:21303-26181 GCA_964459675.1 uncultured Akkermansia sp. | reverse complement strand
TCGGTACGAAAGACCTTCTTCTGATCGTGTTTATAGACAAAGACAAATTGCTTTTCGCCCAGACTGGTCAACGCCTCCTCCGGCACACTGCCACATGACTCCACGCCCATGTTCAGCCTGACAGTCATCAACATCCCTGGACGCAGACGTTGCTCCTTATTGTCAATGACCCCGCGGACCTGCGCGCTACGCGTCTGCGGTTGGACACGCGGATCGACCATGCGGACTTTTCCTTGAAACTCCACCCCTGGATAGGCATTATTCGAGGCCTTAAAGAGCATCTCCTCTTTCAGCTTCGCCGTGTATTTTTCAGGGACGGGATAATCGACATAGACCTGCTCGATGTCATCGAGTGTCGTGATCTTTGTGCCGGGCACAACGAGATCGCCCAAGCTGACGAGGCGCAAACCGACAACGCCTGAAAAGGGTGCGACAATGCGACGGTCCGCGCAATCCGCTTCAGCCTTCACCTTCTGAGCCCGCGCAATGGCCAGAAGCGTCCGGCGGTCATCCAGCTCCTTTTTCGGGATGGCGTCCGCCTTGGCGAGCTCCTCCAGGCGTCTCTCCTCGCGCTCATGTTCCTCGATGGACAAGGTGGCCATGGTGACTGCGGCCTTCTCCTGGTCGGACTGAAGTTCAACCAGCAAGTCGTTCTTCTTCACCTGCTGACCGTGGTCGAAGTGAAGGGCGATAATCTTTTCGGTCACTTGTACGGAGATGTCCACGGATTCGCGAGCCACAACATTTCCCAGGCAGATCAGCGTCTCTTCGAAGCTCATCTTCTCGACAGGCTTGACGACCACGATGGGAGGCGAGGTGTCGCGCTTTTTAGAACCCGCGCGTGTCGGTTGAGCAGTCAGCACAAGCTGGACAGCCCAGACCAACAGGCCTATGCCGATTACCAACTCTAAAATCCATTTAAGCCATTTCATACGATTTTTCTTTCTAAATTCTTCTCGGTACACGGTACTGGTATCAGTTCTAAAGTTCTAAAATGCTAAAGTTCTAAAGTTGAAACGGCTTGGCCGCAGGACGCTGGCAATAACTTTAGAACTCTCGAACTTTAGCACTTTAGAACTACTCAATAACTTTAGAACTCTCGAACTTTAGAACTTTAGAACTACTAAACTCTCATGCAACCTGGTGCACGTGGATACGGGATGACATCGCGGATGTTGTGCATGCCGGTGCAAAACTGGACGAGCCGTTCAAAACCAAGGCCGAAGCCGGCATGGGGCACGCTCCCATACCGACGAAGGTCGAGGTAATGTCCGTACTCCGCCGGATTGAGCCCTGCCTCACGCAACACCCCTTCGAGCACCTCCAGCCGCTCTTCACGCTGGCTGCCACCAATAATCTCCCCCACCTCCGGCAGCAAAACATCCATGGCCGCAACCGTCTTACCATCGGGGTTGCGCCGCATATAAAAGGCCTTGATCTCCGCAGGATAGTCGGTCACGACGACAGGTCCCTTAAAGACCTCCTCCGCAAGGTAACGCTCATGTTCAGACTGCAGATCCATGCCCCACTTCACCGGAAACTCAAAGGTGATAGGCGCGGCTTCGAGAAGTCGGATTGCCTCGGTATAGGTCACGCGGCCGAAGGGCGCAGTCGCGAGGCGTTCGAGGCGGGCCACCACGCCCGGCATGACACGCTGGTCAAAGAATTGGAGGTCTGCACCACACTGCGCGAGCACCGCCTGGAAGAGATGGTGTAAAAAGGCCTCGGCCAGTTGCGCATCATCGTTCAAGTCTGCGAAGGCCATTTCGGGCTCCACCATCCAGAACTCGGAGAGGTGGCGACGGGTATTTGAATTCTCGGCGCGGAAGGTCGGCCCAAAGGTGTAGATATCGCCCATGGCACAGGCATAGGTTTCGCCCTCAAGCTGACCGCTCACGGTTAGCGAGGTTTTGGAACCGAAGAAATCCTGAGTGTAGTCCACCTTCCCATCTGCATGACGGGGCGGTTTATGATGATCGAGCGTGGTCACCTGGAACATGGCGCCAGCGCCTTCGCAATCGTTCGAGGTGATAATCGGGGTCTGCACATAGAAGAAACCCCGTTCATGAAAGAAGCGGTGCAGCTCATACGCGAGCAGATCACGCACGCGAGCGATAGCGCCGAAGGTATTGGTGCGTGCGCGCAAGTGGGGAAGTTCGCGCAAGCGGTCGAAGTTGATCTTCTGTTTACCGAGCGGATACGCAAGTGGGTCCGAGAAGCCATAGACCGTGAGCTGCTCCGCTTTGACCTCCACGCTTTGTCCGCTGCCGCTGGAGGCGACCAGCAGGCCCTCGACACGGATGGAGGCCCCTGGATGGAGGTTCAGCACATCCTTCTCATAATTCGCCAGCGTGGCAGGTGCAATGATCTGGATGTTGGCGAGGCAGGAGCCATCATTCAATTCAATGAACGAGAAGCCTCCCTTGGAATCCCGGCGTGTCCGTACCCAGCCTGCGACCTGTACAGGGATGTCGCGGTTTGCGGAAGCGAGGAGAGCGTTAATTCGCGTTTTCATAAAATAAATTCCTTGATGTGAACATCAAACTGGAATGATGGAATATGGGAATGGTGGAATATTGGGGGAAACGAAATAGCGGCTCTGGAGGGCCACGCTCCGTCGTGGCCGGACGCGACAGAGCGCGTCCCTCCAAAAGTGAATCTAGACATTCCAACATTCCAGTATTCCAACATTCCGCTATTCCTTTATACAAGCTCCTGATAGAACGGAGCCCAGTAGGAGATGAGCAAATCTGCGCCGGCGCGGTCAATCGCCATGACTGATTCGCGTGCCATGGCAGTGAGGTCACCCCACCCACGTTCTGCTGTTGCATGGATCATACTGTACTCACCGCTCACATTGTAGGCCGCCACGGGGAGGTCGGTCCGCGCGCGAATTTCTGCCAGCAGATCGAGATAGAAGAGCGCCGGCTTGATCATCAGGATATCCGCACCTTCAGCCTCATCATACTCAGACTCGCGCAGCGCGGTGCGCGGATCCGCATACGACGCCTGATAGCTTTTGCGGTCACCTGCCGAGGGCGCTGAATTTTCAGCCTCCCGGAAGGGTCCATAGAGCGAGGAGGCGAACTTGGTGGAATAGGCCATGAGCAAGGTGTCATTAAAATCATTCTCCATGAGCGCTTCCCGAATCGCCTGAATCTGGCCGTCCATCATGGCGCTTGGCGCCACGACATCTGCGCCTGCTGCGGCATGGGAGAGCGCCACGCGTGCGAGAAGTTCGCAAGAGGCATCATTGTCGACTTGGCCGTGGGTGTCGAGCGGACCGCAGTGGCCATGATCTGTATAGGCACAGAGGCAGACATCCGTCATCACCACCAGCTCAGGAAAGGCGCGCTTGATCAGCGGAATGGCGCGCTGCACCACACCCTTGGGATCAAAGGCTCCGGAACCAGCCTTATCTTTTGTCCCTTCGGTCTGACCGAAGAGCAAGACACCGCCAATCCCCTGTTTCGCGACCGGCTCAATAGCCCGTAACAGTTCATCTGTACTCAGGCGGAATTGGCCAGGCATGGAGGAGATGGTTTCGTGGCGCTTCTCCCCTTCGACAAGGAAGAGCGGCCAGACAAACTTCGAGGCCGCGGGAAAGGGCTGATCAAAGAGGTGCCTGAGGGCGGGTGTTTTTCTGAGGCGACGTAACCGTATCTCTGGAAAATTCATCTTCTCTCCTGTTTTAGAACATTCTCTTAAAAAGTACAGCCGTTTTTTTCTCACAGAGCCCACAGAGCTCACGGAGGAATCCAGTTGAAGCGTCAATCATTCGGAATACATCTTTCTCTGTGCCCTCTGTGCCTCTGTGAGGAACTACACATTTAATTAAAAATGTTTTAGTCTGGAATAAAGAGCACTTGGCCGGGATGGATGGTGCTGGCGGACTTCAAATTATTCGCCTTCATGATGACGTCCATGCTCTTGCCATAGCCACGGGCGATTTCGGAAAGGGTCTGTCCGCGCTCAACGGTATGGTTATACCCGGTGCGGGAGCGACTCGTGTTGGTTGGCGTCTTGACTGGGGGCGTATTGGCACCTGCGCGCGAGACGACTTTATCAATCCGCGCGATCAAGTCATCGGTGATCTCCTTCTTCAGCGTTTCCCGTTCAGACCGAATCAACTGGATATCGCGTTTCAGGGCTTCAATCTCTACAGAGCCCGCGCTCCCGGTGAGCCTGGACTCTAGCTTTTGCAGACGTAGGTCGAGTTCGATCTGATTGCGGTTCATCTCCGCCATTTGCTCTGCGAGGTGACGGAGCTCATTGTTCGTCTGCTGCGTCGAGATCGCCAGCTTCGTCACCTTCGGATCGGGCTTCTGTTCAAAGGGCGTGCCATCAAAAAATTGGCAGCCGGACATAAGCATAAGTCCGCTGATACCGCACAAACTAATCATCCGTTTTTTCATTGTTCGTTCCTTAACTCTACCTTAATTTGTTTTAACCACAAAGAACACAAAGATCGCAAAGATCAATTTCTAAATAGTTTTTTTCGCTGCCAGGTGTGCATCTCTTTTCTCTGTGTTCTATGCGTTCTTTGCGGTAAAAATTCTCATCCTTCAACGTATTGGCAAGAGATAGAAGAAGAGCCAGAGCGCAGCCCCGAGCGCCAAGCAAGCCAGAAAAGCCTGCATGCGAAGCTGTGCAAGGTCATCCCCTGAGGTTCTGCGCAACTGCCTCATCCCCCCTGCCGAGATATAGTGAAAAAGTTTTTGACGAGCAAAGACAGGGCGGGCGCGCTTGCTGAAATACTCACGTCTCCCAAGTCCATCATCACGCACATCGAGGCGGAAGGTGTGACAGGCTCCGCCACCCCCCACAAAGACCGTGGGGCTTGATGATTTTAAAATTCGTTTCTGTTTACTGTCCATT
>CAYWNP010000025.1:18313-21203 GCA_964459675.1 uncultured Akkermansia sp. | reverse complement strand
CGCAGGCGGCCATCGGGGTTAATCGTCGTCCGATTTGCATCGCGGATCTTTTTCCACTGCGTCGAATCGCCATAAAACTTTTCAGAGATCTTGAAGAGTGAATCACCTGCTTGCACGGTATAGCTCTTGGGCTCAGGTTTCGCTTTCTTTGAAGAACCGTTTCCCTCGTCTACAGGGGTGTCATCGAGTTTCTTCTGGATTTTCTTCATCACATCGTCGGTCGACCGTGTCCCTGTCTTGTTCGCAGCGTCTGCCGCCTCTGCCTCTGCTTCACGACGCAACTCCTTCAGACTCTTTCCCTCGCGCGTCTTACCAGTGGAGGAAGCTCGCTCGCGTTCGCCAATGGTTGCAGCGGTCTCCGTGGTTTTCTCGGTTCGATCAGCCGTACGCATTTTATTAAGGAGATCGCGCATCCGCTCAACCTCAGCCTGTGCTGCCATCGCGGTCTTCTCGGCACGGTCTTTGTCTTCGCTCAAGACTGACTTCTCGCCTTCGAGCTTCGTCAAGTGTTCCTTCAACCGGTCATTCTCTTTCAGTAAATGTGCCTGGGAGAGGCCTTGGGCTGATTCACCCAGTTTCCGTAGGAGTTGCGGTGCGAGCAATTGTTCGGTCACACGGATGCGATCTTGTACGAGCAGGGTCTTCTCAGTCTCTGGACGCAAAGCCAGGTATTGCTTGTAGTGATAGAGCGCGCTGATGTAATCCTCTTCTGAATCTTGCAACAGTGCGCCCATTTGGAAATGAACCGAGTAGGAGCGAGGCTCTTCGACCAGCAGGGTCCGATAAAGGCGGATGGCTTCCTTAATATCGCCTGTCTGTTCAGCAGCTCGTGCACGACGGTAAAGGGAGGTCTTGCGCTCCTTCGCCTCATCCGTGGCGATGGAGGACCTTGAGCATCCCATCAGCACCATAAAAAAGAGTCCCAAAAAACAGAGTGCAACAGATCGCATCATAAGGTTCCTTAAAAAAAACCAATTCACTTCATTTTTCGATTGGTTTATGGTCCCAACTCGAATATCATTTTACTTTACTTCTTCTTTCTAGTTGAAGAAAGCTTTTATTTTACTTCGCAGACAGACAAATGACCATCGAAAACGACAAAAAAGTTTGGGAATCCGCTAAGCGCTGTCTGGGAGCTTCCGGACGCCTGAGTGTTATCCTGCCGGCTTATGGTCTGGAAACGGTCATTGCGCATAACATTGAAACGGTCTGCGCCCTGCTCAGAGGTCAGATTTCCTTTGAAGTTATTCCGGTGGATGACGGTAGTGCCGATGCCACGGCAGAAGCCATCCGCGAGGAGGCCGAGCGCCATCCCGAGGAGGTCCGACCTGTCTTCGTCAAGGTCAATGCCGGGAAGGGCAATGCACTCCGAAGAGGTTTTGCTGCCTCGAGCGGGTCACATATTCTGCTCTTGGACGGCGACCTTGATCTCTCGCCCGCCAAGATCTCGGCCTTTTTCGATGTCATGCACCAGGAGAAGGCGGCTATCGTCATCGGCTCCAAGCGTCATCGGGACTCCGTCATTGATTACCCTTGGCATCGCCGGCTCGCCAGTGGCGTCTACTTCGGAATTGTCCGGTTGCTCGTGGGCTTGCCGATCACTGACACCCAGGTAGGGATGAAGCTTTTTACACGGGAGGCGCTCCAGTGGTCGTTTGACCGGATGCTGGTCAAGGCCTTCGCCTTTGACCTTGAGATTCTCTCCATCGCCCATGCCAAGGGGTTTAAAGTCGCCGAGGCACCTATTCAGATGAACTTTGGTCAAAAAATAGGGTGCCTCTCTTGGAAAAACGTCAAGCAAGTCATGCTCGACACCCTTGCGATCTTTTACCGCCTGCGGGTGCTGCGTTATTATGAGAGCGTCGAGGTGGCGCCTCTGCCGGAGAAGCCGATGAGGGTCTCTGTGGTGATTGCCTGTCCGGCGCCCAGCCCCTACCTGACCGAGTGCCTCAACGCCCTTGCACATCAGACCTACCCTCATTTCGAAGTTTTGGTCTTGCCGGATTTTGCCGAAAGCGTGGGGGAGTACCCCTTTCCTTTGCAGGTCATCCCGACGGGCAAGACACGGCCCGCGGAAAAGCGCAACGTGGGCATCCAGAAGGCCACGGGCGAGATCATTGCTTTTCTGGATGACGACGCCTATCCTGTAGCCAACTGGCTGGAACATGCGGTCAAATACTTTACGTTGCCGGATGTGGGCGGCGTCGGGGGACCCGGCGTGACGCCGCCAAACGACCCCTTCATGGCTCAGGCGGGAGGTCGCGTCTATGCCAACATCCTGGTTTCGGGCAATTTCCGTTACCGTTACGTGGGCGACCGCGTGCGCTCCAGTGTGGACGACGTCCCGAGCTGCAATCTCTTTGTGCGAAAGAGCGTGGTCGAGGCCTTCAACGGCTACCGCACCGACTTCTGGCCTGGGGAGGACACGATCCTCTGCACCGACATCGTTTTTGGCCAGAAGAAGCGCATCATCTACGATCCGTGGGCTGTGGTCTATCACCATCGCAGGCCGCTCTTTGGTCCGCACCTGCGCCAGATCGGGCGTTACGCCCTCCATCGCGGCCACTTTGCCAAGCGTTTTCCGGAGACCTCGTTCCGCGTGAGTTATCTGTTGCCTTCCCTCTTTGTCTTGGGCGTTGTGCTGGGGTTACCCGTGGCCTTTTTGCACCCGTGGCTCTTTACTGCCTATTTTGGCGTGGTCGCCGTTTACGGGCTCGTTACGCTGGCCTCCTCCTTCTCCCTCTCGCCCGCCTTATGGGTCATGACGTGGCTGGGCGTGATCGCCACGCACCTCGTCTATGGCACCCGCTTTTTGATAGGGCTTCTCTCGCGGCGCATGCCGTGCGAGGTCGAGCGGTTTGACCACCCGGCCGAGGGCCCTAGCGTGTGA
>CAYWNP010000025.1:1999-18213 GCA_964459675.1 uncultured Akkermansia sp. | reverse complement strand
GCAGGGCATTCAGTTGCAGAGGTTGCGTTTACGCAACCTGCCTCTCACAACTCCTGCTTGCAGGGCGAGCCGGGCCGATCGCGCACAAAGCGCGGGAGGGCGAGGCCGCCGAGTCGCTTGGGCAACTCGCGGGCAATACGCCGCGCCTTCGCCAGGGGCACGCGAAAATGGGCAATGCCAGCGATCGGGTCACACTGAAAAACATAATAGGGTCGCACCCGTGCGCGCTGCAGGGCCGAGCAGAGCGCCACCAGCTCATCAACCGAGTCATTGACACCCTTCAAGAGCACGCTCTGATTTGAAACAGGTATGCCAGCCTCCACGAAAAGCGCACAGGCGCGGAGCGCCTCAGGCGTAAGCTCGCTGACATGATTAAACTGGGTGTTGACCCAGACCTTCTTACAGGCCCCCAGTTTTTTGGCGAGCGCTTTTGTGATGCGCGCCGGGTTGACCGCAGGCATGCGCGTTCCGATGCGCACGGCATCAATCTGGGGCAATACCGCAAAGGCTTTTACAAACGCCAGCACCTTTGTGTCGCTCAACATCAAGGGATCGCCCCCGGACAAGAGCACTTCGCGAACGGACGGATGCGCCTTCACAAACGCAACAGCCTCTGCCAGTTGCTTGGCCGTCTGGATGACCTCCGCCTGCCGGAGTAACCCCTTGCGGGTACAGTGGCGACAGTTCAGGGCGCATTGATCCGAAGTCATCACCAGGACGCGGTTAGGGAAGCGCTGCTTGACGCCAAAGCAACAGGCCGCAGCACCCTTCTCTGCGAAGGGATCCGCCACCATGCCCGGCTCCTCAATCAGCTCATCGACCGAGGGCAGGGCTTGTTGAGCCCAGGCACCGAGCGGATCTTTTCGAATTTGCGCCCGGATATAGGCGCAAATCTTGACCGGATAACGGGCCGTCACAAGCGCAAGTTCTGAAGTTTGCGTGCGTTTATTCATTTCTCAAGGCCGGATCGAGGAGGTCGCGCAGGGCATCCGCAAGATGGTTGAAGGCGAGCACAAGGAAGAAGATCGCAAGGGTCACAAAGGTCATCTCCCACCAGACACCTTGCCAGAGGCGAAGCCGCGCATTATTGATCATAATGCCCCAGGAGGGCTCGCTCTGTACACCGATGCCCAGGAAGCTGATGAAGACCTCTGTGGCGACCGAAGCGGGAAAGCGGATCGAAAAGGCGATCAGGATGATATGCGAAACATTCGGCAGGATGTGTCGAAACATAATGCGTGCATGGCTGTAACCCAAGACCTCCGCAGCCAGCACGTAGGTGCGTCCGCGATGCTTCATGACCTCCGCGCGCACATTGCGGCAGACACCGACCCAGGTGGTTAGGCCAATTCCTAGGTAGATGCCCATGAGTCCCTTGCCGGCGACCATGGCAATCGCGAGGATGAAGAGAAGACCGGGCATCGAAGCTACGGTCGCGCAGAGCCAGACCACGATATTGTCGCAGCGGCCACCAAAGTAACCGCCCAAGCAACCTAAGAGCACGCCCAGCGGAATCGCGATGAGCGAGGTCACAATGCCGACATGAAAGGCGATGCGCGTCCCTTGGATCAAACGCTGGCCGACATCCCGCCCCAGATTATCGCTACCAAACAAATAGAAAGGGCGATCACCCGTGCCGGTATCGCTTTGAAAACAGCGCACAAAGGCAGGAGGCACATAGCGGTCATTTTCATGGACCTGGTTGTAGGCCGGGGTCCGATCCTGCAGGCGCGCCGACTGATAGGCCCCTTCACCATAGAGAGCGGCAAGGGCATAGAGCACAACGACCACGAGGCAGAAGCGCGTATCCCAGCGTTTCCAGAGCCTTGCCAGTATGGTGGAGGAGGGTTTCAATCCTACACCTTTGTCATCTTTTCCAGTTCACGCACGCGCTTGGCGACAGCGGCCTTCGAGAGCTTCTCAAGGCTTTCAATGCTAAAGCCCTCGACACAGAAGGAGGCTAATGCGCTGGCAAAGAAGAGCGCCTTGCGCAGGGTGTGGCCATTCAATGCGCCAGCCTTGGAGAGATAGCCCATAAAGGCGCCTGCGTAGGTATCCCCTGCTCCCGTGGGATCCGTCAGCGTCTTCACAGGATAGGCTGGAACAATGAAGAGCTCTTTCTTGGTGAAGAGCAGGGCGCCATGTTCGCCCTTTTTGAGCAAGACATATTTGGGACCCATCTTCAAAATCTCTTTAGCGCAATCGTGCAGATTCCACTTGCCGGTCAACTGACGCGCCTCGCCGTCATTGACGGTGACGAGATCTACCTCAGCAATAATCTTCTTCAACGAGGGCAGGGCGATGTCAATCCAGAGGTTCATGGAGTCCAGAGCCACAAACTTGGGCCGCTTGGCCTGCTTGAGCACATGCAGTTGCAAGTCTGGCTGAATGTTGCCCAGGAGCACATAAGGAGCCGACCGGTAGCTTTCGGGAAGAACAGGCGAAAAATCCGCAAAGACACCCAGCTCCGTCCTGATCGTCGTACGATCAATCATATTCTCATCATACTTGCCGGCCCAACGGAAATTCAGGCCAGACTTATGCTGAACCCCTTCAAGATCAATTCCGAATTTGTTCCAGCGCTTTTCAAAGGTCTTCGGGAAGTCGCTGCCCACAACACCGACAGCTCCCACCTTTGCGCCTGCAAAAGCGGCGGCGATCGTTGCAAAAGGCAGGGAGCCACCCAGCAAATTGGTGCGACTCACGTCACGTGTTTCAACATCGTCGATCCCGATGGAACCGACCATCCAGACATCAATTTTCTTTGTCATCATTAACTCCTATTTATTAAGCAGGGCATCTACAGCCAAGAGATAGCCCTTGCTGCCGAAGCCCATGATCTGTCCGACACAGACGGGCGCCGTGAGACTGACATGCCGAAAGGCCTCACGCTTATGTGTATTTGAAAGGTGAACCTCCACGGTAGGAACCCCGCAGGCGGAGATGGCATCCCGTAGCCCTACACTCGTATGCGTATAAGCCGCTGGATTAATGATGATGCCCTCATAGACTCCGCAGGCAGCGCCGATTGTTGAGACCAGCGCAGCTTCGTCATCGCTCTGGAAGGCGGTGACCTGCACCCCCTTCGCCGCTGCATAATCGCACACCTTTTTGACGATCTGGTCAAGCGTCTCCGAACCATAGATGGTCGGTTCACGCGTTCCCAGTAACTTAAGATTCGGACCATTCACCAGCAGGATTTTCATGTGTTTCATCTCCTTTAAAAGCGCCATTTGCGCGAGAGGGACGGAGCAAACGAAGCTCCTCGCGGGGAAGGGTCAAAAAGCGACCCTCTTGCGTGCGAACGGTGAGACGTCCTCGCAGAATATCCCGCCCCACCACCATACCTTCGACATCTTGTTCTTCGTTCACGCACTGGACAATGCTTCCCATTTCCGGAAGCCCAGCACCGGCCTCAGCATATTGCTCGACCTCAAAGGACAAGCAACACTTTAGACAACCGCAGTGTCCATTGGCTGTTGCGGGATTCAGCGGAATATCTTGAACTCTGGCCATACGCGTCGAGAGTTCTTTAAACCGGCGCTGCCAGGTGCAACAGCACGCGGCACGTCCGCAATGGCCGAGGCAACCCATAAAGGCGCACTCATCGCGCACACCAATCTGCCAGAGATCCACCACGGTCTTATAGTCGCGCTGGAGCTGATTCACAAAACGGCGCAGGTCAACGACCCCTGAGGCTCCATAACGTATAAAGAGACGTTCGCGCATCAACGAGAAGCGCACATGCAAAACCTTAACATGAGACTTCTCATGCATCACAGAGAGTTGAAATGCATGTTGCGCCTTTGTGGCAAGCTCCTGATTCTCTTTGACGCGGCTCTCATCCTCGGCAGTCTGTTTGCGCAGAATACGGAAGGCTGGCGGCTCGTTTCGCGAAGGTAGCTCCGTAATCTTCACAATGCGACCCACGTCCTTTCCATAATTCAAGGCACAGACACAATGCTCCCCTGCCTCAAAAAGTTCTTCTCCCTCTGGCATCTGGCACTGGACCACGCCACCTTCGGGGATTTGGATATGGACAATTTTTTGCATATTAAGGTTTATCCCCTACACCATGAGAGATGCGATCAACAGCGTAGGCCAGAACCGTCTCCTCACTCAAATTGCGATCCAATTGCCGGGCGAGCTCCTCAATGGCATTCACATTATACATCGTCTGCGCCAGGGTCAGCCGTCCGGCGCGCTCTTTCAGCAAATCCGCCTTCTCCTTAAAGTGAATCTCCTCGCTCCCGCCAGCCTTGACCACAAAAAGGTCGCGGAACCAACGCATCAAGGTCACGAGGAAGTCCATGCGCAGCTCGCGATAGCGCGCACTGACCTTAGCAAGAAAAACATCCTCCTCTTCATCAACCTTCTTCTCCTTCTCAAACTCCTCCTTCACCCAGACTTCGGCCTTCTCTTTCATCTCTTCCAAGAGTTTCGAGAGTTGCCCTGACATGACGAGGCGCTCGAGCGGCGTCCTGAAGTAAGGACTCGAGAGTGTGGAGATCAGCGTCCCTAGCCACGGCTCGCTCAACTCGCGAAACGCGTCGAGGTCAATCCGCTGACAACGTGAGATGATCGTAGGCATCAGCTGCTGGGGCGTATCGGTCAGCAACAAGAAGAGCGTCCGTTCCGGAGGTTCTTCCAAGGTCTTGAGAAAAGCATTGGCAGAAGAGTCGTTGAGTCGGTCCGCACCGACCAGAACCCCCACCTTCCAACCCCCGGAGAAGGAGGTTTGGGCAATCTCCGCGAGCAACTTCTCTCGCATCTGCTCGGCACTGATGACCCGCGACTTCATCTCTGGAAATATCCAGTGCACATCCGGTTCGGTACGCTCCTCAACCCGCTTGCAGGCGGCGCAGAGTCCGCAGGGTTTTTTCGCCTCGACGCAGAAAAGGTTCTGAATAATGAGTTGGGTCATTTTCAGGCCGTGTTCCCGAACCGAGCCGACAATGAGATACCCATGCGCGGGGCGTCCCGAGTCGATCGCGCGTTTCACCATCAGGAAGGTTTCATCAAAAGTCATAGCTTGTCAAAGACTTCAAGTTTGGAACCACAAAATCCACAAAAATCACAGAAACATCCATTATCTGGGGTATTAACTGCCAACTGCTACTGCCGACTGCCACTGCATCCGGGTAGTGGGTTTAGCGGCAATTTAAGGGTTAAACGTTCAACTGCCTGTCGGACAGCCGCAGCAACCGCGGCTGGGTCGCGCTCGGTACTGATGACGACCAAGCGTTCCGGCTCCTCTGCTGCAAGCGCAAGGAAGCCGTTACGGACCCGTTCATGGAATGCAGCGGCCTCACGCTCAATACGGTCAGGCTCTGTGGCGGTCTTAGCTTGACGGACTGCCAAGCGCGCACGGCTCGTCTCAGGGGTGACATCGAGAAGAACCGTCAAATCCGGACGCAGTCCACTCACGGCAAAAGCATTCACCGCCTTCAGCCCCTCCATCTCAAAGCCACGTCCATAACCTTGATACGCAAAGGTTGAGTCATCGAAACGGTCGCAGAGCACCCACTTGCCCTGTTCAAGGGAAGGACGGATGAGTCGCTCCACATGCTGGGCGCGACTGGCCAAAAAGAGTAACACTTCCGCGCGTGGGACAGGCGCCTCGGCGTGGTCATGCTGCAAGATCTTTCGAATCTCTTCCCCCAGCGGCGTGCCTCCAGGCTCCCGCGTCATGACCACTTCAATGCCTCGTTCCTCCAGATAGGCCTTCAGCAATTTAATATGCGTGGACTTGCCGCTGCCCTCGGGCCCCTCAAAAGTAATAAATTTTCCATTCATTTTTAAATTGCCCATAAACTGGATTTGTTTTAACCGCAAAGAACGCAAAGATCCCAAAGATCAACTTCTAACTGTTTTGTTTTCGTCATCTGGACACATTTCTTTTCTCTGGGTTCTATGCGTTCTTTGCGGTTAAAAATTCTCAATCCTATAAATCCTGTTCATCCTGTCAAAAGTTATTCTCTCGTTTGTTCCCGCTCGAGGGGGCTTTAAACTTTTTTCACTTTTTGACCATCTTTTCCATCACGCACTTCCCAGCCTTTTGAGGCGAGGAGGTCGCGGAGGCGGTCGGACTCGGCCCACTGCTTGGTTGCACGTGCTGTGGCGCGGGCATCCACCAAAGCTTGGATCTCGGCAGGTACGCCATCCTCCTTTTGTGCACGGCCAAAACGAACCACGCCGAGCACCGTGTCCATCTTCTCAAACACGCCCAAGATGGCTGCGGCGGCTTCTGCGTTCACGGTTCCCTGGCTGAGAGCCACATTGCTCTCCCGCACCAAGGCAAAGAGCGCGGCAAAGGCCTCGGGAATATTGAGATCGTCATTGACCGCCGTTGTGAAGGTGGCCAGGTGTTGCATGTAGGGGCTTGATGCATCAAGCCCTTCCTGTGCAGCAAATCCTTTTTGCGAGGCAGCGAGCTCGGTCAGCGCATCCACGCACTCATCAATACGCGCCAGCGAACTGCGGGCTGCGGCCAAGGCGTCAAAGGTGAAGTTGAGGGGCTGACGATAGTGGCCATTGATCAGTACGTAACGAATCTCGCGTCCGGTATAGCCTTTGGAGATCAGATCACGCAAGGTGAAGAAGTTGCCGAGCGACTTCGACATCTTCTCGCCATTCACGCGCAAGTGCGCACAGTGCATCCAGAGGTTTACAAAGGGTTTACCTGTTGCACCCTCGGTCTGCGCGATCTCATTCTCATGGTGAGGGAAGAGGTTGTCAATGCCACCGGTATGGATGTCAAACGTATCGCCCAGGTACTTCATGGCCATGGCGGAACATTCCAGATGCCAACCGGGACGTCCCCTGCCCCACGGTGAGTCCCAGACCACGGCGCCATCGGTGGACTCATAGGCCTTCCAGAGGGCGAAGTCACCATAGCCTTCCTTTTCATACTCATCATCCGCGACGCGGGCGCCGACGCGGAGATGTTCACGATCGAGATGCGCAAGGCGTCCGTACTGCGGCAGGCGGGAGACGCTAAAATAGACCGAGCCATCCTCAGACTGGTAGGCAAGGTTCTTCTCAAAAAGGCGTTGAACCAGTGCAATCATCTCGGGGATATGATCTGTCGCCGCAGGGTAGACTTCGGCGGGCTGGATGTTCAAGGTTTTCAGATCCTCAAAGAAGGCTTGAACAAAAGGAGCGGTAAAGGTTTGGAGAGAGACCCCTGCGGCGTTTGCGCCACGGATGGTCTTGTCATCTACGTCAGTCAAATTCATCACCTGTGTGACGGTGCATCCATTGAATTGAATGGCGCGGCGCAGGATGTCCTCAAAGGTATAGGCACGAAAATTGCCGATATGGGCAAAGTTATAGACAGTGGGTCCACACGTGTACATGCGGACGTGTCCAGCTTCAAGTGGCGCAACGGGTTCCTTGCTGCGCGACAGGCTATTAAAAAAATTCATCTGTTGCTCCTAAGTCAAAGCTCATAGTTTACACCATCATGAAGCACAAATGAATATCAAATTTCAGTTAATGTTCAATTCTCCGTGCCCTCTGTGGTTAAAATCCACAAAATTATACGAAGAACCCGGTTTTTGCGGTAAAGTCTTCCCGCAGTACCATCAGACAGCGACCAGAACGTTGACCTGCAAAAGTGCGGGCTTGCCAAACGGAGGGCAAATGCGGTATAGTGTTGAACATAAACAAGCGTCTTCGGGGCTGGGTGTGATTCCCAACCGGCGGTAAAGCCCGCGACTGCCTTGACTATCAAGGCACTGACACGGTTTCATTCCGTGGCCGACAGTAGAGTCTGGATGAAAGAAGCGCGTTTGGCTTTTTTTGCCTTGGTTTGCCCCGATTGCGCATTGTGATCGGGCTTTTTTATTTATGAATGATGTCTTTGACAGTGTAGAAGTTTGTATCGAGGCGTTTCGCGCGGGCGAGTTCGTGGTCGTGGCAGACGACGAGAACCGTGAGAACGAGGGTGATTTGATCATTGCCTCGGAAAAGGTAACAGCCGCATCCATCAACTTCATGGCGCTTCATGCGCGCGGATTGATCTGCGTGCCGATGACCCAGGAACGTCTTCAGAAGCTAGGTATCGAGCGGGCTCCCAGCCGTAACCGTGGCGACAAATTTTCAACGGCCTTCACCCACTCGGTAGACGCGGCCAACCATATCACCACCGGGATTAGCGCAGCCGACCGTGCAGAAACCGTACGTGTGTTGATTGATGACCAGGCCACACCTTCCGACATTGTCAGTCCTGGACACCTCTTTCCCTTGCAAGCTCGTGAAGGTGGCGTACTCGTGCGAGCAGGCCATACCGAAGCGGCGGTCGATCTTGCGCGGCTGGCAGGATTCAAGCCTTCGGGCGTCATCTGCGAGATCATGAAGAAGGACGGCACCATGGCGCGCCTTCCTGAACTGAGAGCCTTTGCCAAGGAGCACCAGTTGAAGATGCTCTCAATCGCCGATCTGATTGCCTATCGCAGATATCGCGAACGGTTGATCGAGTTGCTCGAAGAGGTTGAGCTCCCGACGGCCTACGGCCAATTCAAGTTACGCCTCTATCGTTCGTCACCCGACGGACTGGATCATCTGGCCCTCATCAAGGGCAACCTAGCCGAGGAGGAGGCGCCTCTGGTGCGCGTCCATAGCGAATGTTTGACAGGTGATGTCTTCGGGTCCGCTCGCTGTGATTGCGGGAGCCAGCTTCATGCGGCCATGAGCATGATCGAAGAGGAGGGATGCGGCGTGATCCTCTATATGCGGCAGGAGGGACGCGGAATCGGGCTGGCCAACAAGTTACATGCCTATAAGCTGCAAGAAAAGGGGCTCGACACCGTGGAAGCCAATATTCAACTCGGCTTTGCACCTGACTTGCGCGACTATGGTGTGGGCGCACAAATGCTGACCGACCTTGGACTGAAGCGGATCCGCTTGATGACCAACAACCCCAAGAAGCTCATTGGGTTGCAAGGGTACGGTTTGGAGATTGTCGAGCGCGTACCCATCATGTTTGAACCGGGCCTGCACAATAAACACTATCTGGCGACAAAAAAGGCCAAGATGGGGCATATGATTTGAGAAGTTCTAAAGTGCTAAAATGCTAAAGTTCTAAAGTTGAGAAAAGTTTAAAAGAGATTTTGAAAGGAGAAGAGAGATGAAAGAAGTCACAGGAAACCTGAATGCTGGTGGAATGAAGATGGCGATTGTTGTCAGTCGCTTCAATAGTTTTTTCACCGAACAACTCGTCAAGGGCGCAGAGGACTGCTTTGTGCGTCACGGGGGCAAAGACGCCGACCTCCTGCTGGTACGGGTCCCGGGGGCCAATGAAATTCCTCAAGTCGCGCAGAAGCTCGCCACGTCTGGCACCTTCAGCGCCATCATCGCCCTCGGTGCGGTGATCCAAGGGGCAACACCTCATGCTGACCTGATCAACGGTACGGTCGCCCGGGCGCTCTCCAAGATCGGCTTGGACACCGGGGTACCTGTACTGAATGGCATTGTCTGCGCACAGAACTTGGAACAGGTCATTGAACGCGCGGGGACCAAGCAAGGCAACAAGGGCTGGGACGCTGTCCTCGCCGCAATCGAGACGGTCTCCGTTCTCAAGGCGCTCTAAGCCCATCGCCCGGGGGCGGTGAAGTGGCAGTAGGCAGCCACCTTCGCCAAGGCTACGGCGGCCAGGGTAGCAGTTGGCAGTGAGACCTCGGGAATAAACAAGAGAGTAACTTTTAGCATCCGAATGACACGAACCACGCGAATTAATGCGAACATCCAACATTCAACATTGAACATTGAACGTCCAATTTCAATAAGGCAATAAGGCAATCACGCAATAAGGAATAAGCGTATTCGCTTCGCGAAATTCTTTTGAAGTTAAGGTATTATTATGGCAACAAGACGACACGGACGGGAATGGGCAGTACAGATGCTCTTTCAGGCGGATATGCATCCTGGCCAGGAGCTGGAGATGACGATCCCTAAGTTCTGGAAGCAACAGTGGACCTGCCAAGTCGAGGCGCTGGATGAAGAAAATCCTACAGCGATTCCAGAAGAGAGCGACAAGCCTGATGAAGATCGCGTGGCGCCAGCCAAGATCCGGGCCTTCACAGAAAATCTTGTCCGAGGGGTGCTTGCGCATCTGCCAGAGATTGATGCCAAGCTTCAGTCTTATGTGCAGAACTGGCCGATGCACCGCATGGGCTCGATTGAGCGCAATGTCCTGCGCCTCGCCTTTTACGAGATCCTGTTCTGTAAAGATGTGCCTCCCGCAGTGGTCTTGAACGAGGCGATTGATCTTGCAAAATATTTCAGCAATGCCGACGCTGGACGTTTTGTCAACGGCATCCTGGATCGCTTTCACAAAGACAATGAAAAAGGATAGAGCATTCATGCGACGGGCGTTGCGCCTCGCGCAGAACGCCCTCGGCTGTACACGACCCAATCCGCCTGTCGGAGCTGTTGTTGTCAAAGACGGACAGGTCATCGGCGAAGGCTTTCACGCCTGCGCGGGCCAACCTCATGCAGAGGTCGTGGCCCTGAACGCCTGTACCGTCTCTCCCAGAGGTGCCACCCTCTATGTCACCCTGGAACCCTGTTGCACGCATGGACGGACGCCACCGTGCACAGCGAGGATCATCAATGAAGGACTCGCACGCGTGGTCGTGGCGTGTCATGATGAGAATGGGTGCCATTGCGGACGCGGACTTGACCTCTTAAAAAAGCAGGGCATTGAGGTTATCTTTGGCGTTTGCGAAGCCGAGGCGAAAGAACTGGTCAAACCCTTCTTCAAACATGTCACCAGCGGACATCCCTTTGTGACGCTCAAATTGGCGCTGACGCTAGACGGCAGGATTGCCGATCGCACAGGCGCCTCCCAATGGATCACAGGCGAGGCTGCCCGAGGCGTTGTGCAGAAGATGCGTAAAGGGGCGGATGTCATCCTGGTTGGCGCAGGGACTGTCTGCGCAGACAACCCCTCCCTGCTCTATCGTGGAAAGGGCGGCGACAAGCTGATGCGCGTCGTTCTTGATGCCTCCAGCCGTACACCTCCGACAGCCACCGTGCTGACCGACGCAGCAGCCTCCCGTACGATTATGGTCACCTCGGATCAGACTTCGCTGAAGAAGATCAAGACGTGGACACAGGGGGGCGCTACGGTCTGGACTTTTAAGACAGACTCGGCTGGTCATATCCCCTTGAGAAAATTGTTTCAACGCTTGGGCAAGGCGGGTTATATGCATATCCTCTGCGAAGGCGGGGGCACGCTGGCAGGCGCGTTGCATGACGCGCGTCTCGTGGATGAATACTGCCTCTTTTATGCGCCCGCGATTTTAGGCGACCGTGCGGCAGTGAGTGGGTTTTCAGGTAAAGGCGTGCAAATGAAGAACCTTGAGCGCTTAGAGTTCCGTTCCGTAAAGCGGATCGGCGAGGATGTGCTCATGCGCCTCACCCCACGTTGCGGCTGTGAATAAAACATTTTAAGTAATGTGTAGTTCCTCACAGAGGCACAGAGGGCACAGAGAAAGATGTATTCCGTATGATTGATACTTTAATTGGATTTCTCTGTGAACTCTGTGGGCTCTGTGAGAAAAAACGGCTTCACTTTTTAAGAAGTAGCTTTAAATCGAGGAAATCGACCTATGTTTACAGGACTGGTACAAAAAGTTGGAACGCTGAAGCAACTGGCGCGTGCTCGTGGCGGGTGGACGCTCACGGTGAGCCATGACGCCTGGAAAGATGTGCTCGTGCTCGGCGAGAGCATTGCTGTTCAGGGGGCCTGTTTGACGGTCACCACGTTTGGCGAGTGCTGGTTCACAGCGGACATTCTGGATGAAACCTTGCAACGAACCGCACTCTGTCAGCTTCATGAAGGGGCTCGCCTCAACCTTGAGCGCGCGCTCGCCTTAGGAGAGCGACTGGGAGGACACATTGTCAGCGGACACATTGACGAGACGGGAACGCTCTTGCAGATCGAAGATCGCGGACGCGATGTCGCGTGGCGCATTGGCTGTTCCGCTGCCTTAGCTCGGCAGACCGTAATGAAGGGTTCCATTGCGATTGATGGCGTCAGCTTGACCGTCAGCGGACTTACCGAGACCAGCATCGAAGTCAACCTCATCCCCCACACGCTTGAAGCGACCAGCCTATGCGCCCGCCAAACAGGCGATCTTCTCAACCTTGAGGGGGACATCCTTGGCAAGTATGTCGCGCGCCTACTCGGGCGCGATAACAACACCTCTTCCATCACGGAAGAGATGCTGCGCGACAATGGATTTTTGTAATCTACTCTAAAGTGTTTTTCTCACAGAGGCACAGAGAGCACAGAGAATGAAAAATCAGCTTGTTGCTGACGCAACTAATTAAGCATTGTCTATAAGTTGATTTGTTTTAACCGCAACCAGCCTACGCCAAGGCTACGGCGGTCAGGAAGAACACAAAGAGCATGGATCAACTTTTGAATGCTTTGTTGAGCACTCTGTTTTAAACTCTTTTCTCTGTGTCCTCTGTGCCTCTGTGAGGGACTAACCAAATTAAGATGTTCTAGTCGTCGGCTTTAGGTGTGGGCTTGCCGATCGCGGGAGCTGGCTCACTCTTGATCTTCTCGATGATCTGCTCCACGATTTCAGGATGCGACCGCAAGAACTCTGTCGACGCAAGCGAACCTTGGCCGATCTGCTCTGCACCAAAACTCAACCAGGAGCCTCGCTTGGTCACGACATTGCGCGCCAGCGCGGCGTCAAGAACAGAGCCTTCCCATGAGATGCCACGTGCGTAGAGGATATCAAATTCGGCTTCTGTGAAGGGCGGCGCCATCTTGTTTTTGACGACCTTGACACGTGTGCGATTTCCGATGACGGTTCCGGCAGGATCCTTAATCGCACCAATGCGTTGCACATTCAAGCGCACAGAGGCGTAAAACTTCAGAGCCTTGCCACCAGGGGTCGTCTCCGGATTACCGAACATCACGCCGATCTTATCACGTACCTGATTGGTGAAGAGACAGAGCGTACGGGTTTGGGAGATGACGCTGGTGAGCTTACGCATAGCTTGCGACATCAAGCGCGCCTGGAGGCCCATGTGCGAATCGCCCATGTTACCATCAATTTCAGCTTGAGGGGTCAGTGCGGCAACAGAGTCCACAACCACCACATCCAAGGCACCGCTCTTGATGAGTTGTTCCGTGATCGTCAGAGCCTCTTCGCCAGAGCCTGGCTGAGAGATCAAGAGATCATCCAGATTCACACCGAGGCGACGCGCATAGCTTGGATCCATGGCATGCTCAGCATCCACGAACGCGGCGAGTCCGCCTGCCTTTTGGGCTGCTGCAATCACATGCAAGGCGAGCGTGGTCTTGCCGGAGGACTCTTGTCCATAGATTTCAACCACGCGGCCGCGAGGCAAACCGCCGACACCCAACGCTAAATTCAATGAATACGCGCCTGTTGAAATGATCGGGATATCCTTAAAAGCTTCCGCGTCGCCCATGCGCATGATTGCTGCTTCGCCAAATTCTTTTCGGATCTGCGTCAACACCGCTTCGAGCTGGGTGTTGGATGTCTTTTTTTCTGCCATACGTACGACTCCTTTTGTGTATTTAAATGAGGTGGTATTTTATCAAAATGCGAGGGTTAATAAAAGCTGAAGTTAGCGATAACTTCAGTTTCTAGCATCCGAAAAGCTCGAAAAGCTCGAAAAAAATCTTTGACATGATGAACAGGATTAAAAGGATTAAAATTCAAAGCAAAAAAAATCTCCTCGCCGAAGCGAAGCTGTCGGAAATCCTGCAAATCCTAAAAATCCTGTCAAAAAATCTCCTCTGCGGCTCAGCGCCTCTGCGGGAAAAGCTACTCCGTTTATCCCAGATCCTTGGGCGTCTGGGTCAGCACCTCACAGCCGGTACGCGTGACGAGGATGACATCCTCGATACGGATGCCGAAACGTCCTGGCAGGTAGATGCCGGGCTCCACCGTGATCACCATCCCCGGCTTGAGGATGGTCTCACAGACCATCGAGAAGTTCGGGATCTCATGAATTTCCAGGCCAAGGGAATGGCCAAGACTGTGGTCGAAATACTTCGCATATCCCGCCTTCGCGATATGCTGCCGTGCGACCGCATCAATGTCTTTGCATTTTTTGCCGGGACGAATCGCACGGATCGCCTTGCGATTGGCCTCGAGAACGATCTTGTAGATTTTCTTGAATTCAGCTGACGCCTTTCCAAGACAGAAGGACCGCGTCATGTCCGAGCAGTAGTAATCCTTCAGCACGCCCATATCAATCAGCACAGGCGTGTTGTCGCGCAAGGGTGTCTCGTCGGGATGGTGATGGCACTCAGCGCCATGCGCTCCCACACAGACAATCGCATCAAACGACTCACCCTGTCCGCAAAAATCCGAACAGCGACGGATCAAGTTACGCACATCCCACTCGGTCATGCCTGGCACGAGCTGGGAACGGACCGCGGCAAAGACTGCGTCCCCGGCGCGGATCGCGGCGCGGATCACACGCTGCTCAGCCGGCGACTTGATGCTCCGCATCTCGCCGATGGCATTTGTGACGTTGACAAATTCCGCCGTTACAAAAATATCCTTCCACTTCAACAGGCGCTCCGAGGGGAGAGTGCCTTCAAAGCCGATCCGCTTCCAGGATTTTCCAAGAGCACCAAAGGCCTTCGGCTCAGCAGGTCCCTTCCAGAGAAGCTTCACCTTCAAAAAAGGGAGCGCCTGCTTGGCGGCTGTAAAGTACCGGAAATCCGTATAGAAAACCGGTTCATCCTGAGTGATGAGCAGAATACCATTGGAGGCGAAGAACCCTGTAAAATAATAACGATTCACCTCAGTGGCAATCACGAGGGCATCCAGCTTCTCCTTTTTGCGATAGGCGACAGCGGCGCGTAGACGCTTGATAAATTCAGTGGCGGGAAGGGAGTGTGCGGGCAGGGACTGTTGTTGTATCATAAAACCTCATTACTTTAACTTAACCTCTAAACGGAGAAAACGTTGGGGCGCATTCGTGATCGGAGTCGTATGCAGATTATGGACCCAAGACCAGTTTGTGTCTCCAACACTCCAAGGCGTCAACTGGACGATATTATTGGTCGTCCAGAGCTCTGCGACATCCACCAAATTCGTCTTGCCCTTCACAAAGAAATCCAAGTCTGTAGCTGATAGCGAACGACGATAGACAAAGTAGAGATAGTTCCCGTCCGCCACCGAGGGAAAACCGACCACGTTGGTCAAGCCGCCTAGGATATAAACACCCGTATTCTGTGTCGTGGGATCCAGCCCCATGCCATACTTGATCAAATTAGGGATGCCATCCCCGGAGTCCGCCGTATCACCCGGATAGGTATTTGTGGGATAATAATATTTCTGCACCCACGTCTGATAAGGCGTGAGGCCAGTACTCAAAATCTGCAAGGTATACAGTTGGTTGGTGGTTACACTATTTGCATCCTGAACCGTCACACCAAAGGTGTATATCCCGTACTGGGTGGGTGTTCCACTGATGACACCAGTCGCGGGATTAAGCGTCAAGCCTGGCGGAAAGATATCCGAGCCCACGACGCGCCAGGTATAGGGGAGGGCGGTGCCCCCCGTCGCGGCAAGCGTAAAATCAGGATAGACCACCCCGTTTGTCCCATCGGGCAAGGGGTTAGGCGTCATGAATAGCAACGGCGGAGCCGTCCGTTCACCGACGACGACCAGATCATCGATACAGATACCACAGCCACCCCGTGTAACACCTTCGAACTTCAATCTGTACGTTGCGGTTGGCTCAGGCAACGCGAAGGTTAGGTTTGTCCAGTGCGAGAACAAAACAGCATTACTACTTGAAAAGTAAGTGCCGTCATACGCCACCAAGGTCTTCCAATTCCCCGTTTGATGGGTATCATACGAAATGGTCACCCAGTCTTGATAATCTTGGCTATTGAGATACCGTCTCATGGACAAGCTGAACGAGACGGCGGTGTTGGTGCACCCCCCCAAATTAAAGGGCGGCGTGATGACTGCTGCAGAATGAATTTGTGGAATCTTCGCCCAGAGGCAGAGGTTATTCGACTCGCTCACAGGTAGTGACGGGTAATGATAAGGTGATGGATAATCATTATACGTTCCGCTCACCGATTGCCAGGTAGACGTACCACTCACAAGCGTCTGCTCCCAACCCGGCGGCAGGGTTGTTTCATTAAAGCGCTCAACATAAGGTATGAAGCCTGGGGGCAGTATCGTTAGATA
>CAYWNP010000025.1:0-1899 GCA_964459675.1 uncultured Akkermansia sp. | reverse complement strand
TTTCATTAAAGCGCTCAACATAAGGTATGAAGCCTGGGGGCAGTATCGTTAGATAGAAGATATTTGTTGAGGCCTTGTTGTCAAGACCTGTCACTGCCACGCGGAATACCGACTGGGTGGCTCCCACAGGATAGCCACTGATGATGCCTGTAAGCGGATTTAGCACTAAGCCCCTCGGCAAGGCGTTTGAAACCACCGTCCAGGTATAAGGAGTAACGCCACCCACAGCTTCAAGGCGCGTCTGATAGCTGAAGTTATCAAAACCAGAGGGCAGGGTGTCGCGAGTGAGAATCACAGGTGCACTGGCATCATCCGTAATGGAGACACTATCCACGCACACACCATATCCCGATCTAGCCGAACCTTCAAAGGCGATTTGGTAGGTGCGTGAGGGGGAGGGCAACTGAATAACCCGACGGGTCCAACTGGTCACGTTGTTGGTATAGGTTTCCAACCGGGTCCACGGTGCTCCCGTGACGTTCCGATAGTAGACGCGCAACTCGTCCTGCCCCCCCCACTTTTGCATGAAGTGCCAAAAGACGAGCCTTGAGTTGTTCGGCATCTGTGTCAGGTCAAAGACAGGAGAGACCAACTTAGATACCATGTATGTACCGACACTCGGCGTCCCGAAGAAGAAGGCATATTGATAATCACTTTGTGCTGCTGAAGGCGGTGATATGCCATCCTTACCGCCAGGACGCCCAATCGTCCAGTTCACCCTATTGGCGACATACTCCATGGTCCAACCCGATGGCAGTTGACCATTATACGTGAGGAAATTCTCTTGAAGGATTGGAACACGCGGATACTCCACTGCAAAGGCTAACGTGTTGGTGGCCTTTGCTCCACTGACAAGATCCGTCACTTCCACATCAAAAGCGGTCAAGGCAATCGGGATGGCTGATTGGCCAATGATCAGACCATTTGTGGTCAAGGTGAAGCCAGAGGGAAGCGAGCCACCGACCAGCGCATACGCATACGAGGTTTGCCCAGCGCCATTGGTATACCCTCCCACGGATTCCAGCGTTACAAAGGGTGAGGCGAGCGTATAATTAGTCCCGCACACCGCTACGGCAAAAGGCGTGGGGGTGATAATTTGCAGAGGGGGCACTGGATCGTCAATCCGGATATCATCCAAACTGATACCATGTCCACCTAATGCATACCCTTCGATTGCAAAGTAGATGCCCTTACCTGCTGCCGACTCGGGCAAGGTCACGTTCTGCTGGAGCCAAAGGAGGGTTGTGGCATCAAACGTTGCCACCGGTCCGCTCCACTCATTGGACCAGGCCGTCTTATAATAAATCTTAAAAGAATCTTTGAGGACAGTACTCCGCTCTTCCAAGTAGTAGGCAAACGAAATGCGCGCCTCACGTGCAGTGGGTGCAAATTGGATCATCGGCGAGATCAGCCGCGTAATATGATTCGAGAGCGAGGCGCTGCCACTATCAATGTAAACACCCAAATAGGCATTCTTCTCACCTTCAAACGGTCGTGCAGGATGTCCCGAAGGCGAGCCAGAGCGCGTACGCCAAGGTACTGCGTTTGAGATAAACTCCTGGCGCCAACCCGCCAGAGGCCCTTCCATCACGCCATTAAAGCCCTCTGTAAAGGGAGCTGTATGAGCGGGGAGGATCAACAGATCAAAGGCGTTCGTTGTTGTGGTTGGCGAAGCATCCGAAACAACAATGACAAAATGATTTGATCCGGCGACAGTCGGAGTACCGCTCAGCAAACCTGAAGGATCCAGCGTCAGTCCGGGCGGGAGCGTCGCCGGATCAACCACCGTCCACGTATTAGACGAATAAATGTTCTTGACTGTAAACTGAAACCAGTAAGGCGATCCCACGCGCCCATCGGGCAGCGGATTCTGAGAGGTAATCTCTGGAGGCGGCCTGA
>CAYWNP010000024.1:11618-26507 GCA_964459675.1 uncultured Akkermansia sp. | reverse complement strand
TATGCTGACTTCGACCCAACTTCAGGCGGTTGCCACGCTCGCGGCGCGACGAGCCGGGGAACATGTCCTCGCGAATCTCCATCGCCGGGCAGATGCCAACTCGGTCCTGCGCATTGATATCAAGCACAAACTCGATGTTGAGGCGCAGGAGGTCGCGACCGCCATGATCCGCGCGTCCTTTCCCGACCATGTAATCTTTGGGGAGGAGTCCGAGACCCCCTGCCCTCCTGAAAAGGGCTATGTCTGGATCATTGATCCGATTGACGGGACCGTCAACTTCTTCCATGGTTCGCACTGGTGGTGCTGCTCCGTGGCGGTCCAGTATGATGGGAAAACCCTTGCTGGCGCCGTCTTCATCCCGCAGCTGAATCAGATGTTTGAAGCCACCCATGACGGAGTCGCCACCTGTAACGGCACGCCCCTCCACGTCTCCGAGCAGGAGACCCCTGAACTTGCGCTCATGGCGACAGGCATGGGCAAATGGCGCAACAAGGAGACCTCGTTCAAGGTTTTTCAGGCGATTGCTGAGCTGGTTCAACGTCCCCGCATGATGGGCGCCGCCGCCGCAGACATGTGCATGGTGGCTGCGGGCCGTTTCGACGCCTATTTCGAGTCTGGCATCTACCTATGGGACATGGCAGCCGCCGGCTTGATCCTCGAGCGTGCAGGCGGGGTCTGCGAAGTTCTCGCCCGCTATCCCAATGGCCGTTTGGCCATTCTCGCCACCAATGGGAAGCTCCACAATCCGTGCAAAAAGGTCCTGCTCCCCCTCGTTGCAGAACAAAAAAATGAAATTTCTTGAGGGTGCTACTTGACAAACACCCACTACATTAGATAAAGTAACACCTCATTTTGTCGCGGCATAAGGTATTCCGATTAGACAGAATGGTTGATTGATGAAGGGTAAAGACATGGAAGCGTACGCAGTTTTGGCCACAGGCGGAAAGCAGTATCGTGTATCTGCTGGCGACACACTGGAAATTGAGAGCCTCGATGCTGAGGCAGGGGCAGACATCGAACTGGACACGGTTCTGGCTGTTTCGGATGGCAAGGAGCTGACCATCGGCATGCCTTTTGTCAAGGGTGCTAAGGTTGTTCTGACCATCATGGGTCACAAACGTGGCGAAAAGGTCATTAATTTCAAGAAGAAACGCCGCAAAGGCTATGCCCGCAAGATCGGTCATCGCCAAGAGCTGACCAAGGTAACAGTCAAATCAGTCGCTTAAGTAGGATGTTCAAGGGAAGCCCTTTGAACGCCAGCAACAGTTAAGAAAGAGAGTGTCTTATGGCAGGTGCAGCCGCCGCGAGAAATGGTCGCGATAGTAACGCCAAACGTTTGGGCGTTAAGAGGTATGAAGGACAAGTCGTCACCGCAGGGTCAATTCTGATCCGTCAGCGTGGGACAAAGGTTCATCCAGGGCTGAATGTTGGCCTCGGACGTGACCATACGCTCTTCGCTTTGGTCGACGGAACCGTCAAGTTCCAGAAGGATGGCAAAGTTCTCGCCATCATTCCGACAGCAGAGTAGTCTCCTTTTTTTGTCTCAACCCGTAACGACCAGTGACCCCGCGATTCAGGACTTCAATCCTTTTCGCTCGTTGGAATGTCGCTGGTCGTTTATTTTTTCTCTCATGAAAACACGTCGATTTGTTGATCAAGTTAGAATCCATGTCCGCGCGGGCAAGGGTGGCGATGGCAGTTGTAGCTTCCGTCGTGAGGCCTGTGTGCCAGAAGGCGGTCCCGACGGTGGCGATGGCGGCCGTGGCGGACATATCATCTTTAAAGGGTGCAAAGATGTAGATTCTCTCATTGCGCTCTTTTTCTCACCGCTGGTCTTTGCTGAAGAAGGTGTTGCAGGCCGGGGACAGAAGATGTTTGGTCGCATGGGCAAAGATCTGATCGTTCTCCTCCCGTGTGGAACCGAGGTCTTCAGCGAAGAGACTGGCGAGCTCATGGCGGACATTGTCTCTCACGACCAAGAGTTCATCATCGCTAAGGGTGGCGAAGGCGGACTCGGGAACGTCCATTTCAGAACGTCAACGCATCAAGTGCCGACTGAACATACCCCCGGCGAGCTTGGCCAAGAATTTCGCCTGCGCCTGGAATTGAAGACCATTGCGGATGCAGGCCTTTTGGGCTTTCCGAATGCGGGTAAATCCTCGCTCCTCAAGCGGATCAGCGATGCCCATCCCAAAGTGGCCAGCTACCCCTTTACGACTTTGAATCCCATTGTCGGAACCGTGAATTATGAAAATTTCTCACAGCTTCGCGTGGCCGACATTCCCGGCATTATCGCAGGTGCTGCGGATGGCGTGGGACTCGGACTTGATTTTCTGCGTCATATCTCCCGTTCGCGCCTCCTCGTCTATTTAATTGACATGGCGGGCACGGACAATCGGCATCCTTGGGACGATTACAAGCAACTGCGCAAAGAGATCAAGCAGTATGACGCGGAACTCCTGAAGCGTCCCTCGATTGTTGTTGCTAACAAGATGGATGAACAGGCAGCGATTGAAAACCTTCCGGCCTTCATTAAGAAGACGCGGACCCGGCCTGTCCCTATGTCGACCATTGATCCAGAAGACCTTGGCGTCAAAGCCTTTAAACAAAAGCTGCAGGATCTACTCAAGCCTATCCCTCGGGGCGTTTTCCAAGCCGAAAAGGCAAAAACTCGGAAGAGTAAGCCTGCACCCGTTGTCATCGAAGCTGGCGAGGAAGAGATTATCTCGCAAGAGACCTTTGCAAAAGCAACCTTCTTTGATCTGGCCCCTAAGAAATCAAAGAAGCAACAACGCGAAATCAAGTCGGAATAGGCCGCAGTCATGAAATTTGCAGTGCTACGTGCCGTCGGCCTTTTACTGGCCTTCTCAGCCGGGAGTTGCCTGCCGGCACTGCATGCTTATAGTTGGTTGGTTCGCTTCGGCCTGATCTACATGTTCTTTGTTGTCTTGCTACGGATCGAACCCTCGCGCAAGATGCTCCACCGAAGCCAGTTTCTCTCCGTGGCCTTCAACATCCTCTTTGCGATCGTGCTTTGGCAAGGCTTCTTGTCTGTTGGCCAAGAGGAGCTCGCGTGCGTCGCCTTCTTCACCGCCATCACTCCGACCGCGACAGCCACGGCCGTTATCGTTTCACTTATCGGCGGCAACGTCACCTACACCGTGACCACCTTCTTGCTCTCCACGCTCTGCATCTCCTGTGCCCTGCCCCTCCTGATTCCTCTGGTCGTGGGAAACCCGACGCCCGGACTCGCCCAACATGTTCTCTTCCGCGTCCTCTCGGTGACGCTGATCCCCTTGACTGCCGCCTTACTTCTCCGCCGGATATCGAAGCCAACAGCCCTCAAACTGGGCGAACGCCTCTCCCTCAGCACCTTCTACGTCTGGATTGGCCTTGTCATCCTGATCGCGTCACAGGCACGCCACTTCCTCGATGAGAAAGCACAATTCCCTTGGCTTTTGCTCGGGACCATCGCCGGTCTCTCCCTCGCCATCTGCGCAACAAACTTCCTGGTCGGCTATCTGTTCGGACGCCCCCAGTATGGACTCGAGTGCAGCCAAGCGCTTGGCCAGAAAAACAACTCCTACACCGTCGACTTGGCGTTGACCTACGCCACACCTTTGGTCGCCCTCGGGCCGACCATCTATGTGCTCTGGCACAATCTCTGGAACGCCTGGCAGCTCTACCGCCACGACAAACGTGCGCTAGATAAAAAACGTAAAAATTGACGGGTAAAAACTTTTTTTGAGATTTTTTCGCAAAGACACGTGTTAGATGCTTTTTTATTGGATGCTGGGTGAAATTGTTCGGAGTCCCGCCTTTAGGCGGAATTTCCAAGACCGTGCAACTTTGCTTCCGCCTAAAGGCGGGACTCCAAACGCTTAGTCGTGTAGTGCTGTTTACGGGACACTACACGAGCGACCTTAGCGAAAAAGTGTTTCTGCCTCATCACCATTTGGGCATTATCAAACTTTTGGACATTACCCCCTTTTTTTGCATTGCTTGAAAGGGGTCAAAGACGGTATTATATATACCTTATATGGCACCAGAAGAAAAAAACGATAAAAATCTCCAGAATTCACCACCGACTCCCGAGCTGTCGCCCGGTGAACAACTGTCGAAAGAAAACCCTACCGCCACAGCAGGAAGCCTTCCTCCCGGAAAAGGGTTTGGGCCTTGGATTGTGATCGGCATGTTAATCCTGCTCACCATCGGCATGTATTTCTACAAGCCCGAAGGCGAGATCAAAACCATCGGCCTGGGAGAGTTCCGTGCGATGGTCGAGAAGAGCGAGGTCAAAGAGGACAAAGTTGAGTGGGTCCGCGAACCCAACGGCGCCATGTACCTGCGCTTTGAGAAAAAAAGCGATGAGCAGAAAAAGGAAGTCTTTGTCGTCAATGCTCTTCCTTCCGAAGGCATGGAACAGTATCTGCTCGACAAGAAGATCTACTGGCAGCTCGTCTACAGCAACAACTACTTTGGATCCATCCTCCGAGAGCTACTCCCCATCATCATTATCTTGGGCATCATCTTCTTTCTCTTCTCCCGTCAGATCAAGGATCTCAACTCGCGCGCCATGGGCTTTGGCAAGAGTCGCGCCAAGATGATGGCGAAGGACAACAAGAAGCTCACCTTCGCGAATGTCGCGGGTATCACAGAGGCCAAGGAAGAGGTTCAGGAGATTGTCGAGTTCCTGAAAGACCCCAAGAAGTTCCAGACCCTCGGTGGCCGCATCCCCAAAGGCGTCCTCCTCATGGGTCCTCCCGGAACCGGCAAGACCCTTCTCGCAAAGGCCATTGCAGGCGAAGCAGGCGTTCCCTTCTTTAACATCAGCGGCTCTGACTTTGTCGAGATGTTTGTGGGCGTAGGCGCCTCGCGTGTACGAGACATGTTTGATCAAGGCAAGAAGAACGCACCATGCATCATCTTCATTGACGAAATTGATGCCGTGGGCCGTAGTCGCTTCTCGGGCATCGGTGGCGGACATGATGAACGCGAGCAAACGCTCAATGCCCTGCTGGTAGAGATGGATGGTTTTGAAACCTCGGAAGGCGTCATTATCATTGCGGCCACCAACCGCGCAGATGTCCTCGATCCCGCTTTGTTGCGCCCGGGTCGTTTCGATCGTCAGATCATCATTGACTTGCCCTCCAAGGAGGGACGCGAGGATATTCTCAAGTTGCACGCTGTAAAAATCAAGCTGAGCCCTGATGCAGACCTCTCTCGCATCGCACGCGGCACGCCTGGCTTCTCGGGCGCAGACCTTGCAAATCTCCTCAACGAGGCAGCCCTCCTGGCAGCACGTTCCAACAAACAAGGGGTGGAACAAATCGACCTCGAAGAGGCACGCGATAAAGTGTTGTGGGGACGTGAACGCCGTAGCCGCGCCATGGATGACAAGGAACGCCGCATCACAGCTTGGCATGAGGCAGGCCATGCGCTTCTCCAGGTACTTTGTAAACATGCCGAACCGCTCCACAAGGTCACCATCATCCCTCGCGGACAGGCTCTCGGCGCAACCATGTCGCTCCCGGAGAAAGATGTACTGAACCGGACGCGCAATGAATTGCTGGATCAACTCGTGGTGCTCATGGGCGGACGCATTGCCGAACAGATCCATACTAACGACATTTCGACCGGGGCGCGTATGGATATCAAGATGGCGAGCGAGATTACGCATAAGATGATTTGCGCCTTTGGCATGAGCGACGCTTTTGGCTTCCAATCTTTTGGCGACAACCAGGAGACCCTCTTCTTCGGCCGTGAAGTCACGCGCAACAAAGCCTACAGCGAAGATACTGCTGAACGCATTGACCGCGAGGTGTCGCTCTTGATTGAACAATCGTGGGAACGTGCAACAACTCTGATCACAGAGAACCGGCAGAAATTAGAAAAGCTGGTTGAGACACTGATCGAACGCGAGACCATGGATGGACGTGAAGTAGAAGCATTGCTGAATGACAAACCCGAAGGCGAAAAGGTTGAAGGGGATGCAGCAAAGACCGAAAACATCAGCTAAGACGGCGGAAGAAGGCGCGACCTTTCCTGCTGGGTCCAAGAGATCAACACCTCTCTGGCGTTGCAAAGGGAGGACACTCTCGCTAGCTACCCCGCTCGTGATGGGGATTCTTAACGTCACCCCAGACTCTTTTTCAGATGGGGGACGTTACCTTTCCACAGCGCGTGCCCTCGACCATGCTTTGGCGATGATTGAAGCAGGAGCAGACATTGTAGATGTGGGGGGCGAATCGACACGGCCAGGGGCTCAAGCGCTTGATGAAGCAGAGGAACTCCAGCGCGTTCTTCCCGTGATTCAGGAGCTTTCAAAAAGAGGGTCGATCCCGATTTCAATTGATACGCGCCATGTAGCCGTCGCACAACAAGCCTTGGATGCAGGGGCGGTCATCGTCAACAACGTCTCCTGCTTCACAGGGGATGCCGCGATGGCGACGGTCGTGAGAGAGACGGGTGCTGGACTCGTGTTGATGCACACCCGAGGTACGCCACAAACGATGATGTCACTTGCAGTCTATGAAGATGTCGTCGCAACCGTGGAGACTGAGTTGAAACAAGCGTTGGCGTTTGCGCAGGAGAGCGGTGTTTCCCGTGAAGCGTGCGTGCTAGATCCAGGACTTGGCTTTGCAAAGGATACCGAACAGAATCTACAGCTTTTGGCGGCGGTTAACCGTTTGAGCAACCTTGGTCCAATTCTGGTCGGCGCCTCACGGAAACGATTTATTGGAGAACTCTGTCACCAGCCTGACCCGGCCCAACGGTTGAGCGGCAGCCTCTCTGCGGCAGCTTGGAGTGTTTTACAAGGAGCCTCCATTCTACGCGTACATGATGTGAGAGAGACAAAGGAGTGCCTTGCGGTGGCACTGGCACTGCAAGCGGTTCACAACAACGAGAAGAGAGCATGTTAGACGGATTACTAGAGATCGGAGTCACAGATGCCATACAGATCCTCATTCTGTATTTATGCATCTATGGTGTCCTACGCTTTGTCCGCGGAACCCGCAGTGCGCAAGTGCTGATGGGCGTCGGCATGCTCGTGCTCATCTTTCTTGGGTTCACACATCTCTTCCGTTTCGATGTTCTTGCACGCATCAGCTACTATGTCTTGGGTGGCTTTGCCTTGAGCATGGTCATCATCTTCCAGCACGAGATTCGTCGGGCATTGGCCCTCATGGGCGGACAAGCCCTTGTCATGGGTAGCAACAATAGCCAAGAGCAATTCCATGTGCCTGAGCTTCTCTGCCAATCCCTCTTAGAACTCTCAGCAAGGCGAATCGGTGCGCTGGTGGCAGTCGAACGAGGCATCTCGCTCGTTGGTTATGAGGAGGCAGGGATACCCTTGCACGCCTTGGCGAGCCGTGAGCTTTTTCTCTCGATCTTTACGCCTCCCCAGCCCTTGCATGACGGCGGATGCATCATTCGAAACGGAAGGCTTGCTGCGGCACGTTGCCTCTTTCCTCTTTCCAACCATCCGGACTTCTTGTGTGGTACGCGCCACCGTGCAGCAGCGGGGCTCAGCGAAGAGACAGATGCGGTTGTCTTTGTCGTCTCGGAGGAGACGGGTGCGATCTCTGTCGCCTACAACGGCAAACTGAACCGCTATACCGAAAATGCCCAGCGCAAAATTCTGCGCTGGCTCCGCTTCGCCATGCCTGAGCAACGCACACGCCACACCTCCTTCTCTGCCTGGATGAAACATCGTTTTGTCCGGCAATGGAATCAGTTTGCCCATCAAGTCAAGGAAAGGAGCGAGCATGCAAGCCATTAGCCTCCGCAGCCTCTTGTGGCTCCTTTTCATTCGCGACTGGCCGTGGAAGATGCTCTCCTTGGCCATCGCACTCATGGTTTATTTCTCGCTTCGCTCTGAACTCAGCAACCTGAGAACCCTCGCGGTGCCCATCATGGGAGACGGCTATGTCATCACCAGCGTCCAGCCGTCGAGCGCCTATGTGACCCTGCGCGGCACAAAGGCGGAACTGGATCAACTTTACACACCCAATGTCCTTTTTCTCGTGAAGCCGTCCATGCCGGCAAAAGAGATGAAGGAACCGGTCTATAAGGAGATCATCCGCTTGAGCTCCTCGCAGGTGAAACAAATCGGCCGTTTACGAGTTGCCCGTATCGAACCCTCCTTTGTCAGTGTCCAATTTGAGCGTCCAATCAAAAAGACAGAGGACAAACCCCTGATCCCGCTTCCCTCTATTTTAACCATCAAAGATTCAAACCCCTCTAATGTCCCGGCCTCGCCTGTGACAACTGGAGAAACCCATCAACCTTAATGCTATGGAAGAATTTGTAAAAGAAAATCCTTTGCAGGACCGACATGAAATCGAGCGCCGTGCGCACCGCCGGATCTTCGGTATTATTTTGTTGCCCATTGCCTTCTTTCCGCTGCTGAGCCTTGTCACCTACAATTGGCGCGACATCTCGCTGCTGAATGCACCGCCCCTCACGCCTCCGGCCAATCTGATCGGACTCGTCGGCGCGTGGTCGGTCTTTATCGGGTATAACATCTTCGGCCTTGTCTTGTGGGCCATCCCCTTCATCGTACTCAGTTTTAGCATCATGTTGCTCTATGGGAAAATCGCCACAATCGGTCGCAAAATGGCGTGGATGTTTCTCTTCCTCATGGCCATGTGTTGCCTCGTCCAACTGGGGAGCGAAAATCTCTTTGACTCCATTCTGGAAACCCTCAACCTGAAACCTAATGCAGGTGGCGCTGTCGGGTACTGGTTGATGACCTGTCTGCTCTGTCGCTGGTTCAGTCCTGTCGGCGGAGGCATCCTCATGCTTAGCATCATGCTCTTCACGCTCATGATGGTGATCGGCATCCGAAACCTCGTCTACGCAATTGGTCGCTTCACCGAGTGGTGGGTCGAACGTCAGGCAAACCTGAAGGCCCAGCGTGAGAGTGCCCTCCAAAACCAAGAGCAAGACGAAGACCCCAAGGCCGTTGCTCCTGATCCACAAACCCTCAAGGATGCCGCCAAGCGGGCCAAGGAGGAGGCGAAGAGGGCTCGTGAACTAGAACGTCAGCGGAAGACCGAAGAACGTGAAGCCCAAACCGCCGTTCTCGCGCCAACACCTGAACCCGCCCCTAGCCGTCCAGCAGCGCCTTCAGCTAAACCTGTGGCGCTTCAAGCCGAGTCCCCTCAGCCTAACCTCGCCGACTACCCCATGCCCCCGATCACGCTGCTCAACCCCATCCCCAAAGGAAAGGCTGACCACGGCAACATTGAGGACATGGAGAAGATCATCATCGAGACGCTCCAGCACCAGAATGTGACCGTGGAAATAATCGGCAAAATCCCTGGCCCCGTGGTGACCCAGTATGAACTTCGCCCAGCTCCGCATGTCAAGGTCGAGAAGATCTCCGCCCTGCAGGCCAATCTCCAAATGGCCTTAGAGGCGAAAAGTATCCGCATCGAAGCCCCGATTCCCGGCAAGAATGCGGTCGGCATCGAGATTCCCAATCGCCGGGCGCGCCCCGTCACCTTCCGTGAAATCCTCGAAGGCCAAGCGTGGAAAGAAAACACCTGTGAGATTCCCTTGGTGCTCGGAAAAGATGTTGCGGGCAATGATCTTATTTATGATCTCACAAAGGCCCCGCATCTGCTGGTCGCGGGTGCCACGGGCTCTGGCAAGAGCGTCTGCCTCAACGCCATCCTGGCAGGCTTCCTGATGAGTCGCACGCCAGAACAGCTCCGGTTGATCCTTGTGGATCCCAAGCGCGTGGAGTTCACAGCCTACAACGATCTGCCTCACCTGCTAGTTCCTGTCATCAATGATTCCAAGCGTGTCGCCTTCGGACTTCGCTGGGCGATCATCGAAATGGACAAACGCTACAAACTACTCCAGAAAATGGGGTGCCGCAATATCGTCACCTTTAATTCGCGGCCCAAGACTACGCAAGGCGACCTCTTTGGCAATGAACAACAGGAAGGGGTGAGCGAGAAGATCCCTGAGAAGTTGCCGTACATCGTCATCGTGGTGGATGAGGTCGCGGATATCATGGCTGCTGTCGGCAAGGAGGTCGAACCTGCCATTGCCCGGCTCACCTCCCTCTCCCGCGCCGTCGGTATTCATTTGATCCTTGCAACACAGCGTCCCTCTGTGGATGTTATCACCGGTACAATCAAGGCCAATATCCCTGGACGTATTGCGTTTAAGGTTTCACAGTCCAATGACAGCCGAACCATTCTGGATTGCCCAGGAGCCGAAGAGTTGATTGGGCGTGGCGATATGCTCTTCCTCAAGGAGGGCTCACAGCTCCAGCGCGCGCAAGGCGCTTGGGTGGATGACGAAGAGATCGCACGCCTCGTCGCCTTTGTCAAGGAACACTGCACCTCCTGTTATGACCAGACGCTCATGGGCAAGATGGATCGCATCCGAGAAATCGACCCGAATGAGGCCCTCGATGAGGGCATCGAGGATACGTCAGGGGCGACTGGGGGATCAGGCGAGGGGGGTGCTGGTGTTGTCGTTGATGAAGATTCAGACGAAGCCATGGCCGACAAGGCCCTAGAGGTCATCCGCATGACGCGACGCGCCTCGACAACCATGTTGCAACGCCGTATGCGCATTGGGTATACACGTGCTGCGCGGTTGATGGATATTCTTGAGGCGCGAGGCGTTGTGGCACCACAAGGCTCTTCAGGCGCAGGGGCGCGCGAGATTCTTGTTGATCTCGACGCCATCATTCCCACGCATCCGAACAGTGCCTCCTTGACGCCTGAGGTTGCAAACGTTGAGGATGTACCAACAACCGGCGATGAAAAAAATCTGAACGATAAACCGATTTAAGGAGAAATAGATTATGTCAATGGGTGAAACTCTAAAGAACGCACGTGAACAACGCGGTCTCTCAACCTCTGCTGTTGCAGAGTCCACACACATGATGGTCCAGATCGTCGACGATCTTGAAAAAGAGGATTTTAGCCGAATTGCCGCACCCATCTATGGACGTGGCTTTGTCAAACTCTATGCCGAATATCTCGAGCTGGATCCCACCCCGCTGGTCAATGAATTCATGGATATCTATTCTGGCAGACGCACGCCCGTCGTTGGACGTCGTCACGTGGAACCGGCGCCCGCGCCAGCGAATGAGATGGTCGCTGCGCCAACAACACGTTCCTTGAGGAGTCGCTTCGAAGCCATCAAACAACCTTTTATCAAACCCATGGTTCGGTCCATTGAGACTGCCCCCGCCCCAGAACCAACACCGGAGGCGATGGTGCCGCTCTCTACACCAGAACCCCTCTCTCCGCCACCCTCTCTCACCCCTGAACCGTTGACCTTTAGTCCGCCGGAACCTGTGCTCTCTGATTGGGAACTCCCGCAGGAAGAGCCTCTTGCCGCTGAGGCCCCCACCGTGGATGCTGAGCCCAACGAAGAAAGATGGGTTGTCGAGCCTGAAGCCCCGTTTGAAAACGATGATGGCGAACCCGATCTCTTCTCGCAGCATGTTCCCGGTCGCCAGCCCGTGACTTCAACACCCCTCGTCTCCGTGGAGGCCCCAAAGAAGAAAGACTCTTCTTCAAAACGTCGCTCGGGACCTATTTTTAATATGAGCCGACTTGACACCTCTCCGGCCGAGGAGGAGCAGAAGGATGATCGAGCCCATCTGCGCCAGCTCGCAAACCTTAGAACCTTTGTCGAGAGTTTTACACGACTGGGCGCGAACACCCTGAGCAAAGGCTTCTCGGATACCTTCCTTCAACAATACCGCAAACCCTTGATCGCGGCAGGGGCCTTCTTGCTTCTCTGCATGCTGATCGGTATTACGATGCTCTTCACGATGAACAACAAACCCAAAAAAGAGCTGAACAACCACAAGTTCCAACAAGTTGCCCCTATCCCTGCCCTCTATGCTGATTGATCCCTCTTCTTCACTGTGACACCTGATCCGTTAATCAACTGAGAAGTAAATCTATGTCAACCTCAACCGATGCTTTTGCCGCGCTGGTCTTGAAGCGGACACAACTCTTCAGCGAGTCCCAAATCTCGCAAATCTTGACGGCTGACCGTACAGACGGGACCGGCATCCCCGGTGTCATTGTCCGCTTGGGTATTGCTCGCGAGGATGATTTCCTCAAGCGAATCGGAGAGATCCTGGGTTTCGCGTATCTCGATCTGACCGATGTCCGGCCAACGGATGAAGCGCTCACGAGTCTTCCCGCCCGAGCCGTCTACCAGTACAATGTCCTCCCGCTGGCAATGGAGAACAATAATCTCAAGGTCGCCTCTGCAGATCCCTTCAATATCGGCATGACTGATGGTCTTCGCCTGGCTGCTGGACGCTCCATCAAGGTGGTCCTGAGTCCCCGAGAGGAGATCAACAAGGCGATTCAGAAGTTTTATGGCGTGGGCGCGGATGCCATCGAGAAGATGATCGAGGACGGCCGCTACGAAGTCGACTCTGATATTGCCTCCATCTCGAAGATTGATGTCAACGAGATCGGCGCCGAGGCCTCTATCGTCAAATTCGTGAATCAGATTATCTCTGAGGCTGACCGCCAAGGCGCAACCGATATTCATGTGGAGCCCATGGAGGACGAACTGCGCATCCGCTATCGCATCGACGGCATGTTGCACAAGGTGGATGTGCCTCCTCAACTGAATAAACTGAAAGCCGCCATCATTTCGCGTATCAAGGTCATGGCGAATCTGGACATCGCCGAAAAACGCCTCCCCATGGACGGACGTATCGGTGTGCGTTTGAATAACGATGACATTGACATTCGTGTCTCGACTATGCCGACCGCATATGGCGAATCCATCTCGCTACGTCTGTTACAGAAGTCTGGCAATTTCGTCAAGATTCAGGATCTCGGCTTCAATGACCGCGATCACGCCCATATCATTAAACTCATTAACCGTCCCAATGGCATCATCTTGGTCACAGGCCCCACAGGCTCTGGTAAGTCAACCTCGCTCTATGCCTTTCTGCACGAGATCAATAAGATGCAGGTCCGTATCCTAACCGCTGAAGATCCAATCGAATATGAGATGCCGGGGATCAATCAGGTGCTGGTGCGTCAAGATATTGGACTAACCTTTGCCCGTGCGCTTCGCGCCTTTTTGCGTCAAGACCCTGACATCATTATGGTCGGTGAAATTCGCGACGGCGAAACCGCAGAAATCGCCATCAATGCTTCGTTGACCGGTCACTTGGTGCTCAGCACCCTCCACACCAATGACTCGGCAGGCGCGATCCCGCGTCTGATTGATATGGGTGCCGAACCCTTCCTGGTGGCCTCAGCCTTAGCAGGTATCATGGCCCAGCGCCTCGTGCGTCGTCTCTGTCCCAAGTGCCGGAAGGAGATTCCATTGGATCCTAAATGGTACGACCTCCCCTATCCGCCGAGTTCGCAGTCGGTCTTCGAGCCCTTCGGTTGCGAATATTGCAAGAAGACTGGGTACAAGGGACGTGGCGGACTCTTTGAGTTGCTCGTCGTGAATGAAGAGCTCGAGTCGCTGATCATTGGACGTAAACCAGCCTCTGTCATTCGTGAGGCCTCTCTGCGCGGCGGCATGAAGACCCTGCGCGAGGATGGCTGGATCAAGGCCTTCCGGGGTATGACCTCTGTAGAGGAGATCATGCGCGTCACTGAGGATACTGAGTAATGGCAACCTTTAACTATAAAGCCATGGCCAAGGATGGCCGCAAACTCGAAGGGACTGTCGTCGCGGCAGACCGCCGGGGTGCTATGACGGCGGTCGAAAAACTCGGCTACCGTCCCATCTCCGTGATAGAGACCAAATCCGCGCAAGCCCAGACAAAAGGCGAGTCGATCTGGAAGTTGAAGATCGGTAATACCAAGCCGAAAATGAAGACGGTGGAGGTGTTACTCTTTACCTCTGAACTGTCCGATCTGCTCGAAGCGGGTATGACCCTCGGTGCGGCGCTCAACTGTCTGGCCAGCCAAGGAGAGCCTGATTCGCCCCAGAACATCATCGCCGGCGACTTGCGCGACCGTATTATACGGGGCGAACAGCTTTCAACCGCCGTGACCGCCCATCCACAAACCTTCCCTGCGCTTTATGGAAACATGATCCGAGCCGGCGAAGCCTCGGGTGCCATGATTGAAATCCTGCGCCGCCTCGTCGAACATTATGAGCGAAACGAGAGCATGCAGTCCAAGATCAAGTCTGCCATGACTTACCCGATTGTCGTGCTTATTCTCGGCGTCATCACCGTGGCCTTCACCATGACCTACGTGTTGCCTCAGTTCAAGAAGATCTTTGATAGCATGGGGGCTGCACTTCCGTTGCCGACACGCATTCTCATGGGCACCAGTGAGTTCATGATGAAATACGGCATTTTTCTGATCTTCTTAGCCATCGCGGGGTTGGTCATGTTGAAGCGTTATATCAAAACACCCGAAGGCCGGCTGAAGCTGGACAGGATCAAGTTGCGCGCACCGCTCATCAAGGGCATTATTGCCTGCGGCGCCTTCTCCTCGCTTGCGTATACGATGAAGACACTCCTTTCGAATGGCGTCAATGTCCTGCAAGCTCTCAAGATCGCAGAAGAGACCTGTGGAAACCAAGTCATCGCCAATGCCCTTCGGAACGCTCGTGAACGGGTAACAGACGGCACCAGCATCTCCGGCCCATTGGCTCAAAGCAAGGTCTTTCCCAGACTCATGACCGACATGCTCTCGGTCGGCGAGCAATCAGGCGATATGCCAAGTTCGCTGGGCCATATTGGCCGTCGTTATGAAACAGAGATGGATCGTAACATCAAAATCTTTACCAATGCGCTCGAGCCGATTCTCATCGTCGTGATCGGTGGCATTGTGGGTTTCGTGGCAATCAGTATTCTGATGGCCGTTTTCAAAGTCACATCTGCAATAGGAGCAAAGTAGGGGC
>CAYWNP010000024.1:0-11518 GCA_964459675.1 uncultured Akkermansia sp. | reverse complement strand
AGTATTCTGATGGCCGTTTTCAAAGTCACATCTGCAATAGGAGCAAAGTAGGGGCAGATCGTCGTGTCCGCCCGTAGGGGCAGGCCGTTGTGCCTGTCCGTAGGGGCAGGCCGTCGTGCCTGCCCGAAAGGAAAAAATGACCCACACACAAAAAGACAAAGAGCAGAATCAAAACCGTAAACGCCGTGGCGGCTTCACCCTCGTGGAATTGCTGGTGGTGATCACCATTCTGGGCATTCTGGCGGCCGTCGCAGTCCAGAACGTGATCCAGCATGTCGAATCTGCCCGTATCGAAGCAACCCGCCTCAGCATCGCAGAGATCGAAAAGGCGTGCCAAATCTATTCCATGAAACACAACGGCAAGTTCCCCGACGCAATCGAGGCTTTGACACAAAGTACCGATAACAGCGAGAGCTTGCTCAAAGAGGGCAACATTACTGACGCGTGGGGTTGCCAATTCCAGCTGACCAAGAGTGGCAAAAAAATCAAGATCACCTCCGCAGGACCTGACGGCGAATTTGGTGGCGCAGATGATCTGACGAATTGATGCCTCATGCGCTTTTCTCCCCATAAACGCGGGTTTACACTCATCGAACTGCTCGTGGTGCTCGTGATCTTCGGTGTCATGGCTGGACTCATTACGACCTCGTTGGTCGGCAGCTCGGAGGTGGCCAACGTGCGTAGCGCAGCACGGGGTTTTGTCCAGCTCTCCCGTTACGCACGCACGATGGCGGTTCTGCATCAGAAACCCATGCATTTTTCGTTTACGGAGAGCGGGCAACTACGGGTCACACCCCATGGGGGAGGAAGTGGCGCAACAAGCCTGGTCTCCGCAAGGGCCTTCGCCACAACCAACACCCTCGTCGATGCAGAGACTACCGCAGCGGCGGAGGCCGAGAAGGAAGAGATTACCGGGGGCGTGGAATACAGCATGGCGGATATCGAGACTTCCCAAGCTTATAAACAAGTCAAGATCTCCTTTGTTGAATATCTCGATGTGGTTGATGATGGCTGGACTGCACGCATGCGCTTAGCGTTGTCTGAAGATGGGAAAAGTGTGACGAACGACGTGGAGCAAGTCTCGGTTCAAACGCAGATTCTCTATCGCAGCAATGGTACATGCCGCCCCTATCGGGTCAAAATCGCTGCAGACGAGGGAGACTCCTACGCGTTAACCATCTCTATTGACCGACTGGGCGTTGCAAAAATTGACGAAGACGAGGAAGAGAACGAATGAAAACAACCCGGGCAGGATTTACGCTTGTCGAAATCTTGATCGCCACCATGATCTTGTCCATTGGTATCATGGTCCTGCTGACCGGGGTCGGTAACTGTGCAAAAATGATGCTCCTCTCGAAACAGTTCCAAGAGGTGCAGTATATCTTTACCCTTGTCGATCTCAAGTACCCGATCGAAGCCACGGATAATGTCGAGGAGGATGTCAAGGTCGACTCCGTGAGTGCGACCGAACTTGTCGAAACAGCCAGCCCCCAGATGAGGGAAGTGTTGGAGCGGTACACATTTGAACGCACAGTAGATGAGAAAGAGCTGGAGACCAACCAGGTGGATGACGGACTCTTCATCGTACGTTCTATTGTCACCTGGGGCCCCGACGACGATGATCGCGAAGAACTGCTGCGCTACGTCCGCCAAACCAAGACGGCGACTAAGAAATGATTAGATGCACAAGGAATAATGGAATGTTGGAATATTGGAATAGCGGGGTGTTGCTAAACCGGCGTACGGGCGTCTTCGCCCGTACTTGTGCAGGCGAGGACGCCTGCACACCAAGGCCGCAAGTGGCTTTCTCTACCATTCCATCATTCCACCATTCCAATTCTTCCCGCCGCGGCTTCACCCTCGTCGAGATCGTCGTATCTATCACGATCCTCGCGGTCATGATGCTGATCTCCTTCTTCAGCTTTGATGCGATCGTCTCGAGCTGGCGGGCAGGGCAGGAGATGTCCAATACGCTGGGACAGGCCGACTATGCCATTGACCAGGTGGTCTCGGGACTCCGTTCATCCTACTATCCGGCCATCGGCAAACAGGACTACAAATACGGTTTCCAGCTCACCGACAATGGCGAGGACGCCTCGGCGAAAGACTCCATCAGCTGGGTCAAGATGGGCCCCGCACTGGTGGGCGAGGAGTGTGGCTTCTCAGAGTCCCCCCACCGCGTTTCTCTTTCCGTCTTCGAAGGCGAGCGTGACGGCAAGACAGAGAAGGGCCTCGCGCTCCGGGCCTGGCGTATCGATCTGCAACTCGAAGATTTCAAGCCCGATGAGACGATTAAGGAATTTATCCTCGCGCCTCGCGTCATCGGCTTCAATTGTCGCGTGCTCGACAAAACACAACCCAAAAAGAACGACCTCCCCAACTGGCAGGATGAGTGGAAGTTCTCCAACAGCATCCCGAAGGCAGTCGAGATCACCCTCTACATGGAGCCCATCAAAAAGGATGATGATCCCCTCGAAATTAAGCGCATCGTCGAAATCCCCATGTCCGACCTCTCCCTGAAACCCACGAGTAGTAATACTGGCGGCCAGACACCCCCTAGCTCAATCTCCCGTAAACTCAGAACGAGTTCTGGTGCCCCGACGCCCACTCCTTAATGTTTTTTACGCACAAAGCCACAAAGCCACGAAGAAGAATTATGATTGATGAAAAACTAGAGAGAATAGCTTATGACGTTTATACTTCTGGTTTTGAGATCCACCAGAAGTATGGACCTGGGCTACTTTTAGAAACACCCTTAAGAAAAATTGATTTCTTTATGGCTTTGTGGCTTTGTGCGATACTTTTATGATAGAAACTTTACCAAAGAGGCACTTGCAAAACCTCCAACGAAAACGGCCACGACAGAGCGTGGCCCTCCAAAAATCAAGGAGAACGGGCTTTCATGCACTGGAGGGACGCGCTCTGTCGCGTCCGCAAAGGGTTTTGCAAGTGCCTCCAAAGAAAGAAAAGGGTTCTGCGCTGATCATCGCGATCTGGACGGTCGCGCTGCTGAGTGTTCTTGTGCTCTCCTTCTCCTTTGATGCCATATTGGAGGGACGCATCGGTACCTACGTCCGCCATCGCCAACGCGTCAACTATCTCACCCAATCCGGTGTAGCCATCGCGGAAATGTTGCTAGAGAAACAGCGCAAGGTCAGTGCAACCTCCGTCACGACCGCCGAGGATGATCGCTGGAAAGCCCCTGCCCTCCGGATCAAGCGCGGACAGACCGCCATCATCGATGAGCCTCTGGGCGATGGTAGTATCCATGTCGAAATCATCCCTGAACAATCCCGCTGGAACATCAATAAGCTCTGTAAAAGCGCACAAGGGGTCGCATCAGGAACCCCAACAGCGGGCCAACCACCCCTCGGACAATCCGATCTCGTCTGGGAACAAATCTTCCGCACTGCTGGCGTGCCGGACGAAATGTTTGAAGACTTGGTGGATTGTTGGAATGACTGGACCGATGTTGACCGTACCATTTCCGGACGGAATGGCGCTGAAGATGAGTACTACAAGCAGGAGACAGACCCCAAGACAAGAGAGCCCCGGATCCCTTACATGACGCGCAACGGACCCATTGATACGATTGACGAGCTTCGCCTCGTCAAAGGCTTTGGTCCTGCCATCCTTGACGGAGGTATCTTGAATCCAGAGGAGAAGCGACCCGATCAACAAATCATTGTTCGGGGCATAAAGGAATTGTTTACCACATACGGAGATGGTAAGATAAACGTTAATGCTGCACCAAGGGAGGTCTTGATGACAATCCCGGATATGGACGACATCACCGCTGGAGCCATTATCGAGGAGCGAGAAGGGCGAGGGCTGGGGGTGTTAGGAGTGCCATCAAGAAGAACCACGACCACCAGCTCCGCGGCCAGCAGGACAGCAACAACAGGGGCTTCGGAAGAGGAAGACTTCTCTTTCAAGTCTGTTGGCGATTTTATGTCAAGAGTCCCAGGGATACCGACCTCGATTCAACAGTATGTCACCGTCAGTTCATCGGTGTTTCGGTTGAATATTGAGGGGCGGTCTGCAGGTATTTCTCACCGCATTGAGGCCATTGCCGAATTGAATGGCGACAAAGTGCGTTATTTGAGATGGAGAGAGGATCCGTAGGGGCTTGATGAATCAAGCCCCTCCAAGGTATGAACCAAAAAGACTGTATAGTTTGGGCCTTTGAACAGACGCTGTTGCGCAGTGTGCGCTATGGCTTGCGAGGCCGTGAAAACTGGGTTAAAGCCGAGAGTGCTGTTTTTCCCATTACCGAAAAGCCCCTGGAGGCTTCTCCAGAGGACTCCGCCACAGAAACGCCGACGAACACAGGGGAAGTGGTCGAGGCTGACAAACCCCTCGCTCGCGCGGTTCGTGAAGCGCATGCTGCAACACACGTCAAGAACGTTGTTCTCTCTTTACCTCTCTCGCGACTCTTGGTGCAGGTCATGAAGTTTCCCGTGGAGATGCGGGAAGAACTCGCTGATGCGGTCTCCCTCCAGATGGACAAGCTCTCGCCCTTTGGCGGTGAGGAGCTGACCATCAGTCATGAGGTCCTCGCGGAAACTGAGACGGATCTCTGGGTCCTCTGCGCGGCGATGCCCTCCATCACCTTTGACGACATCGGCGCAGCCCTGAGCCTCGAAAAAATCCATGTCACCCGCACCGACATTTCCGGACTCGGCTGGTTCCGGTCCCTCTGCGCCCCCTTGCAACTGACACGCCCCGGACGCCGGGTGGTCTTGATGGATCTTGATGACGGCTGGGATATGATCATCATGGATCATGGCATACCTGTCTTGATTCGAGGGATGGGACACCAACCCGACACGGAATCGCTCGTCCGGGAGATCACCTTGTCCTTTTTGAGCGCCGAGCTCGAGGCCGGTTCCTGTGTCGCCTCGGAAGTGCTCATCGTCACCAACAACCTGCCAGACGCTGAACGCGACAACGTCATTCACACCTTGCTGGATGCACCCATCACCTATCACAAGCCTCCGCTTGAAGATGGCGGAGTCGAGGGCGTCGCCTTGCGTACCCGCGAGCACGCGACCATGGACCTGACCCCTGCAATCTGGCGTCAGGCCGTCGCAGAAGCTCGAATAGCCAAGCGCATCTACGCGGGAATTGGCGTTGCCATGACCCTCTGGGTCCTGATCATGGGCGTACTCTTTGGAGCACCAACCTACTACAAGTTTAAGATGGATCGCTGTAAGGCCTACTCAAAGGCCCACGACAAGGCCTACAAGCAAGTGTCCCACACACGTTCACGCGTCCAGTTGATCGAGTCCTACAGGGATCGTACGCGCTCCTCGCTAGAAATGCTCCGCATCGCCTCAGACTCCTTGCCGAAAGGGATCACCCTGCTGAGTTTCGTCTACAAGAAAGGGGAGGGCTTCAAAGTCTCCGGAGAAGCCGATGACCCTTCGATGGTTTATACCTACAAGGACGTTATCACGAATTATCAGGATGCCGATGCTGGCAAACCTCTCTTTGACGTTGTCACCCTAAAGGGGCCTTCCGCCAGCAGGGGCAAGCACAAATTCGACATCGATGCCAAGTTTGAAGGAGGCCAGAAAGACAAATGACCGCACTTTCATTCAAAGAAAAGAATCTGATACTGATCTTAGGGGTGGTCCTCCTCTATGGCGTTGCCGCACTCTCCTACAGCCCGAAGAAGATCAGCCTGAACATTGCCAAGCGCAACTACGAACGCGAAGCCAAGAAACTCCAGGAGGAGCGCGTACTCATCGCGGCCCGGGCCGAATGGACTCAACGGTATGAAACCATGCGCTCCATGATGCCCCCTTTCCCGTATGAGAAGGATGTCGTCACCTACTGGCTCAGCATGATGGACACAGCAGCAACCCGGCAAGGCTTGACCATCTCCAACCGCCAAGCCAATAAAGAGATCGAGGTCGGCGATGTCTATGAGCTGCCCCTTGATTGCAGCAGTTGGGAAGGCTCTCTTGAACAGCTGGTGAAGTTTCTCTATGACCTCGATCAGAAGGGCGCCATGCTCGACATGCGTCAAATCACCATCCGTCCCTCAAACAAGCCCGGCATTTTGAAAGGATCCTTCACGCTCTACTGCGCCTATATGCGCGGCGATGCTAAGCCATAAACCAGAGACCTCTCTTTTGGAAAAGGACAACAGATCATGACACTAAAAACATACCTCCTCCCCCTTGGAACAGCCTGCGCGCTCCTCCTGAGCGTGATCGTCGCTCACAGCCAGACCAGCCCCCTGCCACCTGGCTTAACCCGTGCCCCTTCAACAGCTTCAACACCGAAGGCGACACCGACGCGGACCTCACCCATCGCCCCTTCAACGCCCAGCACAGGAACATTAGGCTCAGACAGCACAAGTGGTGCTTCCAGTCCTGTTGCGGCAACAACGGGAAGCTCCACCACCAAGACCAACTCCACGCGCTTGAATTTTAATGGTGCCGACTCCTTGATTCTCCTCATGGCTTATGCTGAAGCAACAGGCCGCACACTCCTCCCCGCCCCCGACGTTCCAAAGGCAACCATCACACTCAAGAGCCAGCCCGAGATTGAACTCACCAAAGAGGAATACCTAGAGGCGATCGAAAAGACCCTCGCCATGAACAACATCGTGCTCGTACCCGATGGCAAAAAATTCCTCAAGGTCTTTGCAAAGGGTAAGGTTCGCACAGAAGGTATCAAGACCATCATGGACGAACCTGAAACCCTTCACCCTGAAATGGGGCGCACCATCAGCCAGATGATCACCTTCAAATTCCTCGCCGTTACTGAAGGCCAAAAGGCGCTCGAAGGCTTCAAGAAACCTGACGGTCTCTTCCAGATCTTTGAACGGACCAATACCATCTTGGTCACGGACACGCAGGAGAACATCAACCGGATGTTGGAAATCGTCAAGTTTATTGATAAGCCGATCGAAATCACCGACGAGGTCCAGGTCCGCACCATCAAGTATGCAAAGGCCGACGACATCAAGAAACGTATCGAGGAGCTCGTTGCGGAATCACAGAAGCAACAACAGGCCAAAGAGGAAATCAAGTCAACCACCTCAGGCGGGCCTGGCACCATTCGTTCAACCGCCTCGCCCACAACCTCCTCCCTGTTGGGTTCACGCCTGCTCCCCCCAGGGCTGATTCGCCCCACAACACCGACCACCACGCCCGCACCGGTCACGCCGAACGAAACGCTCTCCGCCATGGTCAATGATGCGGATCGTGGCATGATCCGCGGTAAGGTCCAAGTCATTGCAGACGAGCGCTCCAACAAGCTCATTGTCGTCACCCGTCCAGAAAATATGCTCTTCTTCGACAAAATTATAGAAGTCCTCGACATTCCAACAGCCCCTGACATTCAAGTCAAGATCATCCGCCTCCAATACGCGACGGCAGACAGTACGGGGAGTAAGGATGGCGAAAAGGGTATCGCGGATATCCTCAATGAACTCATCGGCAATGCATCCGCTTCTAAAAGTTCCACGGGTTCAAAAAGCAGTTCCTCTTCCGGCAACAAGCGTTCCTCCCCCTACCCTACCCCGAGCGCCAACCAGAATTTGACCAGCGCGACACCAGCACCTGCGCCCGCGCCAACCCCCCGAGCAACGGTCGCTGACCGAGACGGCACGGGTAAAGTGGGTGAACTCAGCAAGGAAAACATTACCATCCTAGCGGACAAGCGCATCAATGGCCTCATTGTCATGGCCAGCCCCACGGACATGGTCGTCATTGAGGCACTCATCAAGGAACTCGATGTCGAACTCGAACAAGTCATCATCGAAACCGTCCTGCTTCAAGTGACACTGAATGACACCATCAAGACGGGTATTGACTGGATCAACGAACACGTCGTAACCAAGAGTGGCATCAGTGCTATGGGCGGAGGCGGTGCAGGTGCCAACACGCCCTTAGAAACTTTAACGACAGCGGCTGGTAAAGGCCTAAGTGCTGCCGGCGCCAAATACTATTTTCTTTTCGATAAGCTCGATCTCAACATGGTCGTCCACGCTTCCAAGACAGACGACCGTTCCAAGGTGCTGCAATCCCCTGTACTGATGACCGTCAACAACAAAGAGGCGGTTCTGGAATCTACCGACATGCGGTATCTCTATAAGGGCGTACGTGCCAGCGGTGGCGGTTACGGCGGGTCTTACCAAGAAGTACCGGACTATGAGCAACGTGATTTTGGTGTCACCATCAAGGTCACCCCGCGCATCAGCCCCAATGGGAATGTGACCCTGACCGTCGATCAGAAGTTTGAAACGCTCGGTGCTCCCCAATCCTTTAGCTCCAGTGGATCATCTTCTACTAATGGTTCGGGAGACAAATTGGAATTCCCAACCATCAGCACGACTAAGCTGCAGGCGGATATTTCTGTCAAGAGCGGGCAGACAATCATGCTGGGGGGACTTATTAAAACAAGAAATGTCGCAGTTGACAAGGGCATCCCGGTCTTAAAAGATATTCCGCTGGTTGGACGTTACCTCTTTGGCTCTACCGAAAATACAGAGGACTCTTCTGAGCTCATGGTCTTCCTGACGCCACACGTTGTAAAAGGAAGTACGGAAGCTCAGAATGATGCACGTCGGCGTTTAGAAAACACCAATGCAGATGGTGTCTGGTCCAAAGGTTGGTCAAACAGCGATCTGGCGGAGACTCCTAAGTTTGGCGAAATGCTCGACAAGGAGTATCGCAAGGCAGAACAACTCAAGAAAGAGCGTGAAGCAGAGGAAAGGCTTCAGGAATTTAAGCAAAGACATGCGAAAGATGGGGTTCGCACAAACACCCTCTATCAGAAAAAGTATACGCTTCCGGCTCCTTCACAACCTAAAGAAAAAGGGGCCGTGCCTGCAGAACCTCAGCCCCCAACCGTTCAAAAGCCTACCACCATTCTCTCTTCAGGCCCAGTGCGCGTCATCGAAGAAAAGACAGAGCCCCTTCTTTCCACCCCATCCCCTGAAAAAGCCCCTGTGGTCGAATAACATCTCACCGCCCACCGACCTCCTGTCAGCCGTAAAAGTGTTTCCGTTTTTTTCTCACAGAGCCCACAGAGCTCACGGAGGAATCCAATTGAAGCATCAATCATTTATGGAACAGGGCAACATAAAAGATGTTTATCATTCATTCGGGATACCTATTTCTCTGTGCTCTCTGTGCCTCTGTGAGGAACTACACATTTATTAGCATGCTCTACCGAGCCGGCTGATAAACCGCCGGGGTCGGGACAGAGTTGCTGAGCAACCCGAGATCAACCAGCGGGGTTCCTTCAACGACATAGCCGCTCCGCGACCAGAAGGGATACGCAACTACTTTGGACGAGATAACCCCGTCCAAGAGTGCAACAGCTCCAGGAACACACTCAATCGCCCGATCAATGGCCGTCTTCATGTTCGGAGCGCCAGGAACAGTAAATCCATTATAGACCACCATATCCTCGCCTTTCACACGGTTGGTTCCCCGTTTAAAATCAGCCCCGCGCGTCAAATCAATATTTTTGGACGAGACAATTGTAAAATCGCCGATACGCGTCACCGTCGTACACCCAGCCAATACCATCGCCACCAACGGAACCATCACAAACATCATTTTTCGTTGCATACTCTACCTCCTGAGTTGTCTTTGATTATCCTCTTTCCCCTCCTCGCTTACAAGTAAATTCTCATGCATTGCCTTATTGCGTAATTGCCTTATTGCCTTATTAAAAATTCGATGTTCTCTCCTATTCGTGCCTTTCGCGCCATTCGGATGCTAAGAGTTACCCCCTCGTTTATTTTCGTCCGGATTCAGGATCGCATTGGATATTGGATATTCCTTGTTGGATATTGGATATTCTCCCCCCTCCCCCTCCCCCTCTCCCTCTTGACAGTCGCCGTGTGAAAGAATAAACTGCTCCGAGTCATGAGAGATGTATCCTTTGGGAATTAAGCGAGGACAAAAATGATCGACTTTTTACAGCACTGCAGTCCCGTAACACAAGCGTTGCTCGCAACCCTCTTCACCTGGGGCGTGACAGCAGCAGGCTCCGGACTCGTCTTCTTCACAAAAGATGTTAAACCGAAAATCATGGACTCCATGCTCGGGTTTGCAGCCGGCGTCATGATTGCCGCGAGCTTCTGGTCACTGCTCGCCCCCGGAATCGAAATGGCGGAACAGATGGGTCAAATTCCTTGGCTGACCGCCGTCATCGGATTCATGACGGGCGGCATTTTCATGAGACTGACCGACCGACTCCTCCCTCATCTCCATTTAGGCCTGGATGCGTCTCATAGCGAAGGCATCAAGACATCCTGGCAGCGAAGCACACTGTTGGTTCTCGCCATCACCCTCCACAATATTCCCGAAGGTCTGGCGGTCGGCGTGGCCTTCGGCGCCGTGGCCGCCAATCTCTCTTCCGCCACGATCGGCGGGGCTATCGCTCTCGCCATCGGCATTGGTCTCCAAAACTTTCCCGAGGGCGCGGCCGTCTCACTGCCCCTGAGAAGAGAAGGTATGAGCCGAAGAAAAAGTTTCTTGCTGGGACAATCTTCCGGCATCGTTGAGCCGATCGCCGGCGTCATTGGCGCGGCGTTTGTGTTGCACATGCAGAGCATACTGCCCTATGCCTTGTGTTTTGCAGCAGGCGCAATGATTTTTGTGGTCGTCGAAGAACTGATCCCTGAATCTCAGCGAAATGAAAAAAATATTGATGTGGTCACCATGGCGACCATGACCGGTTTTGCGGTGATGATGCTACTCGATGTCGCGCTGGGATAAATAATACAACCCTGGTCCATTGCACTTTTAATCACTCCCGTGCGTCCACTGTGTGGGCGCACGAAGCTGTCCTATTCAGCCACAGGCCGTAAACGACCTTTTAGCGCTTGCAGAAAATATCGCAGGCTCGACAAGAGGAGCGCCAGCCCCATCCCAATGTAAAGAATCGCCAGATAGGGCTTCGGGATCGCGGAATGACGCAGAAGCAAACCTAGCGCAATCATCACGGGAATAATCAGATAACTTTTCCAGGGCATGAACGAAAAGATGCTCCTTTTTTCCTCGCTAGGCAGTAAACGCGCGATGTTTTTGTCCACAACTTTCAACAACCCAAAATGGTAAACCAGCAGCGCAATGAGTATCCCCGCGCCCCCGCAAATGATTCGCAGTCCCATTTCGGCAGAGCACAACCAGAAGACGGCGAAGCCGAGGAGGAGGCAACCGACAGAGAACCAGAGCGCCCCTGCTAGAAAGAGCAGGACCTCCCGTGTCACCGCAGGTTTATACTTTTTAATCTCCACTTTCATTTCTCACTTACCTACAACTTGATTTGATTTAACCGCAAAGAACACAAAGATCTCAAAGATCAACTTCTAAATTCTTTGTTTCACAATCAGATGTACAACTCTTTTCCCTGTGTTCTCTGCGTTCTTTGCGGTAATTTTTTTCCTCTGCGCCTCAGCGCCTCTGCGGGACAATTCACTATTCACAACTCACCATTCACTACTCACAATTCTCCCGACTTTTAACTTCTCTTCCAGACTTAC
>CAYWNP010000023.1:25428-26575 GCA_964459675.1 uncultured Akkermansia sp. | reverse complement strand
ACGATTCAAAAAGGTGATCGGTTGACCATTCCAGATGTGCGTCAGGCGGTTACTGGCACGGGTAAGGCCACGGTGATCAATGAGACACAAGGGACGTCGTTTGAAGTCGTCGCCACGTTGTCGGAACGCCAGAAGACCATTTTGTTGCACGGCGGCCTACTCGCTGCTGTCGCCGCAGGCGCAGTGAAGTGATCAGTGATCTTGTAGTTTTTTAGCATCCGAATATCACGAACCACACGAATGAATTCGAACATCCAACATCCACCTTCGCCAAGGCTACGGTGGACAGGTCGAACATCCAGTTTTTTAATAAGGCTCGTTGGAGCGAAGCGGAAACCATTCGACGAATGTCGAAAGCGATAGCGGTAATAACGCAATAAGGCAATAAGGCAATTTCGAAGTTAAGGAGTCAATATGGCAGCAAAAAAGAAGATCGCAGATCCCCGGCCGAGCTGGGACGAATATTTCATGGAGATTGCGTTGGTCACGGCCACGCGCGCAAACTGTAGCCGTCGTAAAGTAGCCGCCGTGGTGGTCCAGGATCACCAGATTGTCTCCACAGGTTACAACGGTACGCCACGCGGGGTTACGAACTGTTTTGAGGGTGGCTGTGCACGTTGCTCAGGCAATGCCCCATCGGGATCCAGTCTTGAAGAGTGCATTTGCGTTCATGCCGAGCAGAATGCGATCTGTCAGGCTGCTTATCACGGCACACGGATCGCAGGAGCAACCATTTATGTGACGATCAGTCCCTGCCTCACTTGCGCCAAGCTCATTATCAATGCCGGCATCCGCGAAGTGGTGTATGGCGGCGATTATGCGTTTACCGAGCAGACTGAGAAGCTTCTCAAGGCCGCTGGCGTGAAGTGCCGCCGGTTTGTGAAAAAGTAAATTTTAGCATCCGAATGGCGCGAACCACACGAATCAAAGAATAGATCAAAACTCAACATCGAACATCCAACGCTCAACATCCAACGTTCAATTGTTTTTCTTTGTGGTCTTTGAGTTCTTTGTGGTTAAAAACTGAATCTGAGTCCTGACCCATGAACCCTGAACCCCGAACCCTGAACCCAGTCTCCCTTGCTGTTGTCACCAAGACAACGGCAACGGAGTCCATGCTTGTGAACGACGTGAAGTCGGATCCTAC
>CAYWNP010000023.1:1561-25328 GCA_964459675.1 uncultured Akkermansia sp. | reverse complement strand
GCGCGTCGAGATGTCGCGATCTTTGAAGTGCTATACAGTACGGGTTGCCGTGTCAGTGAAATCGCCGCGTTAACATGGTCCGACATCAATTTCGAACGGGGGACGACCATTGTCGAAGGCAAAGGACGTAAGCAACGGCTCTGTGTGTTAGGCGCACCAGCCTGCGAGTCACTCCAGGCGCTCCGCCGGACAACTGGTTATTTATGGCCAGAGAAATGTGGGGCAGGGGACGCCCTCTTTCTCAACCTCAAGGGCGGACCTCTGACGGTTCGTTCGATGGAGCGCCAGATGAAGGTCTGGCTTGCGGCGGCAGGACTTCCACCCGAACTGACTCCCCATAAGTTGCGGCACAGTTTTGCGACCCACTTACTGGACGCAGGCGCAGACCTGCGAAGTGTCCAGGAGATGCTTGGTCACAGTAGCCTTTCGACCACGCAAATTTATACCCATGTCTCGATCGAACGCCTCAAAGAAGAGTACGACAAAGGCCACCCACGGGCTTAACGCGCGTGTGAATGCACAACGGAAAGGAGGTTCAAGAAATGATTCGGATCGCTCTCAAAATGCTTTTCGGGGATCGTGGCAAGTACGTCATGCTTGTCAGTGGTATCACTTTTGCGACCCTTCTGATGGTGCAAGGCATGTCACTCTTTTGCGGTCTGATGTCTTGGACCTACTCGACCATGCGCAATGTCCGTGTTCCGATTTGGGTCGCTGATCCCAAGGTTGAACAGTGTAATGACAACAAGCCTATGCGCGATACAGATATTACGCGTGTCCGCTCCGTTGAGGGTGTGGCGTGGGCTGTCCCACTCTATCAAGGGATATCGATGGCTCGGCTGACGGACGGTACGTCGAAGTTGATCACCCTGGTTGGGCTTGATAATAACACACTCATCGGCGCACCCACGCGCATCATCAAGGGGCGTCTGGAAGATCTGCGCATGCCCAACACCGTGATTTTGGATGATTTCGGTGTTGAGCGTTTAAGTGCCGGCCGGTCCCGCCCCATTGGTGTTGGGGACATTTTTGAAATTAATGACCGCGAGGCGCGTATTGTCGCTATTTGCAAAAGCTATCGTTCTTTCACTGGCGGGCCCTATGTGTTCACCACGTATGATCGGGCCGTCCAATATGCACCCAACCAGCGCAAGATGCTGAGCTTTATCCTTGTGGCACCCCAGCCGGGCCTATCCGAACATGATGTGGCGCATCGAATTGTTGAACGGACAGGACTCGGCGCCTTTACGCATCACGAGTTTATGTGGTCGACGATTATGTGGTATGTCAAGAATACAGGTATCCCGATCAATGTGGGCACGATTGTCATCATTGGGTTTCTCATCGGCGCCGCGATTTCAGGGCAGACCTTTTACTCGTTCGTCCTGGAAAATACCCGCCATTTTGCTGCGTTGCGCGCCATGGGCGCCAGCAGTGGCGAACTCTGCGGGATGTTGATTGCCCAAGCACTTCTCGTGGGATTTATTGGATTCGGAACAGGGCTCGGCCTTGTATCTTTTATGGGCAACAATCTCTTGCGCCTCGGCAAAGTTCCCTTTTTGATGGTTTGGCAGATCCCCGCGATCGTGGGGGTTGCGGTGCTGGTCATTGTCGTCATCTCGGCGCTTATCGGCATCATCCGCATTGTGCGGCTTGAGCCTGCGATTGTCTTCAGGTAAGACCGCCGCGTGCGGCGGAGTAGTGGCAGTCGGCAGTAGCAGTTGGCAGTGAATCTCTGAGATTTCCCCGGTAGTTAATTTTGACAGGATTTTCCGACAGCTTCGCTTCGGCGAGGAGAAATTCAGGATGGTCAGGATTGAGAATTTTTCAATAAGTGACACAGAAAAAAGATAGTACAGAGTATGAACCCAATCCAAAAAATCCTGTTAATCCTGTCGAAAAAAGGAAGTTAGAGAAAAAACGTGTGAACGCACTTGGCATCTATGTCCAATCAGTTGATAAAAGCTTCGGCCGTGGCGAGGCGCGTACCGTTGTGCTCAAAAAGACCGACTTCGTGGCGGAGACCGGGCGTCTTACGATGTTGGTCGGACCCTCTGGCTGCGGCAAGACCACCTTGCTGAGCATCATTGCCGGCACACTCCATGCCGATGGCGGAGCGATTGAAGTTTTGGGCCAACGACTGGACAAGATGGGCGCTAATGCGGTCGCCAAGTTCCGTTCGCGTAACCTAGGCTTTATTTTTCAGCAGTTCAATCTGATTCCGACGCTGACCGCCGCAGAGAATGTCTCGGTGCCTTTGGTGATTCAGGGTTTTGGCTACCGATATGCGGAACGTAAAGCACGGGAGGTTCTGGAGTGGGTCGGACTTTCGGATCACGTAAACTTTTTACCCGCAAAGATGTCGGGAGGCCAGCAGCAGCGTGTGGCTATTGCGCGTGCGCTTGTGCATGAGCCGCCGATTATTCTTTGCGATGAACCGACCTCCTCTCTTGACAGTGAGAACGGGCAGCATGTTATGACGCTCCTGCGTAAGGCCGCAACCCAGAAGGACCGTCTTGTGCTCGTGGTGACCCATGATAACCGAACGTATGGGTTTGCGGATCACATGGCTGAAATGGAAGATGGCAGAATCTTCCGGACACTTACGACGCATGAGGAGATCATGCGGCTTCATCCCCCAGGTTCTTAATCTTAATAAGGAGAACATCCATGTCTATTCTGTTGACACGTTTCAGTTTCTATCTTTCGTTGGGTGGCATGATTTTTGCCGGACTTCTGGTTCTTCGTCTCTCGGCGCAGGACCCTGTGCCCGTGCCGCCGTATGCGCCACCAATCAATCCCTTCCAACACTCGGTTGCCGCAGCAGGCATTGTTGAGGCTCAGGGCGAAAATGTGGCCATCGGCGTTCCCGTGGCTGCACTGGTTACTGGAATCTATGTTCGTGTCTGGGATAAAGTCGAAGCGGGACAACCGTTGTTACAGCTTGATGATCGGGAGCTCAAAGCCTCGTTGATTGGCCAGCGCGCCCGCGTACTGGTGGCTGAGGCGACTGAGGCGCGTCTGCGTGGCATGCTATCTCGCTTAGAGATGGTGACGGATAGCCGCGCCATCACACGTGAGGAACTGGAGACGCGCCGTTCGGATCTGTTGGTTGCGACGGCCGAACTGGCCTCTGCCCGCGCCGCGGTGGAACAGACTGAAACGTTACTCGCTCGTCTTGTTGTTCGAGCTCCTCGTGCAGCGACGGTCTTGCAAGTCAATACGCGTCCCGGCGAGTTTGTCACGCCAGGTGCGCCACGTGCACCACTTATTCTCGGGGATCTCACCTACTTCCAGATCCGTGCTGATATTGATGAGCAAGTCGCGCCGCGCGTGCGTCCCAGGATGAAGGCGGTTGGCTATCTCAAGGGAGATACCCAAAAACCACTCCCGCTCGAGTTCGTACGCGTCGAGCCCTTTATCATCCCCAAAACCTCGCTCACGGGCAGTAGTGTCGAACGCGTGGACACGCGCGTCCTCCAGGTCATCTATCGTTGCCAGGCCTCGACGAATACAACCCTTTATGTTGGTCAACAGCTGGATCTTTATTTGGAAGAGTAGTTTTTTTTGAATATCCAACACGGAATATCAACATGATGAGCTTGTCTATAACCTCAATTTTTTGCCCACGAAACACACGAAAAGCACGAAAAAATAATTCTCCTCTGCGCCTCAGCGCCTCTGCGGGAAATGTTGAACGTTGGACGTTGAGCGTTGGATGTTTGATGTTTATTTTCTCTGGTTGCGTGGTGCACCCCGAGAAGCCTTTAACGACTCCAGCGCCAGCTTCGGCCATGGCGGTTTCGCTTTCGACTAACGCGCTGGAAGAGATTGAGCGTCCTTTGCCAAAGGAATGGTGGACGGCCTTTGACGACCCAGAATTGAATCGTCTTATCGGCCGTGCTCGGGAGCAGAACCGTAATTTAGTACAGGCGGCTGCCCGTATTGAAGCGGCACAAGCGAACGCCCGATTGGTGGGGGCGGACGCTGCGCTTCAGGTGAGCGGTTCCGGGAATGTCAGCCGTTCACGCATTTCTGAAAATACGGTCTCTTCTCCGTTGATTCCGCTTTATCAGACACGACTGGGAATCGGTTTTCAGTTTGTCTACGAGGCGGATTTGTGGGGCCGTATCCGATCCTTGCGTGAAGCCGCGAAAAAAAATGTAGAACTCTCCGTTGCGGACCGTGCAACGGCCGAGATCGCGCTTTGCGCTGAAGTAGCAAAAGTTCATCTCAATCGTCTTGCAGTGCTTCGTGAGCAACGTGTGGTCGAACGCCAGCTACAGGCCTATGCAGAGACGGAAAAAATACAAACTGTTCGCACGGATGCAGGGTTTTCCACTGAGCTGGACAACTCTCGGACGCGTGTAGAGGTTGCGACACGCGAGGGGGAACGAGCTGTGTTGCGTGAGCGCGAACAAGCGCTTTGTCTTGCGTTGGATATTCTTTGCGGCGATGCCGCCAGCGCAAACACCTTTACCAATCAGCCTTCCCAAGAACCAAGGGTCCCTGTAGTCCCGCAAACCCTCTCGCTCGCCTTGCTGGAACAACGGCCGGATGTTGCCGCTAAACGTCTGCGGTGGGAAGCCACGTTCCAGCGCGTCTGCGCGGCACAAGCGGCACGCTATCCCGCGCTGACGCTCTCTGGAAAAATAGGAACTGAATCAGAGCGCCTCTCAGACTTGTTGGATTGGAAGAGTCGTCTGTGGTCCTTGGTGGCTGGTCTTTCCGCTCCGCTTTTGGATGGTGGGCGACTCAAGGCCTCCAAGGACGTGGAACAGGCTGCCTTAAAAGAGGCTGCAGCAGGGTATGAAGCAGCTGTCCTGACGGCTTATCGCGAGGTTGCGGATGCGTTGAACACGCTTCGCGGCATTGAGGAGCGACAGACCGCAGCAGAGCGTGGGTGGAAAGCATCCCAGCGGACGCTTGTGTTAGCGAAAGAACGCTACGAGAAGGGATTTGTCACCTATCTGGAGGTGATTGAGAGCGAACGCTCAGTTTTGACGGTCGAGCGTACACGGGTGCAACTCATAGCCTATCGACAGACAGCCATCATTGATCTTATCCGCGCCCTTGGAATTCCATAAGAAATGATCGATGTCTGCGCGTCGAATAGGGAATGATCTTAAGAAAGGCCGCGTTTATCGAGATCGTCTTCTTCAAGTCCTAGATAGTGTCCAAGCTCGTGGAGAAGTGTCTTGCGCACTTCATGTCGGAAGCGTTTAGGATCGTCCTCTGCCTCGTCACGGATATTTTCAATATAAAGCCGAATGGCGCTGGGGAGTGTGTCGCGCTCGTTTTGGGAATCTGCGTAAGCGGAGCCGACGAATAATCCGAGCAGATCGTCTTGGTCATCAGGATCGAGTTGTTCGCTTTTGCGCGGGCGCGGATCCAGGGTGATGAGCAGATGTGTCATACACGATTGAAGGTCCTGTGGTAAGGCTCTACAGACTGCTTGCACTTCATGATCCGCTATCCCATACCAGTCTATCTTCATATTCTACCTTTAGCCATTGTCCGTGTTGATTTGTTTTCTCACAGAGCCCACAGAGCGCACAGAGAGCAACATTGCTAGCGTGTTATTAAATGCTTATGCCTCTGTGTCCTCTGTGCCTCTGTGAGGAACAATACAATAGCTTCAAATGCGTTAACGTGTTACGCGGACAGTTCCGGGTGTTCCTGAGCGAACTTCGCCGATGATTGAAGCCTGCATGATACCTGCGTGATGAAGATCATTCAGTAGGGGTATGGCGTTTTCCGCAGGAACAGCAATCAGCAGTCCGCCTGATGTTTGAGCATCATAGAGGATGGCTTGCTCGGCCTCGGTCAGACTCGCCTCCCATGTCGTATGTTTTGCACTGAACGATGCATTGCGCTCGTTCGCGCCACTGTACATCCCTTCGCATGCGTAGGCGAGTACGTCAGGGAAGAGCGGCAACGCATGGAAGTTAATCACAGCGGAGGCTTTGCTCTCAATCATCATACGCGTCAGATGGCCGAGCAAGCCGAAGCCGGTAATGTCTGTCGCGGACTTGACAGCATAACGTGTCATGATTTCTGCAGCTTTGCGGTTCAAGGTGGACATCGATTCCGCAACAGCAGCAAGGGAACGCTCCGAGGCGCGGTTGAGTTGACCTGCCAGCGAGACAATGCCGGTGCCAAGGGGTTTCGTGAGAATGAGCGTGTCACCGGCTCTCGCATCTGCATTGGTGGTGAGGTGCTCACGGTTGACGACGCCTGTCACTGCGAAACCGAACTTGACCTCTTCATCGTTGATGCTGTGTCCGCCAACCAGCACGCACCCGGCTTCCTGAAGGACATCCATGCCCCCTTTCAAGATTGCTGTCATCGCGGCATGGGGGAGCGTATGAATGGGAAAGCCAATCACCGAGAGCGCGGTGACGGGCTTGCCGCCCATGGCATAGACATCGCTGAGGGAGTTGCAGGCGGCAATGCGACCAAAGGTGTACGGATCGTCAACGCCCGGCGTGAAGACATCCACGGTCTGGACCAGCAGAAGCCCGGGTTGGATCTCGAAGACGCCGGCATCGTCGGCGGTGGAGAGTCCGACCAGCAAGCGTGGATCGCTCACAACAGGCAACCCTGCGAGTACGGCATGCAGATCCTTCTGGCCGATCTTGCTGGCACAGCCTGCGCTACGCACATGCTGGGTCAGCTTGACGGCTGCGGCGCCATCCACGGGCAGATGTTCCCCGGCGCAGAGGCAGACATTCTTTTCCTGGAAGAGGGGGCATGGACAGGGTTTGGCCGGATCACAGACGCAATGGCCCAAACGGATACTTCTGCCCATGACCTTCTTGCGGTTTTCGATTTGTTCAGGATTCATGCGTTAAGACCTTTTTTTTAAATTCCTAGTGTTTAAAGTCGCGAAGATGGCCAAGGATGGAGCGAAAGCCACGCCAGAAGAACTTAATGTCCTCGACAGGGTTGCGCATGGAGATGAGTCGACGAAGGATGGTCTCGGGGTGGAGGAAGCCACGGTAGACATCGCGTATGGCAGTCTTGATCCGTTCCTCGGAGACGCCGGATTTCATGACCTGCGTGCGCATATCATAGTCGTCCCAATTAAGGGTCAGCAAGAGGTTGTCCTTTTCGAGTTCCTTAAAGAGGGGCGTGCCGGGGTAGGGGATGACCATGGTGACTTGGAGTGTATAGGCGTAGCTCTTTCGCAGAAGATGACGCGCAAAGCAGACGGTCTTCTCGATCTCGGCTTCGCCTTCCCAGGGGTAGCCGAACATGACGGTGACGTGTACCGCCAAGCCTGCTTGCGCTGCGGCTTTCGCGCCGGCTTCGATCTGTTCGACGTTAACAGCCTTGACCAATCTGTCCAAGGTGGATTGGTTTGCGGATTCGAGTCCGAAGAGGACAAGGCGGAAGCCAGCCTTTTTCATGAGGCGGCAAAGTTCCTCGTCCAAGGCGCCAAAGCGCATGTTGCAATCGATCTTGACCTGCTTGTTGAGCTTCCGGGCAATCAGCTCGTTGCAAAAGGTCTTCAGCCACGCACCGGCAGGAAGACAGCCCGTGTCGTCCATGATCTCTTTTATGTGATAGTGGTTCACGAGGTGTTCGATTTCATCCACCACCTCTTTGGGCTCTCGCGTACGGAAGGTGGGATAGAGTGTCGTCCACGAACAGAAGGTACACTTGCCATGCCAGCAGTCCCGGCCTGACATGATATAGGTTCCCGGGATACGGCTGTAGTTGCCGTTCTTTGTGGCGTAGAGCTCCCATTGTGTGAGCTCACGGTCAATCCAGGGGAGCGTCTTCAGATCATGATCAAGTTTAAAGGGGCCACTGTTCTTGATTGTGCCACTGGGTTCACGCCAATAGATGCCTGCCTCAAGGGGAACTGTCGCGGGGGAGTTGAGGTGGGCGAGGAGGTTGATGAGAAGAAAGTCATAGTCACCCCCGGTGAGGATATAGTCCACAGGGCAATTAGCCATGGTCTCCTCAGGCATCGCGGTCACATGGTCCCCGACAATGACGAGACGCATCGAGGGATATTTTGCCTTTAACGCCTTGATGAGTTGCCAATGGCGTTTAATGACAGGGGTCTTGGTTTCCAACAGGAGGAGATCTGGGCTGAAGGATTCGAGCTTCTCCTGAAACTGCTCAGGTGTCCACTCCGAGGCAATACCATCAAGCCAAGCCACCTCGTGTCCAGCGCTTTTGGCCTGGGTTGCAGCGAGGGCGGGCACCACTGGATAGATGAACGTGGGACGGTTAAACCACTGAAATTGACGGTTTTGTCCCAGCAACGGGACTCCTTTTTCAGAAGGCAAAGGTGGATAGGCAATGGCAATTTTCATAAATTTCAAGGAGTACACTAGCAATTGGATGGCTAATAATACTGTTTTTCATAAAAATGGGCAAGTATTCAAGCGGAGAGTCTCATATTTTTTGAAACAAATAGGGAAAAGTGTCGTCTTGTTTTTTCTGCAAGGTTTTGGTAAGATATCGCCTTCTTTTTAAAAAACGTAAGGAAACGTAGAAACGTATGAATATTCACATCGCTGGGTTCGGCGCTGGCTTGCCAGAGCAGAAGGTAACGAACCACGAGTTGCCGAAATCGATAGATACTACGGACGAATGGATTGTCTCGCATACAGGCATTAGTTCCCGTTACGTGGCCTCCAAAAATGAAAGCTCGGCCTCGCTAGCAACTAAAGCAGCCCAAGAAGCCTTAAAGATGTCGGGTGTGAAGCCTGAAGAGGTGGGCATGGTCATTGTCGCGACCAGTACGCCCGACTACAACGTCTTTCCCTCTTGTGCCTGTTTGGTGCAACACCATATTGGCGCTGTCAATGCGGGTGCCTTCGATCTGCTGGCGGCCTGTTCCGGGTTTGTCTATGCGATGCAGGTGGCACGTTCGATGATGCTCTTGGATCCACGTCCCATGGTGGTGGTTGGAACCGATGTGATGACACGAACCGTGGATTGGACCGACCGTAACACGTGCGTTCTCTTTGGCGATGGAGCTGGCGCAGTGGTTTTGAAGGCGGAAGATCGTTCCGGCGGACTCTTGCAATCGGTTTTACGTTCTGATGGCGGTGGCGAGCGTGTTCTTTATTGTGACGGCGGATACCGCCATCCGAAACCTGAGAATATGGTCCCCGGGTATCTCCACATGGACGGAAAAAAGGTCTTTAATTTTGCGGTCAAAGCGTGTGAAGAGGTGATTCGTGACTTGGCCCAGAAGCAGGGGATCTCCTTGGATCAAATCGCTTGGGTGGTTCCGCATCAGGCGAACTTCCGTATTTTAGATGCTGCGGCCCGCCGGCTCGGCATTGATATGAGTCGCTTCTATATGAATATTTCCGAGTTGGCGAACACCTCGTCGGCGACTGTCCCTCTGGCGTTGGCGCAGATGAGTCGGGAAGGTCGTTTCAAGTCTGGGGATTATATTGCACTTGTCGGTTTTGGCGCGGGTCTAACGTGGGGCGGCGTGTTGGTTCAAATCTAGTCGTTGAACCACGCTACGGAAAGGGGTTGAGATGAAATATTACGTATGGATGATGGCGATTTGTCTTTCCATCACTTCTTTTATTGGCTGTAAAAAGGGCGAGACGATCGCTCCGGGCGATAAGCCTGCAAAAAGTGTGGTTGCTGTGGTGAATGGCAAACCCTTGTTATTTGGGGAGATGAGCAGTTGCGCAGATGGTTATTTGAAATATGCCATGACGGTAGAACATTTGGCTTTTTCGTCCAATATGTTAGGGCAGGCAAAAGAGCATTTTCGTAAAACAGCCATTAATATGTTTGTTTATCGGACCGTCATGCTGGATGAGGCTACCCGCCTGAAGATTGTGATTGGCGAACAAGAGCGTACGCTTGGTTTACAACAGCTTGCCTTCGCGCTTGCCAAAAAGAACTCCAATACGAATGCCTTCTTTAATCAAGGTCCCCAGCCACCGGAGGTTATGAAGCGTGACTTTGAGGATAGCCTGATTATTGAGAAGCTCCTGAATCAGGAAGTTCAGCGGAAGATTCGAATTGACGACAAAGCGGTTGAGGCGGTTGCAGCGCAGATCGCTGTATCAAATGAGTTGCGGCGCACAAATCTGCAAACCGTTCGCGCTCAGATTCTGAATGGTGCTTCCTTCGAGGATGTGGCCAAGAAAATTTCTGCGTGTTCCAGCGCAAAGATGGGTGGCGATCTGGGTGAGTTTACCCGTGGCAAGATGGATAAAACCTTTGAAGAGGTTGCGTTTCGAGTGAAGGTCGGCGAGATGAGTCCTGTTTTTGAAACCAAACAAGGTATACATCTGCTCAAAGTTGTTGCCCATAAAAAGGCACAGCCCGCCAAGAACGGTGTTCCTGCATTGCCTGAGACCGTTCGCGCTTCGCATATCTTGATCCCCCGACTTTCAGATGATCGTACAAAGATTGCGACGATGATTTATAAGGCGCAATATCAACAGGAGAGCCGGAAGCTGTTTGAAGATCTCAAAGCGAAGTCCACAATTGAGTGTAAACTCTTTCCAGAGATGACTTTTACAGGAAACGGCTACTAATGTCATGCGCCTTGGGATTGAAAACGTAGCGTTGACATCCTTCGGTTTGCTTAAAAAACGCCGTGTGGGATTGCTAAGCCATCAGGCTGCACTCTTGAAGAACGGCGCAACGTCTGCTCAATGCCTTCAGAAGGCCCGTGGCGTTAACTTGGTGGCCCTTTATGGCCCAGAGCATGGCTTCTTTGGACAGGCCGCTGCGGGCCAACAGACCGCCTCCCGTCTCCATCCCGATTGGGGCATTCCTGTTTATTCCCTCTATGGTGAGTTTCGGAAGCCAACCCCGGAAATGCTTAAGGGCATCGAGGTCATGGTCTGTGACCTTCAAGATTTAGGGGTTCGCTGCTATACGTACTTGGCAACGCTTCGGAATGTTCTCGAGGCCTGCGCTGAGTCGAAGATCCCTGTGATTATCGCTGATCGTCCAATACCTTTGCCAGAGGTCGTGGATGGCCCCATGCTCGACGCACATTTTTCCAGCTTCGTTGCCCCATGTCCGCTGCCCATGGTCTATGGGATGACACCCGGGGAGGTTGCGAAGTGGATGGTTCGTAAGTTTGCGTTGCCCCTTGAGTTAAAGGTCGTGCCGATGGAGGGCTGGTGCAGGAAGGATGTTGCGTGGGGTGCAAGTTATCCCGATTGGGTTCCGCCCTCACCCGGAATTAAGAGCTGGGATACAGCGATGACCTATTCTTCCACTGTATTTTCAGAGGCCCTGCCAGGGATTGATTGTGGACGAGGGACTAATCTCGCCTTTCGCGTCATCGGCGCACCATGGATCAGAGCCGAGCAAACCTGCCAGGCATTAAAGAAAATAAAGCTTCCCGGAGTTACCTTTAATCCTTATCGGTATGTTGCCGGGACAGCGCCCTATCAGGACTGCGAGCTGGATGGTATTCGTCTCTGCGTCACCAACCCTGCCACCTTTAAGCCCGTCAAGACTTCGGTCATGCTTTTGGATACGCTGGCGTCGCTCTATGGGAAGAAACATGTTTGGAAGCACGACGGCGTTCGTCCCGAGTGGTTTGATAAACTGTATGGTACGTCGGCCACGCGTCAAGCATTGGTGTCGGGGCAAGCCTCCGAGCACGTGCGGCAATGGACGCGTGCATCACGAGCTTTCTTGAAAGAACGTCAGAACGTCTTAATGTATCGCTAGGAGAAGTATGAAAAAAGAGCCTCTTTCCATTCCTGGAATCATTGATTTAGCCAGCGCGTACTATGGCTCGGCTGTGCTCTTTGCAGCTTTAGAGGAGGAGCTCTTTTCGGTAATCCAGTCGTTAGGGAGTGAGGCGACCGCGCCTCTGGTCGCTGAACGTCTTGGTGCGACAGAACGTGGCGTGGTTTTGTTACTCGATGCCTGCGTCGCGATTGGTTTGGTGGAGAAGAAGGGTGCAGTCTATTCGAACACACCCGCCACGCAGCTTTCCTTAGTCTCTGGTGCGCCTCATGATTTGACGCGCGCGATTCGTTACAACCGTGATGTCTATCCTGCGTGGGGACGCGTCTCTGAATTTGTTCGTACCGGAAAGCCTGTTGAATCACCCGAAATCCATTTAGGGGAGGATAAGGCACGCACGCGTCGGTTTGTGATGTCCATGCACGGACGCGCCTTGGGAATCGGCAGGGAAGTCATTCCGCTGTTGGCATTGCAGGACTGTCATACGGTTCTCGATTTGGCGGGCGGTCCTGGTACGTATGCGGTTCTGATGGCCACGGCACATCCGCAGCTCTCCTGTGTCACGGTTGATCTTCCTGGAGTTTCTGCTGTCGCGGCGGAGTTGGTGGCTGAATCACATGTGGCCACTCGCGTCACCTGCCGAGCTGGAGATTATCACACCGATCGTTACGAGTCAGCAGCGTATGATGCGGTAACCATTTTTGGTGCGCTTCATCAAGAATCACCTGAACAGATCAAGGACATTTTGAGACGAGCCTTCACAGCACTCAAACCCGGTGGCATTCTTTATGTGCTCGACATGATGACCGATGCGACGCATACCGCACCCGCCTTCTCTGCGCTCTTTGCACTGAACATGGCCTTGACAACAGAAAATGGCTGGGTCTTTTCAGATGACGAGCTTAAAGGGTGGATGAAAGAGGCGGGCTTCCGCGATTTGGAAACACGGCCCGTGCCACCGCCGATGCCGCATTGGCTGGTGAGTGGACGCAAATAAGGCTGCACGCGTTTAGAGGATATGTGCCTCACCTGAATAGACAGAAACCGGTCCCTCTTTCGTCTGCAACAGAAGAGATCCATCTGCCTGGATGCCGTGTGCAACACCCTCAACTGGGGTGCCCGACAAATCAACACGAAGCTCTCTTCCGCGCAAGGCATCAAGCGCATTGATACTCTGGAGCAACGGCTTGAAGCCGAACGCACGCCAGCTGTCGTAGAGGGGCTCTAAGCGATTTAGAAAAGCAGTCAAAACCTGCTCGCGCGCATGCTCCTCTCCACTTTCAATGAGGATCGAGGTCGCGCGTCCTTTCAGCTCCTCTGGAAGCATTGCCTCAGTCAGGTTGATGTTGATGCCGACGCCGACCACCACATAATCAGGCTTATCTTTCAGGGTCTGGAGTTCGCAGAGAATACCCGCAATCTTTTTATCATTGACCAGAATGTCATTGGGCCATTTGATTTTTGGGAGTATCGCAGGGGCGCACGCCACAAGAGCCTCAGCGACTGCCAAGCCAATAACCAGCGGCAACGAAGGAACCGCAGCGAGTTCGACCTCGGGTCGGAGCAAGAGCGAAAAATAGAGATTGACGCCCGGGGGCGAGAACCATGTGCGTGTCAGTCGTCCCCGACCCGCGCTCTGCGTGTCTGCCATAACAAGGAGGCCCTCAGGAGCTCCTGCGTGGGCCGCAGCATCAACCTCACGGTTTGTCGAAAGCGTTTCCTTTAGGAAGCGTAATTCGCCACCTAGACGTTTAGCAGATAACTCAAAGGTTTTTTTTTGCATGAAACGAAAATCCTTAACAGCACACCCGATTGAACCACGCTTTTTATTTTACATCTCTTGACCGTAAATGCAAGTGGATTTTTTTAGACCTCACGCGATTCGATTTTTTACAATCCAGGTTTTTTTTAAAAACAAAAAAAGCAATTGTCGTGAACGCAGTTATACAGTATACTACTTCATAAATTAGAACTGCGATTTAACATAATGCGAGCACTAAAGGGAATTGGGGAATGATGTTTTTTAAACAGCTTCAGGAAAAGCTGGGGAGCGTTACCTTTTTAAGCGGAGTTACTCTCCTGCTCTTTGCCTCAGCGTGCATGACGCCGACGCGTGCGAATCGTGAGACGGAAGAGGTCGCTCACCGTTTGGCCACGGCCTATTGGCACGTTCAAACGGGGCGGACCAACGATCTTGTTTTGTCACGACCGGCAGATGCCCTGACGCTTCGGGTGGCGTTACAGGCTATGGCACGTGGAGAAGAGTCGGTCGTGTTTCCCGCCATTCCCAATATGGCGATTAATTTGACCAATGGCAGTTGGCGACTCACCTTGTCGGAGGCTTTAAATGTGGCTGCCCGCAATGACCGGGCCTATCAGAGCCTGAAGGAAACTATTTTTAGTGCAGCCCTCGATCTGGATTCCCAGCTGTTCCGCTTTGACACGACTTTTAGTGGTATGCTTGTTGGAGCGTTAAGTGACAACGTGTCGGGTTCCGACCCTCGGCTGGCCGTGGCATCGGGGGCGGCATTTGAACGTCAGTTCGAAAGCGGAACAGTTTTGGCTGGAAATCTTGCGCTCGATGTCTCCCGCTTGCTGAGTAGCGACTGGAGTTCCTTGGGCATCACAGGGGATCTCTCCATGAGCATACCCTTGCTCCGTGGCGCGGGACGTGAGATTGTCCGCGAACCCTTGACTCAGGCAGAACGTCAATTGACATATGCCATCCGCAAGTTCGAATATTATCGACAAACCTATGCGATCGCGGTTACGCTGAATTTTTATGATGTCCTTGAATATGCTCAACGGTTAAAGAACGCGCAAGACAACGAGCGCAATCTGACGTTGAACAGTAAACGTGCGACCATGCTCTTCCAGGCAGGTCGCCGGAGCAGCATCGAAGCGGACCAGGCTACCTCACAACTTCTCTATGCCCGCGAGAGTGTCGTGGCGATGAAACGGTCGTATGATGCTAAGTTAGACAATTTTAAGATCTTACTGGGGTTGCCACCTGAGGCGCTCATTGATGTAGATCCCCAAGCGCTTGATACCTTGCGCGCTGAAATGCAGCAATCTGCTGCTGACGGGACAGGGGGCGGACGGCTCTTTCCAGACGAAGAGGAGGTCTGTTCGATCGCCATGTCTAATCGGCTCGATTTGATCAATACACGGGATAAACTCGCTGATGCCGAGCGTGCGGTAAAGGTCGCGGAGGATATGTTGCGTGCGGATGTGACCATTGTTGGACAAGGTGATACATCACGTTCGGTTGCCTTGAATAGAGCCGCGAGTGACAGTGGTGGAGAAGGGTGGCGGTTAAGTCTACGCGCGGATTGGCCGTGGAACCGGAGAGTGGAACGGAATAACTATAAAGAAAGTCTTCTTGTCTTGGAACAAACGCAACGGGAGATTCACGAGAAAGAAGACACAGTTAAATTAGCCGTCCGAAATGGTCTTCGCAATCTGGCTGCAGCCGAATCAACCTATAAAATCCGTTTGGAAGGACTTCGCGTTGCAAAGATACGCGTGGAGAGTACAGCGATGTTTATGGAATCGGGTCGCGTGATTATGCGTGATGTCCTGGAAGCGCAGAAGGCATTTTTGACAGCACAGGATGATTTTTGCGCTGCGATCATTGGTTGGCGGATGCGAGAATTGGAGTTGCGGCGTGATATGGGCATTCTGGAAATTTCAGATGCGAATATGTGGTTGCGTTCGGCACGCCTGAAAGGATTGGAATAATGATAAAAAAATCAAACAACAGCAAAAAGAAGATTCTTTTCGGGTGTACCCTTTTGTTGGTCATCGGGACATTTCTGGCCTTGCGAAATCGGAAACCCAAGGAGCTTGAGGTGCCTGTGGTGAAGGTTCAGGAAGGTCCGTTAAGCATCTCGGTCACCACGGCAGGTTCGATTCAGAGTCGTGACAAGGCGGTCATTGCAAATGAGCTGGAAGGGGCCAGTACCATTATTTGGGTCATTGATGAGGGATCGCCTGTAAAAAACGGTGACTTGCTGATCGAATTTAATGCGAGTGATCTGATTGAGAAGCGAAATGAACAAGAGATTGTTGTTGGCAATACGGAATCTGCAGTCACGGTCACGAAAGAAAAACTCGAAATTGTCAAAGGGGATTGTGATGCGAGTCAGTTGGACGGTGAAGTCGAACTTGCACTGGCTAAAATGGATCGTGAAAAATATGAGCGTGGTGATTATCCGCAACTACGGCGGCAGTTTGAATCGGACATCACCTTAGCAGATGAAGAGGTTCAGCGCGCCCTTGAAAAGCTTGAATGGTCCAAGCGTCTTTCAGAGTCTTCCTTCTTGACTCGAACGGATTTGCAGGCGGATGAGCTCGAACTGAAACGCAAGCAGATCAACTATGAAATGGCCAAAACAAAACTCTCGGTCTTGACCAATTATACGGTGGTCCAGCAACAGGCGGTCCTGGGAAGCCGTCTTCGCAAGGCTGAACGGGCTCATGTACGCGTGGCTTGGCAGAACAAGGCTACCTTGCGTCAGGTTCAATCCGAGTTGCGTGCGCGAAGCCGTGAATATGATCGCGCCACCAATCGCTTGGCTGAACTGAACGTGCAGATTCAAAAAAGCAAAATTATTTCACCGACGAATGGCATTGTTTTGTATGCCTCCACGGTCCAGATTTCCAGACGCCAGTGGTGGGTCAAGCCGTTGGCGGTTGGCGGTTCTGTGGTGGAGCGTCAGGAGTTGATCTATATTCCGCTTGAATCAGGCATGGTCGTCGAGACGATGGTTCCCGAAGCAAGCTTGACAAAGATCAACAGGGGGATGCTGGCGAAGGTCAAGATAGATGCCTTCCCCGGCCGGGAATTTGATGGAAAACTCGTGAAGATTGGCGTCCTCCCGGATGGCCAGAGTGCCAGTTTGAATCCAGATCTGAAACTGTATAAGTGCGAGATTGAATGTGACTTTCAAGATTTAACCATTCGCCCCGGGATGAGTTGCGATGTGGAGTTGATTAAGGAGTCCTTTAACAAGGTTCTTTATGTGCCCGTGCAGTGCGTTGTTCGTGAGAATGGTGTCCCGATGATTTATGTACGGAAAAACGGGAAATGGACGCCCCAGATGGTTCGCGTGGGTTTTGACAATAATCGAATGATTCATCTGCTGGGAGGCGTTGTTGTTGGGGATGAGGTGATGCTGGCTCCGCCGATCAAAGAGGTGACCTCCGAGGAGAAGGAGGTTTCACAGAAGGAGTTGGAGCGCCGCAAGAAAAGAGCGGCCCTTGAAGATGAGGAGGCCTCTGATTTTGATTCGCGCGAGCCGATGAAAAAAGCATCACCTCGTCATCCCCGTGATAAAGGTGTGGGGATTCGTGATGTGACAGAGAAAAAGAACGGCGAGATCAAATTGGAAACCGCAACACCGGGTACGCTTGGGGACTCGGGCAAGGAGTCTAGCCCATGAGTGTTTCTCGGATGAAAGAGGTTGTTCGTCTGGAGCAGGTCAAGCGCCACTATCATGTCGGCGATGAGATGGTGCATGCTCTAGACGGCGTCTCCTTTTCCATCCAGAAAGGCGGCTATTGGGCCATCATGGGGCAGAGCGGCTCTGGTAAGAGTACTATGCTCAATATTCTAGGCTGCTTAGACCGTCCTTCGAGCGGAGCCTATTGGCTCAATGGTGTGAATGTTGCAGAGATGGATGATGATGAGTTGAGTGATCACCGTTTAAAAAATCTTGGATTCATCTTTCAGAGCTTCCATTTGATTCCCCAGCTGACGGTCCGTGAAAATATCGAAGTTCCCTTGCTGTATCTCGGACTTCCTGCCCATGAGCGTAGTGCAAAGGCGAATGAGTTGGCTGAGCGAGTGGGCATGGCGCATCGCTTGAAACATTTACCCACCGAGCTCTCTGGGGGACAACGTCAACGTGTGGCGGTCGCGCGTGCCCTGGCCAATGATCCAGCCGTTTTATTGGCGGACGAGCCTACTGGAAATCTGGATACCGCCACCAGTATTCAAATCATGGGACTTTTTCAGGAGTTGTATGAGCAAGGGAAGACAGTGATTATTGTGACGCATGAACCCGATATCGCCAACTATGCGAAGTCGCGGATCGTATTGAAGGATGGACGTGTTGCGACGATCACGGAGGCTTCGATATGAGTCAGCTTTTTTATGTGTGGCCCTTTGTTCGACTCGGCCTAGGCGATGTCTGGCGACATAAGACACGTTCCTTTCTCACCATGTTAGGTATGGTCTTTGGTGTTGCCAGCGTGATTGCGATGTTGGCGGTTGGGGAGGGTGCCAGCCAGCAGGCTCTGGAGTCCATCAAGCGTCTGGGCAGTCAGAATATTCTCCTCTCCTCCGAGAAGCCTCCGGAGAGTTCAGGATCAGGGGCTGGGAGAAGCAAGTTAACCATGTACGGGTTGTTGTACGAAGATGAGCGGCGCATCCGGGAGACTGTTCCAGAGGTTCTCTTGACTGTCCCCGCACGTATGGTTCGGCGGAATACGCGTTTCGGAGATCGCCAGATGGAACTTCGTGTTGTAGAGACTGAGCCGACCTGGTTTGAGGTTGTTGATCGTCCGTTGCTGGCTGGACGCGTCTTGCGAACGCACGATCGCGAGGCAAATGCAAATGTTTGCGTCTTAACCGAGTTGGGTGTTCGTCGCTTGCTGGCCGCAGAGGAGATGGTAGGGCAGTTGATCCGTATTGGTTCAGGCACCTTCGAGGTTGTGGGTATAGTTAAGAATGCGGATGGAGGTTCGGCACAGGCACCTGACAGCGAAGCGGATGTCTATATCCCGATCTCGACAGGCAAGAAGCTTTTTGGAGATACCACCATTCGGTATACAACAGATGGTCATCCGGAAGGGGAACGCATTGAACTGGGGCAGATTATTGTGAAAATGTCCAGCACGGAAGCCGTTGAAGCCGGGAGCAAAGCGATTGAGGCCATGCTCGCACGTTTCCACAAACGAAAAGATTACAAGGTTAACGTGCCGCTCACCTTATTGCGGGAGGCCGAGCGCACCAAGAAAACTTTCAATGTCGTCTTGGGTGCGATTGCGGGGATCAGCTTGCTGGTCGGGGGCATTGGTATTATGAATATCATGCTGGCGTCCGTCACGGAACGTACGAAGGAGATTGGTATCCGGCGCGCGATCGGTGCCCGGAAAAGTCGGATCGTTGTTCAGTTTCTGATTAACACCTGTGTGCTCTCCATTGGCGGGGGCGGACTGGGAATCTTGTTGGGGGTTGCTATTCCGATGGTCATCACCCTGACGACGGATATGCCCACCGTGATCCAACCCTACAGTCTCATTCTCGCTTTTGGTATCAGCGCAGGAATCGGAATCCTCTTTGGTCTCTATCCTGCGATGCGAGCCGCTTCCCTTGATCCTATTGAAGCCCTTCGACACGAATAAAGGTTAAAATCTTATGAAAGTAGTTACGCTCCAAAATAAACGCGAATACAATGTCCTGCGTCGCCATCCTTGGATTTTTTCAGGGGCTGTCGCTCAGGTTGAAGGTGATCCCAGTGCCGGCGATACCGTTCAGGTCAAAGCAGCGGATGGAACCTTGCTCGGCATGGGAGCCTACTCGCCTGAATCGCAAATCCGTGTTCGGCTCTGGACATATGCCGTTTCGGAGATTGACACAACGTTTATCAACAATCGAATCGCGCAGGCCATTGGTGGACGCTCGCTCTTTCTTGCTGAAGGCGCGACCAATGCCTTCCGGCTTGTGAATGCCGAAGCCGATGGGATTCCAGGGCTCATTGCAGATCGTTATGGGGATTGGATTGTTTGTCAATTTACAACCGCTGGAGCCGAACGTTGGAAGAAGGAGATCGTAGAAGCTTTGCAACGGTACTCACCGTGCAAAGGGGTCTATGAACGTTCAGATGTGGATGTCCGTACGCGCGAAGGTCTCCCACCGATGAAGGGTGTCTTGGCAGGTGAGGCGCCTCCAGAGCGTATTGAGATCGTTGAAAATGAGACGCGCTATTACGTGGATGTTCTGCAGGGACACAAAACAGGTTTTTATCTGGATCAACGCGACAATCGCGCCATGGTGAAGCGCTACGCGAATGGGTTAGATGTGCTCAATGCGTTTTCCTACACGGGTGGCTTCGGGGTTGCGGCGGTCACGGCGGCTGCGGCTTCGGTGACGCATGTGGATCTCTCTGAGCCTTCGCTGGCTCTTGCGCGAGAGAACACCGCCCTCAATACCTGTCATGTGGAGGAGTCGACTTTTATTTGCGGAAATGTCTTTGAGGTTCTGCGCTCATTCCGCGACGCTGCAAAGACCTTTGATATGATTATTCTCGATCCGCCGAAGTTTGCAGATTCTAAGGGCAGTTTGATGAAAGCGGCTCGTGGTTATAAAGATATTAATCTCCTGGCGATGAAGCTGCTGCGTCCGGGTGGACTTCTCGCGACCTTCTCGTGTTCAGGCCTCATGACGAGTGAGCTGTTCGACAAAGTTGTCGCTGATGCTGCCGTGGATGCGAAACGGGACTTCCAGGTTCTCAAGCGTCTGCAGCAAGCGGAAGACCATCCTGAAGGACTCTGTTTCCCTGAGGGGCTCTATCTCAAAGGGCTCTTCTGCCGCGTGATGTAAGACGTTGGATTCATGAGTTGATTTTTAAGGATGATGAGTATGAGTGACAAAAAAATATTCGGCCTCGAACGGAATGTCTTCTTTACGGGACTGACCAGCTTTTTTACCGATACTTCAACGAAGATGGTCTACAGTGTGATGCCGTTGTTTCTCCTGTCGATCGGCGCATCGAAAACCTCGATCGCCATGATCGAGGGAATAGCAGAGAGCACAGCCTCGCTGTTTAAAGCGTTCTCTGGCTATTGGAGCGATAAGATCGGACAAAACAAACCCTTTATGCTGATCGGGTACGGCATTACGGCCATGGTGACGCCCTTGTATGCCCTGGTCACAGGATCTTTCCAAGTCTTGATCTTTCGCTTTATTGAACGGATCGGCAAGGGATTAAGGGCTGCACCGCGTGATAGTTTGGTGAGTGGCTCGGTCTCGAAAGAGACGATGGGTATCAGTTTCGGTTTTCATAAGGCGATGGATAATAGCGGTGCCATCTTTGGGCCCTTGGCAGCTTTTCTCCTGCTTTATCTCTTTCAGATTAACTATAAATATATCTTTCTTCTCGCCACGATTCCCGCCTTGCTCGGGGTTCTCACCATTATCCTCTTTGTCAAAGAGGCGAAGTCGGCGAAGAAAGAGGAGCGTCCTGCATTTCATGTCAGCCAGTTACCCAAAAAATTCTATCTCTTCCTTGCTATTGTCTTTGTCTTTACCCTCGGGAATTCCGCAGATGCTTTGCTTCTCGTGAAGACAGCAGAGACCGGCATTAATAAATCATACATCCCCTTTGTCTATATGATTTTCAATATGGTCTCTGTTTTTCTGGCAGTGCCGATCGGAAAGCTCTCGGACAAGGTTGGCCGTGAGATTTTAATCATTTTGGGCTTTCTGGTCTATGCGGTTGTCTATTTTCTCTTTGGCCGGTACAACAGTATCAATGTCTTTTTCTTCTTGTTCATGTTGTATGGACTCTACAGCGCCTTGGTGGATGGCAGCCAGAAGTCAATGGTGGCTGATCTGGTTAGCAAGGATTTGCGCGGGACAGGATACGGCATCTACCATTCTGTGCTTGGGATTACTTTGCTTCCCGCGAGTTTGATTGCAGGCTTGCTCTATGACAAGGTTAACGCCAATGCCCCCTTCTATTTTGGGGCATCGATGGCTTTCATCGCAGCGCTGTTGATGGTCGTTCTTCTTGTTCTGGAGAGAAAAGAGAAGGCAATCCTTCACGCTAAACAAGCGTCTCAAGGATGAGTTTTCGTGCAGGTGGCTTTTCAGGGGTCAGGGTGACGGCAGAACACGCTGCTTTAAGGTGAGGCTCGGTTAAGGCGCTGTTTTTCGCCAGCAAGCACATGAGCGGTGCTCCCTTTACAACATAGTCCCCCTGTTGAACAAGCGCGTCTATGCCTGCGGCGTAGTCTATCGTGTCGTCGGTCTTTGTTCGTCCGCCGCCGAGTTGGAGGACAATACGTCCGACGGCGACTGCATCCACATCCGCCACATAACCACCGGAAGGGGCTGTAACCCACTGGCGGTACCCCGGCTGGGGCAAGGCGGTCGGGTCATCAATGAAACGAGGGTCTCCACCTTGTGCCATGACCATCTTTCGAAAAACGTCTAAGGCTCTTCCATCATCAAGATGTTTTGCAAGTTCGCAACGGGCACTCGCCATGTCAGCATGGAGTCCAGAGACGACGGTCATTAATGCCGTCAGCTCAAGCGTCAGGTGGCGCGTGTCAGCAGGACCTTTGCCTTTGAGTGTTTCAACCGCCTCAGCCACTTCGACCGCATTACCGATGGCACGTCCGAGGGGTTGGTCCATGTCGGTGATGAGCGCAGCTGTCTTACGGTTTAGAGCACGTCCAACACGTGAAAGGCTCTCAGTCAAGCTGCGGGCCTGGTCGAGCGAACGCATAAACGCAGCTCGACCACACTTGACATCAAAGATCAAGGTCTCCGCCCCTTCAGCCCCTTTTTTGGACATGATACTCGCGGTGATCAGGGGAATGCTAGGAACCGTCCCCGTTACATCACGCAAAGCATAGAGTTTCTTGTCCGCAGGCGCCAAGCGTTCGGTCTGTCCGATGATCGAACACCCGACCGTCGCAATGACCAGCTTAAATGCCTCCGTGGTCAGGCGCGTGTTATAGCCTGGAATTGACTCAAGCTTATCGAGGGTACCGCCTGTGATGCCGAGTCCCCGACCGGAAATCATCGGTACGGCCAACCCTGCGGAGGCGGCAAGGGGGGCGATCATTAGCGATAGATTATCGCCGATACCGCCTGTTGAGTGTTTGTCAGCCGTAGGACGGTTCCACCCTTCAAATGAGAGCAGATCCCCTGAACGCATCATCGCGTCTGTTAAGACCGTGACCTCGGTGTCGGTCATCCCCTTGAAGTAGATCGCCATCGCGAGGGCAGCCATCTGGTAGTCAGGAATGGTTCCAGAGGTAAAACCCGTTATAAAGGAGCGTATGGACTCCTCTTTTAATTCAATACCATCCCGTTTTTGCTCAATCAGCCATTGTGGTATCATGGTTAAGCCCCCTGTTAAAGTTCATTAATTGCTTAAAGAATAGCATATTATGACGCCCTGTACAGCTTCATAAAGAATTATCTGGGGTTGACGGAAGGTCGAAAAGGAGCTAAAGTATAAGAAATAGCTCAAAAATGGTATTTTAATTTTCTGTTAGTGATGGAGGTTCTTATGATTCAGACAACTCGGCCACCTATTCGTATTGGTATCGTTGGCCTCGGACGAGCTGGCCTCGAGACCCACTGCGCTGAGCTGGATAGCTATCCGAAGCTTTTTAAGATCATGGCTGTCTGCGACCCCATCAAGGAGCGCCGGGATCAGATCCTTGTCCGTTATCCCGACTGCCGGGCCTACCGTCGGATTGAGGATATCCTTGCGGACGTGGATGTGGAGCTTATTGACATTGCGACGCGTTCTGATGAACATGTGACCCATGCGATGCAAGCACTCAAGACGGGTAAGTGGGTTCATGTTGAGCGGCCCATGTGTTGTGACTTTGAAGAGGCCCAGCACATGCGTGCAGCAGCCATTAAGTCAAATAATCGACTGACGGTTCGGCATAACTATCGCTATGAACCTGAGTTTTTGCTTGCGTGCGAGATGATGAAGTCCCCTCTACTGGGCGAGATTTATGATATTAAAATGCGTAGGGGTGTTTACGAGCGCAAGGATGACTGGCAGACGGTTAAGCGGTGTGGGGGTGGTGCAGCCCTCTTGCATGGAACGGCCTTTCTTGATCAAGCGCTGGAACTCCTCGGCACGCCTCCTGTCAAGGTTTGGTCCGATTTTAAGCGCGTCGCCTCCGTGGGTGATGCAGAGGACTTCTTCCGGATCATCTTGAGGAATCTTGGCGGCCTGACCGTTGAACTCGAAATATCGGGTGGGCGCATCAGCGAAGAGCCACTGTTTGTCATTAC
>CAYWNP010000023.1:0-1461 GCA_964459675.1 uncultured Akkermansia sp. | reverse complement strand
GGGTTCCTTTCTTCTCTGTCTGCCAATCTCAAGCGCAAACGGAGTCCCCATTGATACGGTCGCAGCGATTTTTACTGCGACCAGTGCGACCTGCGTCACAGGACTTTCCGTCATTGATATTGGCACGCAACTCACCTTGTTTGGACAGTTGGTCGTACTCGCGATGATCCAGTTGGGTGGGTTGAGTGTGATGACCCTCAGTACCTTCCTCCTTGTGCTGATTGGACGACGCCTCGGCATGCAAAGCGAATTCGCCCTGATGGATGCCTATGGCGTTGAAGAGGTGAAAGGACTGCACTCGCTTTTAAAATGGGCGGTTGTCATGGTCTTTGTCGTCGAAGCCATTGGGGCTGCGCTCCTCTTTTGGCGCTATCATCAAGCCGATCCAACGATGAGCATCACCAAAGCGTGGTACTATGCGTCCTTTCACGCAATCAGTTCCTTCTGTAATGCAGGCTTCTCACTGCATGCGGACAACCTTGTTGGTTTCCAGAAGGACATCTGGTTCGTAAATATTATCGGTGCTCTGATTGTTTTTGGCGGCTTGGGTTTCCTGCCGCTCTATAACTTGGTCACTATTCGCTTCTGGAAGCGCGACTTGCGTAAACGCGGGCGGATCGCTTTGCATACGAAGATTGTTCTCGCTACCACGATTGTCTTGATTCTTGCCGGAGCAGGAATTTTTCTTCTCCAGGAGTGGGACAACGCGTTGAAGCATCTTCCCGTCGTCCATAAAATCGATTGCGCTTTCTTTCATTCCATCACCCCGCGTACGGCTGGTTACAATGTGCTTCCCATGTCGAGCCTGACTGAGGGATCACGTTTTGTCACGGGGATTCTCATGTTTATTGGCGGCTCGCCAGGATCATCAGCGGGTGGCATTAAAACAACCACGGTCGTCGTGTTGATCTTCACCGTGATTGCCATGTGTAAACGCCGAACAGAGACCTGTATCTTCAACCGCACTGTTTCAAACACAATCGTACGGGAAGCGTTGGTCATCTTCTTGGTCGTTGAGCTCTTGATCCTTTTGGCCTTTGGTTTATTGCTTCACGCCGAAGCAGCGTCCGGAAAGACCCCTGAAGCCTCAAAACTGCTGTTTGAAACCATCTCGGCCTTTGGTACGGTCGGCCTTTCAATTGATTATACGCCACAGTTATCCTACTGGGGACAGTGGATCATCATCTTCAGCATGTATGTCGGACGACTCGGTACGGTTGCGATTGCACTCTTCATCGGACGTGAGGGCGATACCATGCGTATTCGCTATGCGGAGGAAGAAGTTGTTGTGGGATAGCGGCAGAGTATGTTAATTTAATGTGTAGTTCCTCACAGAGGCACAGAGGGCACAGAGAAATATGTATCCCGAATGAAAGATAACGACCTTTTATGTTGCCCTGTTCCAGAGATGATTGAACCTTCAAATGGATTCCTCCGTGAGCTCTGTGGGCTCTGTGAGAA
>CAYWNP010000022.1:22042-26649 GCA_964459675.1 uncultured Akkermansia sp. | reverse complement strand
CATAACGGTAGAGGTGCTTGAGCGATTCCTGCAACGTGAACTCGTCCACCTTCGCCCCGCACTCCCGGGCCAGGAGCAGGAAGGAGACGCTCTGCAACCCGGCCGCGTTCATGTGACCGTAGCTGAAGTTCACCCCGCCCCGCTGATTCCAGCCGCCGTTGTACATGTTGCGTTTGAGGTACTCCGCGAGCTTCTCAATCAGCGGCAGGACCGTCGCGTCGCCGGTGCGCAGGTAATACTCGCAGAGCCCGATCCCGCCATAGCCGACACCCCAGGGGTTGGTGTCGATACTCATGGCCGCGATGTCCTTGAACTTGGCGACCGTCTCCTTGACCCAGCCGCGGGCGACTTCGAGGTCTTTCTCCTCACCGGTCGAAAGCAGATAGAGCAGGCCAAGACCGCCGATGCCGGGCCTGGCATAGTTGCCGGTCTTCGCCAGCCAGTCTGCCTGGTTGCGGACGATCTTCGCGGACTTCGGGCAGTTGAGCGGCCAGGTCTTGCTGTACGCGCCCAGCAAGGGGATATTGACGACGACCTCCTCGGCCTTGGCATCCGGCTTCTCCTTGATCATGAGCCTGATGACACCGTCCGTGGCCTCGGCTTTTGTAATAATGGCGCCGAGCTGGATGCGCGGGTCAATGTCCTTGAGCTTCTCACCGTTGATCGTCTCGATCCACTGCCCCACCTTGATCCTGCCCGTGGTCTCCGCCGGCGAACCCTTCGCGACACTGCGCACCTGCATCTGGAACGGCGGCAGCAGCAGGTCAATGCCGATGCCGACCGGCCCGAAGTGCTCGATCGGGGTCCGCACCGCGGTCTCGCCCGGAGCGGTGCTGAAGAGCTGGATTTCCTTGTAGAACTTACTCTGCAACGTGGACGATGTCACATCCGCGCCATGCACGGATAACACCCCTGCCAGCAAGGCAGCGGATAAGACGATCTTCGTGTTCATGCTCAGTATCCTTTACTTCTTTAACAACTCCACCATCGCTTTGCCCATGGCCTCGCCGACATCCATGTAGACTTCGGCATTGCCGCCATAATGGCCATTGCCGCTGCCACCTTGCGCCATGTCATGGGTGTAGACTGTGGCTACGTTGCCCTTGAACTCCGGATGCTTCGCCGGATCACTGACCGCGAGCTGGGCCTCCATCACCTTGCCGGTGTTGTTTTCCGTCTTGCCCTTAATGGCCTCGCCCATGGTGGCGATCACGAACTTCGCGTCCGGCGCATTGAAGTCCTTGCGTACCGCCTTGATGAAGGCCGTGAGATTCTTCTCGTAGTTGGCCGCATGTACGTTGTTCCCGGCATCCTTCTCGCCCTGCCAGAAGAAGAAGCCCGCGACTTCGTATTTCGTCGCCCCGGGATAATACGTGCCGAGATCTTCCAGTATCTTCTTTGCGCCAGCCACATCATCGTCATACTGCTTGCCCGCATACCAGCCGATCTTCTTCGGTTCCGTGCCCTTGACCCAGGAATCCGGAGAATCCTTGTAACCGGCATACACCTTGCCGCCCTCTTCAATCTGCGGGCTCCCGGGCGGCAGGAGATCCCAGCCGAGACTCCGGTTGCCGATGCAGCTCTTGAGGATCATGACGGGTGCCTCCGAGTCATCTCCCAGAGCATTTCCGAGTGCATACTCCAAACCCACAGCATTTCTGTTCTTGACGCTCATCCAATCGTTGACCATGAGCTTACCGGACATCATCTGCACATGGCGCACATCCTTACGCTCAGCCCAGTTGCCAGCCTCATCTACCAGGTAGGGATATTTCCCTTTCGTCTTGACAGCGGCCTCCAGCGAAGCCACCTTGCCCAAGCCCACGGCATTCGACTGCCCCATGATGATGAAGACCTTGACCGGCTTCTTCATGTCCGCTTCCTTGCCTGCCTCTTTCGACTTCTCACCGGCTGCGAAACCGGTCGTAACCCCCAAGGCGACCGTTGCCGCCAGTGTTGTCAGTTTGCCCATTGTGCCCTTTTTCATGTGTTTCTCCCGTTTTTGTGCTCGGTCGTTTTGACCGTGCTTGTGTAACTCTTTAAAAGAATATCAGATTCAGTACACCCCTGTCCTGTCGCTAAAATCACTGTGGGACACTGATTACTGCTGAATCAACCTAAAAAAAGCTATCATCTATTCCGGACACTTGAATCGAATTGCCATGACCACCCTGGCAATCAACCCGGTCGCCGATATTATTAATCCCCTTTTTTAAACATTTTCATATCTTAACGTAGAGTGGTTAAAAATAAAACAAGATAGTCATTTTAAAGCCATGGGCTGTTTTAGTATAGTTAAAAAACATTACTTAGTAAAAGTTTTGCGTGTGATGGGGCTCTGTTTTATTTTAACCCCTTTCACTTCTTGACGTTCAGCGCCTTGAGTGTCTGCTCGCGATCTGCGCCGTGAAGAAACATCTCCGTGCCGATCTGCTTCTGGAACTTCTTCATAATCCGCTCATTCTGGCTCAGTCGCGAGTCGCCCCAGCCTTGCCAAGTTCCGATCGAATCCCAGCAAAGACGGTAGTAAACCCAAAGGTACTCGCGCCATTCCTGTCGGTGATGATGAGTAACATGTTCAGAGGTGTCACAGGTGCTGGCTTGTCCGCGATCGCGAAGCTGACGCCTGTGAACAGTGCGAGGATGAATAGGTGGAATGTTTTCATTATGGTTTGAGCAAGGTGAGTGTCACCTGACGGACCTCCATGACTTGTTTGCCGGGCACGGTCAACGCGCGCAGCGTCAACGGACCGCGACCGCTTTTAAGTTCGATCACACCCAGCCGCAGCGGCTGGAAATCTTTCACGTACGACTCACCTTTGCGCGGGACGCGGTCATGTTCGGGACCGAGCTCGGGCGGATCATTGGGCTGGGAGACCTTGCCTTGGAGCCGGCTGTCGTTGAGACTGAGTTCGATAGTAGCACCGAGGTCGGCGGCTGGACAGGTGTAATAAATGGTGGCTTCATATTGGCCTGTCGTCTCCACAGCAACATTCCACGTGATCCAGTCGTCAGGACTGGTCCAGTTTGTGAAATAGGAACAATTCGGCGCGTTCGCACTGCGCTTGACACGGCCGTGCGCGACACCGTCGCGGGCGGGTAACAGCGTGACCGGGAAATCGGGATAGCCGACCGTGAACGGCCGTTCGGTTTTGCCAACTCGAGGCAGTACTTCCGCGCTCCATTGGGCGACGGCCTGCGACAGGCGGTCGGCGACGGCTTTTTGCTCCGCGGCGATGTTACGGTCCTGTCCGGGATCGGTTTGCATGTCGAAGAGTTGCTGCTGGTGATCGAGCCGGAAGCGCTGGGTGCGGACACTGACCTTGCCGGCCCAGTGGGAGAAAATCATCCGATCCGGCCAGTTGGTCACGGCGCCGAGCAGCAACGGCTTGAGGCTGACACCGTCGAGCGGTTTAGCACTGATCAGTGGCACACCGGCGAGGTCGGCGAGCGTCGGCAACAGGTCGATGGCCCCTGCAATCTGCGGGACACGCGTGCCGGCTGAGATGTGTCCGGGCCAGCGGATCAGGAACGGGGCGCGCACACCGCCTTCATCGGTCGAACCTTTGATGCCCTTCATGCCGCCGTTCCAGCGCGGGCTGTTGGGGCCGTTGTCGCTGAAATAGAGCACGATGGTGTTATCGGCCAGCTTGAGGTCGTCGAGACGCTGGAGGATACGACCGACGTTCCAGTCCACATTCTCGCACATCGCCAGCGCGGCGCGGGTGAAGCCGGTATCCTCGGCGGCAGGTTTGCGGCCGCGGAGCTTCAAATTGTCGGTTGAAAACTTCTCATAGAACTGATCGGGCACCTGCATCGGCGAGTGGGGCGTGTTGAACGGCACGTAACAGAAAAACGGCCGGTCCTTGTGCTGTTCAATGAACGCGAGTGCGTGGTCAGTCAGGTCGTCGGTGATGTAGCCCTTGCCACGGACGAGCTGGCCGTTGTGTTCGAGCGGCGGGTCGAAATACGAGCCCCAGTGTCCGGAGGTGAAGCCGTAGTACTCATCGAAGCCGCGGGCATTCGGGTGGTACGGCCACTGGCTGCCGTTGTGCCATTTGCCGAACGCGCCCGTCGCGTAGCCGGCGGCCTTGAAGGTGTCGGCAATGGTTTTTTCGTCGGAATTCAGCCGTTCGCCGCCGGTGGAGACGCCGTACACGCCGCCACGCGGATGATACCGGCCCGTAAGGAACTCGGCGCGCGTCGGCGAACAGACCGGGGAGACGTAAAACCGGTCGAGCATCGCGCCGGCCTTGGCCAGTGAATCAATGCGCGGCGTGGAGAGGTTCGTGTTGCCGTTCACGCTGAGGTCGCCCCAACCCTGGTCGTCGGCGAGAACGATGACGACGTTGGGCTTACCCGTCGCAGCGGGGGCAGCCGCACTCTTCAGCACCATCGCCGGGGCCAGCAGAAGTGCAATAAAGACAAAAACATGTCTATTCATTTTCTGCCTTTTTGCGCGACTCCGCCGGTTGAGCTTCTGGTTTGTTTTTGAACTTTTCCAGATAGGGCCGGACGAGTTCAGCGCGTATCTTGTACCCCTCGGCATTATTATGCAGTTTGTCAGCAACATACAATTCCGGCCTGGGCTTGCCATCCGCCCCGAG
>CAYWNP010000022.1:7258-21942 GCA_964459675.1 uncultured Akkermansia sp. | reverse complement strand
GGCGGATTCGTCTTGTCAGCCGCCTCAAACTTCTGGATATCCTTCTCCCACTTCTCACTCGATGACTTCTCTTCAGCCACGGCCTGCGACAAAACCAGTAGCGAGATCAAGCCAGCCAATCCTGCGGTGTAACATAGCTTCTTCATAACTTTCTCAACTCCTAAGGGGTAACACTTCAACCGCACGTATTCTTTTTTTGTTATTCCAGAACAATCTTTACCGGTCCAAGCAACCCCGACACGGGTGATCCGCGATAGTTCGTTGGCACCGTACAATAGTGGTTGGCCAGTGTGTTGCAGACCAGTACCTCGATCCGGTTTTCGCCCTCCTTGACCAAGCTGGAGATATCGAGCGTCCATGGCGGTGCGACGCGGACACCAGCCAACTTGCCATTGACGCGCACTTCAGCCGAAGCCGCGACTGAACCCAAGTCCAAAATGACGCGTTTGGCCGCAGGCAAGGCGAGTGTCTTCCGATACCACGCACCGCCCGAATAGCTGGCAAGTCCTTCATTCTTCGACCAGTCGCCGAGTTCGATCTGTCCTGTACCGCAATCAAGCTGGATATAATTGGGTAGCGCCGCGCCGGCGTAGAAGCCGCGTTCTTGTTCGATGCGTAAGAGAACTTGTACTGGTTTCTCCGCAGGCCGCGTAATCGAATATACGTCTACGCCATACTCGCGGCAAACCGCTGACAACTGATTGCCATCGGCCCATGCTTGCATCTTGCCACGACATCCGATGACCGTCATCGCGCGCAATCCCGGCGGCGAGACGAATTTGTACCAACCGACAGGATTTTTCACATCCGGCTTGATGTCAAAGGGAAGGACCGCCGGATTGTTCCACCAGGGTGAAGCGAGCGGGCTCAGCTTGAACTTCGGCTTCTGTCCCTGCGAATACTTGGCTGGTTCACGTTCGGGCATCGGCAACTCGGTTGTGGATATGACGAAGTAGGTCAGGCCCGGCTTCGCCTTGTCGTATTGAAGCGTCAGCGGATTCGCGCCTGCCTTGAGCTGAACCGTCGTTCCTGAAATCTCGACGCTATTGAGCCACGCTTTGACTGGCTTGATATCGCCTGTTTGCACATACCCCGTCATCTCTTTCGGTGCGACCACGGTGGTCCAGAAAATGGTATCCGACTTGCCAGCAGAAATCGGCGGAGCGCCATGTCCCGCGTTCTTCGCCGAGCCGATCGCGAGAAACTCATTATGCACCCGTTCCTTTAGTCCGTGATACCCCTGCATGCCCGGCAGATTCTCGATACCCCAGCGCCAGGAGAACTCGACAGGCTTACCGTCCTTCGGCACCGCATCCAGCGAAGCCGGCAGTGTGTCGTACCGGATAAATTGCGGACCGAACGACGTGGTGACCTTGCGCCACGGACCGTTGGTAGTCGCGCCCTCGCAATACCAGAGCTGGCGCGCCTCGGCGCCGATCAGCGCCGATGTGGCTGGCCAGTGGAAATCGCCGTAGCGATTATCACTGGTGGGTTGTAGCTCAAATGCCCATTCCCCTTCCAGGACGATCTCCTGCTTCGCTACTCCGCCTTCCGCGGCCCGTACTTCAACTTCAGATTTTCCAGGAGTGAAAACGATCAGTTGAATTTCCTTCTCCGTCAACGGCAGTTTCAACGTCGTGGTACTATCCGTCTGGGAGACCACCGGCAGCGGGCGACTCGCACCGGACCAGGGATCCCACAGTTCGACTTTGCCAGTGGCACGGAACGTGACCTCCCTGTCCTTCGGTGCGTTGTAGATGGCATACAGGTCGCGTGCACCCAGCTTGCGATGCTGGACATCCCCGACGCCAGCGTAATCAAGAACCGGCAGCGCCGCCTGTACCGCTTTCAGCGCATCCTGAATAGGCCCGTTGGGAAAGAGCTCCTTCACCAGCGCAGCCACCTCCGCGTCGTCACGTCCCAGGCGATCGCTGACCTCGGGCACTGCACCGATAGCCAGCACGGTTCCGCCGGCGCGGCGGAACTCGGCAGCCTTCAACAGGGTGGAATGACGAATCGCCTTCATGGCAGGAAGGATCAGCACGCGATACTGTTCACCAGAGACCTGCAACTCCTTGTCTGCAATCGTGGCGCGATCCAGGGACTGGAAATCCATAAAATCGAAATCAATGGATTGATCATAGATCTTTTGGGCCGTGGAAAAAGCGGCTGACACAGCCTCTTTTCCGCCCACGCCCGCCTCCATGGGTGCAACGGGATAGAGGATCGCCACATCGCATCGGTGATCACCCTGCGCAAGCAGATAGCTCAGCCGCTGGACACAATCCATAAACCCGCGCAGATGTTTCCAATACGGCATGCGGAAGGTGTTGTCCGGTGGCGCCCACTCCCACCAGCCTCCGTGCGTGGCGTAATACATGCCATGGAAGGAAAGCAGATTAAAACCCCTGACGAAATTGGCGAAGGTCGCATCCACGACACCGGCCGAAGTCGTCCCCCAGCCACTGCCGTAATAGCCCTCAAGCCAGACGCGTGGACGCTGGTAGAGATGGGCAATAGACGCGGCAACCTTAGCCTTGATCAGGTTCTTTCCAAGATTAGGCTGGTCGGCTCCAGGCCCCTGATTCCAGCGCTGGGTGCGGAAGTAATCGCCGAACTCGACAACATCCTGGCCGCGGCCGCCATGATCGCAGCCCATGGTCATCCCGCGCTGCTGGTGCCAGTCAAAGACCGGCTTGAAAAAACCTTCCTCGGAGAGGGCGACCATGACATCACTGTAATCGAGCCGCACCTTGGGCGTCCGCGGACCGATATCCATGAACAACGCCGGCAGTTCCGGCACGATGTCGTAGCCCTTCCGCTTCTTGAATTCCGCGGCAAACCGGTCGTTCCAGAGACGCCCATGTACACCAAAGACCAGCTCATCGGAGAAGAAGAAGTTCAGTCCCTTGCCACCCTCCGGGCCCAAGCGTTCTTCGAATTGGCCGAAAATTTTATTCGCATACAGCTTCCCCGACTCCGGGTGCATGGGGTCGATGGAGAGGTCGACCTTTGTTGAAACCACGGAGACCTCGCGCGGCTTGCCATCCGCGCCCGTCACCGTGGCGGTCATGATGGCCTCGGACTGCTTGCCGTCCACCAGCCGCAGGGTTGCACCGCAAACCTCGGGATGCGCGTTCATCAGCTCATCCAGTTTCCAGCCCTGCCCGATGCCCAGCGTATAGTCGCTGAGACTGATGGCGGCCCCCTGCTTCTTCGACTCGGCCATAAACCAGCCTGTCAGCTTCCACCACTCCTCCGAGAAGAGCGCTGGCTCGCTTGCAATCGTCATTCCGAACGACTTGCCGCCGTCCCTATAACCATGCGCGTAGTTGATCTGGTAGCCTGAAATCCCCATGCCTTCCATCTGCCCGAGAATCCAGCCCAGCCGCTCCTGTGTCAGCGGATCACCCAGCCACCAGAAAAATGGGACCACACCGAACCCGGCAGGCGGCTTTTGGAAGCCCGGCAAGACATCAAGATCAGCAGCTCGATTCGCCTGTCCAACAGCCCACGCAGGCATCGGAGTGACCTTAGCCGGATCGCTGAAATCCAGATTCATGGAATCATCGGCTTGCAACGCGACCGCTGACGTCAGCAACAGGGCGGTTAGCGTAAAGGTTCTGAGTCTGCTCATGTGTATGTTCCTCACTGTGTGTGCGCTATCGTTTCTGCTCAGAAGAGAGTCGCGACTTCTCCATGATTGAATGATATCCCTTACATGCATTCCCAATGTCCCCCTTTGTCCGTCCCTCGTCGCGCAAGGTCTCCCCTATTTTTTACCCTTCTTCTTGGCGGTCGTCTCAATGGTTTTGAGGGTGGCAAGATATTGCTTTTCAACATCACTCAGTGTTCTAGCCTGATATTTGACATATTCGATGCGCGCTTTTTCAACAGCCTGTTCATGGCTAATTTGACCAGCATCAATAAGCAGTTGTTCGCCAGTGGCAGTCAAAATCTTATCGAGATGCTCTGCCCAGTCGCGCATCTTCATCGGCACCTGCCGTTCTGCTTGCCGCTCGGCAAAATCAAGGTATCCGGATACAAGCTGTCCGAGCGCCCGCAATTCCTTTGGATTCAAATAGTTTTTGGCAACCACCACATCCGAGAGGTGGGGCCTGTTACCGGAAAAGGTTATCAATCCCATGAATTCTTTTTCGGCATCTGCGCGCGCGTAAATCACTTCGGCGGCAGTTTGTCCGTGAACCGCATAATGGATCTTGTTCTGCACCTTTTTAAAGAAAACGACCGACTCGTCAGCATCGGGATCATAGTCCATGCTGGTGGCATAGATGTCCAGAATCTGGCGGTAAAATACTTTCTCGCTGGCACGGATATCGCGTATGCGCTCCAGGAGTTCCTTCCAATACCCCCCTCCCCCCAGCTCTTTCAGGCGGGCATCGTCCATGGTGAACCCCTTGATAATGTATTCCTTGAGAATGGCGGTCGCCCAGATGCGGAACTGGGTAGCGCGTTTTGAGTTCACGCGGTAACCGACGGCGATAATAGCATCAAGGTTATAATGTTTGATGAGACGGGAAACCTGACGGGGTCCCTCTTGTCGAACAACCGAGAAATCCTCGGTAGTTGACTCTGCTTGAAGTTCGAGGGTCTCATAAATGTTTTTCAAGTGTAAAGAAACATTGTCAGACGTGCAGTCAAACAACTCCGCCATTGCCGCCTGAGTCAGCCAGACGGTTTCGCCTTGAAGGCGAACATTGACATGCAACGCACCGTCGTCGGCTTGAAAAAAAAGAACCTGCGATTTGCTGTTATCACTCATATGGTAGTCTCCAAAATTATCGTGGCTTTTAAACCATGACGAATAGGATAGCCCACTTATTGCGCCTTGACAAGGTGAAAGCCATGCCTGCCTCCTTGTCTGCCCGAAGGCCCGTCCGACGTATGAGGACTGGGTTTTTTGGCGGACAGGCGGGAAGGGTGAAATATTGGGAATACGGGCAGGAGTTTTCTGAAAAGAGTGCGCTTGATCGGATCGACCGTCAGACTCGACAGTCAGTCCGACAAACACCTTGCCAGAAGGGGGGAGTTTTGGCAAACTATCGTTCAAATGTCAAGCAGACTAGACTTTTTACGAAATGAGATCCGCCGCCATGACCGACTCTACTATGTGGAGGCGCGTCCTGAGGTCGGTGATGCTGATTATGACGCGCTCTACCGCGAGTTGGAGGCATTGGAACGGGCGCACCCGGAGTGCGTCACCCCGGACTCTCCGACCCAGCGTGTTGGTGGCGCCCCCCTATCCTCTTTTAAGCAGGTCCGCCACGCCCCTCCCATGATGAGTCTGGACAAGACGCACTCGCGCGATGATCTCCTCGAATTTGATACCTTTATCCGCAAACAGTTGCCCAATGCGGTCTGGGACTATGTGGTGGAACCCAAGGTCGATGGCGTCGCCTTCTCGCTCTTGTATGAAAACGGACTGCTGACACGTGCGGCCACACGCGGAAATGGGGATGTCGGAGATGACATCACGGCAAACGTGAAGACGATCCGTTCCATTCCGCTCTCCCTTCAAAACGCTCCTGAAATTTTAGAGGTCCGCGGTGAAGTCTATATGACCCGCGCGGGCTTTGCCGAGCTGAACCGTCGTGAAGAGGAAGCGGGCCGCGAACCCTTCATGAATCCCCGTAATGCGGCAGCGGGTTCGCTCAAGCAGCTCGATCCGCGCGAAGTGGCCACGCGTCCGCTCGAGGCGATCCTCTATGCCGTCGGCACCTTGAAGGGCATTGATTTTTCCTCCCATGGCGCCTTGTTGCAACAGTTTTCGGACTGGGGCTTCAAAACACCCCCCTGGCAAAGGTTGTGCGTGGACATGAAGGCCGTCTTTGCAGCAATTGATGAACTTCAAAGCTTGCGCCACAGCTTCCCCTTCGAGATTGACGGAGCTGTTATCAAAGTCAATAATCGTTCACTCTATGATCGTCTGGGGTCCACAGCCAAATCTCCACGCTGGGCGCGGGCCTTCAAATACGAGCCTGAACGCGCCCTGACACGCATCCATCAGGTGACCGTACAGGTCGGACGGACTGGTGTGCTGACACCTGTGGCGGAGCTCGACCCTGTGCTCCTGGCGGGATCTGAAATTGCTCGCGCAACTCTTCATAATGCAGATGAGATTGGACGTAAAGACATCCGGATCGGCGATCACGTCTGGGTGGTCAAGGCGGGCGATGTGATTCCGGCGATCGAGAGTGTCATTACCGAAAAGCGCACCGGCCAGGAAAGAATCTTTGTCATGCCCGCCACCTGCCCGGTCTGTCAGAGTCCCGTGACCCGCACAGGAGATGAGGTCGCTCACCGCTGCACCAATCCTGCCTGTCCCGCGCAACGGGTCGGACGTCTGGAGCACTTTGCCTCCCGCGACGCCCTCGACATTCGCGCGATCGGCGGAAAGATTGCCGAGAGCCTCGTCGCTCAAGAGTGGGTCAAGGATCCGCTGGACCTCTTCTCACTGACCGTACAACAGCTTGAGACCTTCATGATCGGGGATAGCGCAACCGGCCAACGCAAGTTTGGGAAGAATGCACAGACCGCGCTCGATGCGCTCGCTGTCGCACGCGAACTTCCTCTGGAACGGTGGCTCTTTGCAACAGGCATCCCGAACATCGGTGTCACGGTCGCCGAGCAAATCGCCTCCGCACATCAGAAATACTCCGAGCTGAGTGAATCCCCTACCCTCAAAGCCGTTATTCGTATGAATGAACTCTACGATACGGCTGCAGCAATCAATCCACGTTCAACCCTGCAACGTCCGAAGGATGAGGCTGATCGGGAGGAGCGGCAAAAACAGTTTAACCACGTCTGCGGTGAGATCGGGATGCTGGGCGACGGACTTGTTTCTGCGGGCTTCGCAACGCGTAAACCTGGGACCACCTTGCCCCCCGATTATATCTGCCTCATCAAGGTCGAGGCTGCCAAGGCGATTCTCGCCTTCTTCTCCTCGGAGTATGGCAAGGCGTGGCTGGCACGCTTAGCCCAACTCAATATTGACCCTGTGGCCTCCGCAAAACCATCAAGCACAGAGGGTGGACCCCTTGCCGACATGACTTTCGTCCTCACGGGCACCCTCTCGAAACCTCGCGGAGAGATCGCAGCAGAGATCAAGGCCGCCGGGGGGATTGTGCAGGATGCAGTCTCTAAAAATACACGCTACCTCGTGGCAGGTGCAGATGCCGGACAAGCCAAGCGGGACAAGGCGCGCACCCTTGGAACGGAAGTGATTACAGAAGAAAAACTCCGGGAAATGCTAAGCCCCCAACCCGTTGCTCACGCTCAAGTAAGGCCAGCAGAACCCCCACCTTCTGGAGGACCTTCGAAACCACCCGCATCAAAGAAAATTTATCAACAAGAAGAGCTCTTTTAAGTCACTAGCGTCCCGTAGGTCCGCTGAGGCTGTAGCAGGTATATGTTTATACAATGTATCGTTTTAACCACAGAGAGCTCAGAGGCACAGAGGAGAATGGGAAAGTTGGATTATTGAGGCACTTGCAAAACCTCCAACGAAAACGGCCACGACAGAGCGTGGCCCTCCAAAAATCAAGGAGAACGGGCTTTCATGCACTGGAGGGACGCGCTCTGTCGCGTCCGCAAAGGGTTTTGCAAGTGCCTCTATTAATTAATTTTAATAAGCCGACGTTAATCGACGGAGTGAAACGTTTTGTTCTTTGAATCTCTGTGTCTCCGTGCCCTCTGTGGTGAAAATCCACAAAATTATACGAAGAACCTTTTAATTCTTGCGAAGTCGTTCAAACAAGGGTAAAGTGATTGGGTTATTTAGTTAAAAATATGAAAGGGTTAGTATGGCAGGATCAACGTATGAGATGACGGGAACAATCAAGGTGATTTTCGAACCGATGACTTTCCAAAGCGGCTTTACCAAGCGCGAATTTGTTCTGAACATGGAGGATGACTATCCTCAAGATATCAAATTTGCCTGTATCAAAGAGAAGTGCGCCATGCTTGACAGCGTCGCAGTCGGTGAGCGGGTCAAAGTCAGCTTCCGTATTCGTGGCAACCTCTTTAAAGAACGCTATTTCGTGGACCTTCAACCCTTCCGCATTGACAAGATGGATGCGGACGGTTCTTCGGTCTCCTATGACGAGGCCACAGAGGTTCCTTCTGACGAACCCATGCCCTTCTAGAGTAGCTTTAATGTGTAGTTCCTCACAGAGCCACAGAGAGCACAGAGAAAAATTATTTTCATGATTTTCGTGTGTTTCGTGGAGAAAACTCTTGCAGTTATAGGTACTGCTTAATTAGTTTCACAACACAAGTTGGCCTTTCTATTCTCTGTGTTCTCTGTGACTCTGTGAGAAAAAAACGCTACGCTTTTAGGAAAATGTTCTAGTTATGGACGCGCCTCAAAAGAAATGGTCTGAACTGATTGAGTTAAGCGAAGGCTTCCTCACGCGAAAAGGCATTGAGGAGGCTCGCTCGATTTGTGAACTGCTGGTCGCGCGTCTCTCCAAGTGCGGACGTGGCGAACTCCATCGTGTTCTTTCGGAGATTCCGGAGGAACGTCTGGTGGAGGCTCTGCGACGCGGACTTCAGCGTGTATCACAAGGTGAGCCTATTCAATACGTCCTCGGACAATGGGATTTCAGGGAACTCACCTTGAAAGTGGATTCCCGCGCCTTGATCCCGCGTCCGGAAACTGAACAACTTGTTGACCTGATCCTCCGGTCGGAGATGATCAAGCGAACACCCAAGCCCCTGATTGTGGATGTCGGCACGGGAACGGGTTGCATCATCCTCAGCCTCGCAAAGGAGCTGAAAGAGGGTTTCTTTGTCGGACTGGATATCAGTCCGGAAGCCTTAAGCCTCGCACAAGAGAACGCGACGCGTTGCGGGTTGGCAGACCGCGTGCACTTTGCGGAGAGCGATGGATGTGGCGAGCTAGACCCTGAGAGCGTGGACATCCTGGTCTCCAATCCGCCCTACATCCGTTCAACAGTTGTGGATGGTCTGCCCCGGCACATTCGCGACCATGAGCCACGACTGGCTTTGGATGGGGGCGCAGACGGACTTGAAGTTTATCGCAATCTTTTGCAGGATGCGGTGATGATCTTAAAGACTGGCGGTGCGCTCTTCTTTGAAATCGGCGAGGATCAAGGGGTGGCCCTTCACGACCTGTTGGCTGATCACGGATTTACCGCGATCTGTATCCACAAGGATTATGCGGGCCACGACCGGTTTGTCTCAGCCCTTCAGAGCACTTAGCCGCGTTTTCTTAAAGAGCAGCCGTTTTTTCTCACAGAGCCCACAGAGCTCACAGAGGAAAAGAATTCAACCAGCTGTTCTGATAAAAAAATCTCTGTGCCCTCTGTGCCTCTGTGAGGAACTACGAATTTAATTTAACTGTTCTAGTTCTTATCTTTCTTCTTTTTCAGCTCCTTGCGAAGATTCTCGAGGAAATCCTTGGCATGGTCCTGAACCTCTTCGCGAAGAATTTCAGCTGCGGCAGGGGCCAGCGCCTGAAGTAACGCATTCATTTCGATCTTGGGTTCGTGAATGGTCCCCGTGACAGGAACTTTAACAACCTTTCCAATCGCCTTGCCACTCTTCGCTCCAATGAGGCGCTCCGTCAGGAGAATTTCGATCACATAATTAATTGCGCCCTTTGAGTCAACCCAGCCACTGAACGTAATCGGGTGGCGATCGACAACCAAGGTCACCGGATCTAACGTGATTCGTCCATTGAGAATGCGCGCACGAAGCGTCACATTTTTTTGTTCCCAGAGCGTACTCTTCGACTGCATTTTTGCTAGCAATTCGCGAAGTGTCTCACCAAAAAGAACCTTCACATCATCCAACTGAAGCATCACATCCGCGTTGAGTCCCTGTTCAATGGGAACTCCAGTCATATACTGGAAGGAAGTGGCGTCCAGAGTCAGCGATCCCTGCTGAGCCACGCTTCCCTTGAAGAGCGGGAAGAGTTTGACAAAGAAGCCATCCAACATCTCCTGGCTCAGCTTCACATTCTCAAGCACGCGGGTCTTGGGTGGGACGGTGCAGGTGAGATTGCTGCGTTCCATCGTCAGAATGGGGTTGAGATTCATTTTCCCTTCGTTCAAGACTGGGGCATAGGCTATCTTCATTTGCCCCTCCGAGAGCTTCACGGAGGCATCTGCTGGCCCAGCCTTGAGTCCCATGCCGTGTGCCGAAGCGACAGCGACTGCGCACGCCATACGGCCTTCAGCAAAGAGCGTGTTGAGTCCCCCTGCAACAGGTGCTTTAAAGGTGAACGGCCGTGTGGAGCGTCCGGTCAAGGTCCACTCATCGACACCTTGTGCATTGAGTAACTGCGTCACGCGTTCGCAATCCAACGTGGATTCTCCTTGCACATCAACCACACAGCGGGAGAGCAACTCGGTCACTTTTGCCTTACCTTTGAATACAAGGAGCTCACTGGTGATCGCAAGGTTCTTGATATCGGTCTCGTTGAAGTCCGGCGCGAGCGCCATGCTCATAACAACCTTTGCATCTTTTTCAGCAAAGAGGATCTCTTTTTCTCTCATGATCGCCACCGTTCCAATCGTCTCGCCTTCTACGTGGAAGGGTGCGGTGGGCTTGCTTTGCGAAACAGAGCTCTCGAAGCGAATATCCGGAACCTTCACGACGTGGTTTGACTGCGTCAGCGAAATGCGTTGGCCAGCGGCATTCATCAACACTTTGGTTTCACCCTTTGCAATCTCCGCTGTCGCATTCATCACGACTTGCCCTTGCAGAGTAGCGGTTTGACGGCGGAGATTCTGAGAGAGGAAGGGACGTGCCAACCGAAGAACCATAGGAATATCTGCTTCGGAAGAGAGTGAAAATCCTCGCAGCGTAGGTTGCAGCGTGGCAACCCCCTGCTCCTCAACGGTCGTGAGTGCAAAGCGCTTGCCTTTACCAGAGAGTGAACCGCCGGGAACAGCCAGTGAAAAGGTAAAATCCTCTAACGTCGAGAAACCTTTATCCATCGGGAGAAAGCCAGTGCCCTTGAAAGAACCCTTGGAGATGATTGTACGTTCCCCTGGAACAAACTCAGTTGCCAGATCAGAAACCGTTATTCGGCTCTGCAGACTCACGCGTGACTCTGCCTGCTCAGTATCCAGCGAAAAATCAATGTCGCCGACCATCGGAGGAAGCGATTTGAAAACACGACGGAAGTCCCGTGAGAAGGCAGTCAGATTGATATTCCCCTTCACGTGTCCCGACTCCAGACGTCCACTGGCCGTGACATCGGCAAAGGGGGCGGTCAGTCGCAACTCGCCAATTTCCGGGAATTTTTCGCCCTGCGGGAGCCTGGCTTTAAGCGTCAATGAGGGCGCAGGCTTCAAAATCAGGGGTTCACCAGAGATCTTCATCTGCAAGTCAGCTGTCGTGACCTTTGCATCAATAGTCAGCCCCTCTTCACCCGCTTCCAGTTTCGCATCCATCATGAGTCGGCCTGACTGCATCGTGAAATCAGGCTTGATACCCAGTAGAGGTCCAAAATCACGGACCACAGCCTTTAAGTCTGAATCACATTTCACGGTCACAGCGCCGGTCATCCGCTTTTGTTTTGAACCTAATTGCAACTCGCCCTTTGAACGTGTCCGTAGCCATGGAGAGGCAAAATCAAAGGCTTTGATCGTCACGTCACGGTTGGCAACCGAAAGATCGGCCATCAAGGCGAGCTCCGCCTTAGGCGAGGGCTTCATCTTCTCGCCGGCGACTGAAAAGTCCGCGACCAGCAAACCACCTGAGACCTTAAACTGTGTAGGACCTGCAATCGCAACGGTAAGAGATCCCTCCCCCACGCCATTGGCAATCCACAGGTTTGTCTTCAGCATCTTAAGGAGCGGAGAGAAGAGACTCAAGTCCAGTTGTTGAAGTTTGACAGTCAATTCTTCTGCGGTTGCGGCATTCTTCCCCGAAGCCCATGCTGCCGGACTCAGAACAGAACCCTGGACGGATAAGCTCCCCAGTCCGACACGCATCTTTGACTGAATGCCGATGGGCTTCATCAAGGAGGTGATCTTCATCGTGGACCCCATCTGGTCGGCTACAAAACTCGCATCGGGGGGGGCTTGTACGGTAACCTTACCATCGACGACAACCCACTCAACGGCAATATCGGAGATGGGGAGCCCCACACTCATCTTTTTGCCCTTCGCTTGCTCTGCGGAGTCCTCGGGTATGGGAGGGAGAGACGCGTTATCATCCAACGCTGAAATCGCCACGTCTGGACGTGTAATCGTCACGCGACCCAAATTCAATTTCCCTATGGGTAACAACCGGAGCAACCCCTTCTCCATCTTTAACGAGTCCACCTTGACTGTCAGATTTTTCTCGGGATCACAAATCTCAATTTTGTTAAAGACAGGCGCAGAGAACCAACCAAAGGACCAGGACGCGATTGAAACGGTTTTTGGCGCAATTTTGGCATTGATTTTTGCGAGCGCCCATGCGCGGGAAGCATCCGAAGAGAGAATGCTCGGCAGGATGGCCAACGCCAGGAGAGAAATCATCACAAGAAAGAGAAACCCCTTGAATAGTCGTTTGAGGACACCTCCCTTGGGGGAATCCTCCAGTTCCTCGACATCTTCCTCTTCACGAATATCGGTAAATTCCATTGTACACCTCCATCAGCAATTTTATTTGCGTTCAGTATGGCCCCAGCGCAACTTTCTACAGAGCACATCACACGCATTGTAACCGCTCAATTCAATAACAGGAACATCATGCTCGCTCCGCACAACCTCCACCTTGTCCTCAATTTCAAGCTTCACATCATCACGCCCATCCGAACTCACAATCAGCGGGGCAGAGCATGCGATCACGCGAATCGAGACGCGTGTTGTGGTCTTTACGACAAGGGGTCTGAAGGTCAAGGTATGCGGACAGATGACATTGACCACAAAGGTGTCTGCATCGGGCAACATAATCGGTCCACCCGACGAGAGTGAATAGGCCGTGCTTCCGGTTGCCGTGGCAACAATCACGCCATCACTCAAGAAGCGCGCGAGGGGAAAGTCATTTAATGCCAACTCCAACTCGACAGCTCTGCCAGAAGCACCATGGTTGACCACGACATCATTCAGGGCATCTGGCAACGTCTCTACTGCACCAGACTTATGGATGACACGTGTTGAAAGGGCCGCACGATAACTGATCTGATAGCGATCCTCGCGCAACTGTTGCAAGGCCTCGCTAAACTGACGTTGCTCAACACTGGTGAGATAGCCGAGGGAACCCATGTTTAAACCCATCAACGGCAGGCTTTGTCCACACAAACGATGGGATGCCTCCAGCATGGTACCGTCACCGCCCAACACCACGACACACTCCACTCCCAAGCGCGAAAAGACCTTGATATCGCAGACGTTAATGGTCGGGCTGAGTTTCGAGATCTCCGTGTCCGCATAGACTGAAAACCCCATGCCTGCCGCCATGGAGGCGACATGTTTAACCTCTTCCAAGGCATGAGGTTGTTTTTGATTCACAAACAAGCCGATCTTTTTCATCTGTTTTTCCTCACTTCTTCCACCACGCCAAAAACTCGTGATTCCCTTCAGGACCCAACAACGGGGACTCCACGCAACCCAGCCAGCTTAACTTGAGCGTTTCGGTTCCAAACGCACGAATATCCGCCACCACAGCCTCCCGGACTGCTGGATCCCGCACAACGCCCTTGGGGGCCTGCTGACGTCCAGCCTCGAACTGCGGCTTGATCAGGGAGATCATCTCAGCCCCCACTGGAAGCACCTCCACCATCGGGGGCAGGATTAACTTCAGTGAGATAAAAGAGACATCGGTAACTGCGCAGGCGGGTTGCTCTGGTAAATCTAAAAGTTGCATATAGCGCGCATTAAAGGACTCGCGAACCCATACCCGGGGATCACTCCGCATCTTCCAGTGCAACTGTCCCCTGCCCACATCCACTGCCAAGACCCGCACGGCACCATGCTGCAACATGCAATCCGTAAAGCCCCCGGTTGAAGACCCCACATCCAAACAGACCTTCCCTGCGACGGAGAATTCCGGAAAAGCCAAGAAGGCGCCTTCCAGCTTCTCTCCGCCTCGACTCACGAAGCGAGGTGGCGTCGCAACCGTCAAAACGACAGCCTCAGCGTACTTATGACCGGGTTTGGTCGCGACCTGTCCATCCACGCGAACCTCCCCAGCCATAATCAGACGCTGCGCCAACTCCTTGCTCTCAACAAGGCCTGCAGAAACCAGTAATGTGTCCAGTCGTTCCTTCATGGTATGTTTGATTTTTTATTATAAGGTTTTACCGCTCTTTCCGCAAGAACGGAACATTAGGCTTTTCATCTAAAAAACAAAACGGTACACTAATGGCAAATTTAACTGATTAAAAGGATTTTTTGCGCATGCGATGGTGGTTGTATACCTGTTTATTCACGCTAGCTTATCTGATCATGCTCCCGCATTTTTTCATGCGCATGAAACGACGGGGTGGCTATCGGGCGCGCTTCAGCGACCGTTTTGGCTTTTACCCGCAAGAGGTCCGCAACCGTCTAGCCAAGATCCACCGTCCCGTCTGGATCCATGCGGTCAGTGTGGGTGAAGTGTATGTTGCCGGACAGGTCATGCGCTCTTTACGTAAGGCACGACCCAAGACTCTCTTTGTACTGAGCACAACAAGTTCAACAGGATGGAAAGAGGCAGAGAAG
>CAYWNP010000022.1:0-7158 GCA_964459675.1 uncultured Akkermansia sp. | reverse complement strand
GCTGCGACTCTTGTGGGGCCGTATACCGAGAACTTCAGGCCTGTGATGGTTGACCTCCTCGCGGCAGATGCGCTCATCCAAGTTCAAGATGCAACTGCCCTTGAACAGGAGATTATCCGACTGCTAGAGCACCCTGTTGCGCGCAAGGCACTGGGCGTTCGAGCCACTGCCACGGTTAACCGTTGCAAAGGAATCCTCATCTCGATCATTCGACAGTTGGTTCGCGCATACTGATTGAGAAAAGGGCACATGCTAGTGCGCGGCAAGCCAAGTCTCCCCCGTACCGATACTGACCTCCAACGGAACCCCTAAGTCGAGCACCGTGGTCATGGCTTTACGGACCAAAGCACGGACATTCTCGACCTCTTCGCGTGGCACGTCGAAGAGCAGTTCGTCATGAATCTGCAAGACCATCTTTGTCTTTAAGCCCCGCTCCTTCAATTCGCGATGAACGCGCACCATGGCCAGCTTGATCAGATCCGCCGCAGTTCCCTGTACCGGCGTATTGATCGCATTACGTTCAGCCGACTGGCGTGAGGTCGCATTTCGCGAGTTAATGTCGCGCAAAAAGCGCCGGCGGCCTAGCAAGGTCTCGGCATACCCTTTATCGCGTGCGTCTTGGATCGCCTTTTCCATATAGGCTTTTACACCTGGATACTGGGCAAAGTACGTGTCAATCAGCTCTGCAGCTTGTTTACGCGGGATATTCAGACGTTGACTCAAGCCAAAGGCCGAGATGCCATAAATGATGCCGAAGTTGACCATCTTACAGGCTGAACGCATCTCGGGCGTCACAAAGAGTTCCATCACGCCATAGACACGCATCGCGGTCTCCGTATGAATATCCGCGCCACGCTTAAACGCTTCAAGCATGCCCTTGTCCTTGCTCAGCGCGGCCATCACACGGAGCTCGATCTGGGAATAGTCGGCAGAGAGGAGCACATGGTTCTCATCGCGTGCGATAAAAGCCTCACGAATACGCTGTCCCCGTTGGGTTCGAATCGGGATATTCTGCAGATTGGGGTCCGCAGAGGAGAGGCGCCCGGTCTCGGTCAATGCCTGCGCGAAACTGGTATGTACACGGCCTGTCTTGGGGTCAATGCATTCGGGTAATTTGTCCACGTAGGTTGATTTGAGCTTGGAGCAGGCCCGATGATCTAAAAGCAAGGGGACGATCGGATGACGGTCTTGTATCTTGACCAGCACATCTTCACTGGTTGCATATTGTCCAGAGGCGGTCCGGGCGGCCTCAGGATCAAGCTTCAGATGATCGAAGAGCACTTCGCCCAATTGCTTGGGTGAGGAGGGATTAAAGTTTCCCCCTCCCATTTCACGGATTTTAATCTCAAGGTCCAACAACTCGCGATCCAGTTCACGTCCATACGTCTTTAAGACAGCGGCATTGATGTGGACCCCCTCATACTCCATATCCAACAAGACGGGAACCAGAGGCTCTTCGCAAACTTCAAGCGCCTTGAGACAGCCCGTCTCCTTGGCTTTTTCCCGTAGCAGCAGATCCAGTTGAAACGTCACGTCAGCATCTTCTGCGGCATAATCCACAATCTCTTCCGGCTGGAGATCCCCCATATTGCCCTGCTCAGCCCCCTTCTTCTTCTCGCCAATCAATTCCGTGATCGGAATGGGGTTGTACTGCAGGTACTGTCGCGCCAGATGGTCCATGCCATGACGATCTGCAGCATCCAAGACATAATGGACGAGCATACTATCATGAAGGGTTCCCTGGACTTCAACACCGACCTGCCGCAGAAAGGCCAAGTCAAATTTGGCATTGTGCGCGATACGTGTCTTACGTGTATCCGAAAAGAGCGGCTTGAACCGCGCGAGGAGCGCCAACGCTTCTTCTCTTTCACGGGGAATAGGGACATACCAGGCACGTCCTTTAGCAACCGCAAAAGACATACCGACCAGATGATCAGACCTTGAATTCAGTCCGGTTGTTTCCGTGTCGAACGACCAGAGGTCTGCTGCCGCCAAAGCGGATAAGAGCGCTTGCAGCGACTCCTCGCTCTTTACACACGTATAGGTATGTGGAACATCCTTCAGCGTCAAGAGAGGCTTCTCCTCTGCCTCTGAACCAACCGAGGATGTGACCGTCAGGTCGAACTGGTCCCCCAGAAGGCGACGTCCCAAGGCGAATAACTCATACTTCTTTAAGACATTCCGAAGGGCTTCAACATCATACGGACGGCGTGCCAACTCATCGAGGGAAACGGTCATCGGGACATCGGTACGGATCGTCGCCAGACTGCGGCTCTGGCGAGCCAGTTCGGCACTTGCGGCCACCTTTTCCGCCAACTTCCCCTTGAGCTCGGAAGCATGGGCTAACACATTCTCCAGCGTCCCATACTCCGCCAGTAAGGCAATCGCCGTCTTCTCCCCTACCCCTTTGATTCCAGGAATATTATCAGAGGCGTCACCCGCCATACCCAGATAGTCAATCATCTGCGCCGGAGAGGTCAGCTGCCAATGTTCGCAGACCATTTTCTCAGTATAGACCTCGGCAGCGCTTCCAGCCTTCCCAGGACGGAAGAGAAAGGTTCGCGGACCGACCAGTTGGGCGATATCCTTGTCAGGCGTCGCCAAATAGGTTGTCCACCCCTGCTCAGCTGCTCGCACCGCGAGGGTGCCGATGACATCATCCGCCTCAAAACCCTCCACGCAGATAATCGGGATATTCAGGGCATTCGCCAACTCGATCGCCATCGGCTTTGCCGCGACAATATCCTCAGGAGCCTTTTGACGTTGCGCCTTGTAGTCAGGGAACTCATGATGGCGAAAGGTTTTACCTTCAGGATCGAGCGCCAAGGCGAGATGGGTCGGCTTATACTCATTCAAAATCTGGAAGAGGCTGGAAGCAAAACCGGTCAGGGCGGAGGTCACCATTCCCGAGCTGGTCTTACGAGGGCTATTAAGAAAAGCAAAATGGCCTCGATAGAGGAGTGGCATGACATCCACGAGAAAAAGGGTTGGCGTTTCATTCATTGTGGGGGAAGAATATCACAGCTTATCCTTTGACACAAAACCTTTTTTGAAATCTAGAATTCTAAGCTTGTCTTTCACCCCGGAAATCCTGTATTGTATATGCTCTTTTCGAAACGCAGAGGATGATAAACGCTATGGCAATTATTTTAGGATTACCGAAAGGAAGTCTACAGGACGCAACCTTCAATATGATGAAGAAGGCGGGATTCTCGGTTTCCTGTGGTTCCCGTTCCTATATACCCTCGATTGATGACCCATCAATCAAGTGCCGTCTGATCCGTCCGCAAGAGATCTCACGTTATGTTGAACTGGGCCTGTTAGACGCGGGAATTACGGGTTTCGACTGGATCTATGAGAATGGTTCCGATGTCGTCGAAGTCTCTGAGATGTGCTATTCCAAGGCGACCTCAAATCCTGTGCGCTGGGTCTTAGCTGTTCCGAATGATTCCGAGATCAAAAGTGTCAAGGATCTGCAAGGTAAACGCATCGCGACCGAGGCAGTCGGACTCACCAAGCGTTACTTGGAACAGCACGGCGTCACCGCAGAGGTTGAGTTCTCCTGGGGCGCAACCGAAGTTAAGGCACCGGAACTCGTTGACGCCATCGTCGAACTGACAGAGACAGGTTCATCCCTCAAGGCAAACAACCTTCGAATTCTTGACACCATCCTGACCTCGACAACCCGCTTTATCGCTAACAAGGCTGCTTGGGCGACCCCGGAAAAGCGCAAGAAGATTGAGCAGATTGCCTTGCTTCTTCAAGGGGCCCTCGCTGCAGAGTCCCGCGTCCTGATCAAGTTGAATGTGGCGGAGAAGGATCTGGCCGCAGTGGTCAAGCTCGTTCCCGCGCTGCACTCCCCGACCATCAACAAGGTCTATGGTGATGATAACTGGTATGCCGTCGAGTCCGTTGTGGAGGAGAAGGTGGTCCGTGATATCATTCCTGCGATGCGAGCAGCTGGAGCCACAGGCATCATTGAGTTGCCGCTAAACAAAGTGATTTTTTAATAACAGTACTGAACAGAAGTCAGACACAGTAAACAAGGAGAGAGAATGGGATCCATCAAGAAAAAACGCCGTGCGAAAATGTCCAAGCACAAATACCGTAAACGCCTGAAAGAGAACCGTCACAAAAACAAGTAAGTCAGGCTAGGCGTTTAAGCGCTACCCAAACCGCACAGGCGTTACCACCTTCATGGCATCGCCTGTGCTGTATTTTGTTCAAGAACATGAAACACCTGGACGCACAACAAAATACGCATACAAGAATCCCTGCACGGTTGACCATCAACTTGATTGTTGCAGGGGTTCTTTCCGTTTTACTCGTCGGCTGTATCACCCATCCAACAGACTGGGAACAGCGTGAAGCGTCCGCACGCGACGCGGGTGCTGAAGCTCTACTCTCGAAGGCGCTTATCCTGGTGACAGAGGAAAGCACCAACACGAATGCGATCAACAAAGAGATCGCCGAGACCCTTCAGCTCGCACTCCATTTAGCACCGGATAACACCAACCTGCTTGATCGCGCCATGTATTGCCTGATCAGCCGCAGGCTCTTTGATGACGCTTACGACCTTTCACAGGATTATCTGAAGCGTAATCCACAGTCCCGTCCAATCCGCTTTGCCGCGGCCTGCTGTGCAGACGCCGCAGGCAAGACAGAACTCGCAGCAGATCAATGCGAGATCCTCTACCGACTTGAACCGAACGACCGCGAGATCGAGGAGACGCTGATCCGGCTCTTTTTCTATTCCAACCAAGGCGCCCGGGCCTTGGAAATAATTCAAAAAGCTTCTCAGCGTGTTGACGATAAGGCGAGTCTGGCGACACCATCGAAATGGGCGGTCCATTTTATTACCCGCGACAAAGACTTCGTTCGCGGATTGCACTGCCTCAACATTGCACTCCAGCAACAACATCACAAACCCTCGGTCCGCTCCGCGCTCATGACCCTCGCAGGCGAATGCTATCTTCAAACCAAGCAGCCGGATCCGGCAGTAAACCATTTTCTAGAGGCCCATAAACTGGATCCTGCCAATTTCCAGCCGCTCCAACGCCTCACGGCCGTAGCCCTCGCTTGCCCGGACACCACAAACCGACTCCAGAAACTGATTATCGAACAGAACCAGACAAAACCTCTTTTAACAACCCTCCTGAAAGCCGTGCTCGCGCAAACCACAGGCGAAATGACCGTCGCAGCCGAATATCTGCGTCAGGCACATGAGCTTACTACAAAAGAAGGGAAGCTCTCACCTGAAGGATTTTATCTCTGGCGTGTCGCCCTTCTGGATATTGATAAGAATCCGCTGCCGGCGATCCCCATGCTTCAAGAGGCGATTAAGCTCTATCCGCGTTCCGAGCAACTCAAGAATACCTTGGCGTATATCTGGGCTGAGCAGGGCATCCAGCTGGAAGAGGCCCAGAAACTCATCAACGAGGTGCTTCAGACCGCCCCGAATGTAGCAGCCTACTTGGACACCAAGGGATGGATTCTCTTCAAGATGAACAGGCCCTACGACGCCATCCAATATCTCTTAAAAGCCGCGGAGCTGGATAAAGATCCAGTTGTTTTTGACCATGCCGGCGATGCCCTCGCTGCAACAGGTATGAAGGCTGAAGCAATCGAATTCTGGAAGAAGAGCTATGAGCTCGACCCTAAGCCAGAAGTCGAAAAGAAGTTTAAAAAATAAAGCGTCTTGTCCAGGTCTTCAGTTTTCTTGACAGGATTGACAGGATTTGGAGGATTAGAATTCGGAGCAGCAATCCCCTCGCCGAAGCTAAGCGGTCGAAAATCCTGTCGAAAAAGCCTACTCCTCAGCAAGGAAAAGTGCCTAGCCTTGGAGGGCCACGCTCCGTCGTGGCCGGACGCGACAGAGCGCGTCCCTCCAGTTCAAACTAACGAACTCATGCACTAATGAACTTCTCCGGCTGCTACTTCCCAACAGGCGTATCATCACAGGCGAGATCGCCGATGGCATACTGAATGCCGCCCAGCATGAACTGGAGCAGGGCTGGCTGATCAAAGCTCGAAGGGAAATGCGAGGGTGAGCAATAGAAAACATGTCCCTTACCCTGGCGACGGATCCACGCCGTATAGCGCTTCATCACGGGGAGAGCAACCCCCTTTTTAGAACTTTTGATCTGAGCCATATCCATCTCAAGCAATGGCTTAAAATTGAATTGGGTGTACGCATTGTTGAAAAAGTAAGGTTCATCCTTATGGACAAACGGCTTACCCTCAAAGCAACGTGTCAAGGGATGGGTCGGATCAACGGGCGTCAGCTTGAGCTCTTGTGCAGGAGGATGGAAATCAAAACTACCACCCAGTACAGCGCTGAACCGATCATCGCTGTTAAAGTTGGCAATGGCTCCGTGCAGGGCGATAAGGCCTCCACCATTCTCCACATAGCTTAACAGGGAATCAAGCAACGTCTTGGCTTTTGACTCACGTTCAGCGAGAGGAAGCGTCATGTATTTTGCCCCATGCTTGTCAACGAGGTTGACGAGGACATCCTTGAAAATATCGCGATTTTTGCGATCCGGGCAATTATTATTCAAAATGACTGCATCATACGCCTTGATAGTTTCTGGCATGAACTGCTCAATATCATTGCTCTCGACAACCTTCCACGCACCTGTTTTAGTTCCAAGCATTTTAACCACCTCGGCGGTCTTAGGTGCCACTTTGTGATCAAAGCCCGTGATCAATGAGAAGATCAGCACCGTGCGCTCCTTCTGAGGCTTCGCCATGGCTTGGCTCGGTGCAATCTTCTCAATCGCAGCCTTCCATTCCGGCGTGACTGTATAATTTTCAGTATCCTGCGGTGCCGCAACACCGTTCAAAACAAACGAGCCCGCCAAAACAAACCCTAAGAAACGCACACGTCGATTCATCATATCACCCCCCTATTGACCTACTAAAAATCTGTTGTTATTTAAGCATAAACCTCGCACGAGTACAAAGATTCTTTTTTCATTCTTCTTCCCCTCCGCAAACCGAATAATGGCTCTTCGTAGATTCCCATGATAGCAAATATGGCATATATTTATACAATATATCGTTTTAACCACAGAGAGCGCTGAGGCACAGAGGAGAATGGAAAAGTTGGATTATTGAGGCACTTGCAAAACCTCCAACGAAAACGGCCACGACAGA
>CAYWNP010000021.1:23270-26891 GCA_964459675.1 uncultured Akkermansia sp. | reverse complement strand
GTTGAGATTGGCCGGCAACTGGGTATCTCAGAAAACGGCCTCGTGTTGACGGGCATTGAACTTGAAAGGATGTCGTCCGATGAACTTAAGGCCGTAGTCGGCAACGTCAATATTTTTGCACGTGTCTCGCCTGAACATAAAATCAAGATTGTTCAGGCTCTGCAGGAACTTGGGCATATTGTTTCTATGACAGGTGATGGCGTCAACGATGCGCCCGCCTTGCGGCGTGCCAATATTGGTGTGGCTATGGGGATCACCGGGACAGATGTCTCAAAGGAGGCCAGCAACTTGGTCTTGCTGGATGACAACTTTGCGACCATTGTGGCTGCCGTAAAAGAAGGACGCACGATCTACGACAATATCCGCAAGTTTGTTCGTTTCAGCGTCGCCGGTAATATTGGCAAAGTGATGGTGATGCTGATTGCCCCCTTCCTCGGGAAACCCATTCCACTTTTGCCCTTGCAATTACTCTGGCTCAACCTGCTGACGGACGGTCTGCTGGGACTGGGACTGGGTGTGGAAAAGTCGGAGAAAGACACCATGCAACGTCCGCCTTACTCGCCAACGGAAGGTGTCTTCAGCCGAGGCTCGGGTATACAGACCGTTTGTGTCGGAATCTTGATAGGGGTCCTGGGGCTGGGAATTGGGGGATGGTATTACTTTAATGACCGCCCGGAATGGCAGACGATGATTTTCAGTTCGCTTGCCTTTGCGCAAGTCGGACAGGCTCTTGCGAGCCGTTCCAGCCGCGAATCACTCCTGACGTTGGGGTTGTTCAGTAATCCGCTGATGTTGGGCATGACCATCCTGGTCACCATTCTCCAGTTGGCTGTTCTCTATGTTCCGCCGATCGCTTCGTTCTTCTCGGTGATACCTCTGAAACTGCCGGATTTGCTGATTGCGCTGAGCACAGGGCTCCTGGTATGGGTGGTCTTGGAGGTTGGCAAACGACTGTTACGCCCCAAGACCTCTGTCAGGCATTTAGATAAAAACCATGACCATTCTTGTGGATGCGTTTTCAAGCCAGAATCCAACTAGGTCGCACTGATGGGGAGTCTCCCTTCAGGCGACATTATAATGTAGGAGGAATACAGCGATGTTTCAAACACTATTGGCCAGGAATATGGAAGATCTCTTTTTCTTAGAGCGAGAGAAGAAACTTGCTGAAGCTCGAAAGAAACTTGAGCTGATGCAGGAAACCAAGGAAAATCTCTCAGCAGTATCCGGAATCACGGATGATGCCGTCCTTCAAAAACTCATTGATCTGGATATCCGCCCGGATATCCTCACAACGTTATTGATGATCCCCTTGATCGAAATAGCATGGGCGGATGGCGAACTCCAGAATAACGAAAGGGATATCCTCTTAAATTCCGTGCATAAACCCGGAATGCATACGTGTCAGGTGGACCCTGATATCCTTCAGGCGTGGATTAATAACAAGCCCTCCCCTGAACTCTTTACAGCCTGGGAGCTTTATATTCAGGCGCTGAGTGCACAGCTGACGCGGGATGAGCGGCAAACGCTCAAAGAGGATGTGATGGCTGATGCCCGTGGTATAGCCGAAGCAGCCGGTGGATTCCTCGGCTTTGGACGGATCTCCGATGCTGAACAGGCCATGCTTAACAAATTGGAGTCCGCCTTCGCCATAGCCTGTGACAACTGATCTCCGACTTCTGCCTTCTGCCCTCTGACCCCCGGACTACTGGATGACCTGATCGTAGAACGTGAGGTAATCCGTCGGCGTGTTGCCATCAAGAAAGTCCATAGCTGTGCGCGGATGTTGGTTGAGCTGGCCCGTCAGCATGTAGGGGATATCATAACCCCACTGTACCGTCTTGCGAAGCGGCACGATCTGTTCCTGCAGGCATTTCAAAATCGGACGTACATGGTAACGCGGATTCTTCAGGAAACCGAGCAGAAGTTCCGTGGGGCAGTTGCCCGCGCCACGGCCTAAACCGCCGATGGTGCAGTCCAGGAAGCTGGCGCCAAGAATTAACGCTTCAATCGTATTGGCATATGCGAGCTGCTGGTTGTTGTGGGTGTGGATGCCCACTTGCTTGCCGCCAGCCTCTGCATAACCACGATACTTACGGGTGAGTGCCTGCACTTCTTCGCCATAGAGCGAGCCGTAGCTGTCCACCAAATAGATAGTCTGCACTTCGCTCTTGCAAAGAATCTCAAGCGCCTCGTTCAACTCGCCATCATTGACCACGGATACCGCCATGAGGTTGACGGTGGTTTCATACCCCTTATCGTTAAAAGCCTTAATCATGTCTAGTGCCAGCGGAATTTGGTGAATATAGGTCGCCACTCGGACGAGGTCAATGACGCTATCCTTTTTCGCACTGAAGTCGGTGTTGTAGTCACAACGGTCAGCATCAGCCATAACGGCGATCTTCAGCGAGGAGGGATTGTCTCCCACAATACGACGGATCATATCCTCATCACAGAACTTCCAGTCGCCGTATTGAGGACGCGCAAAAATTTTCTTCGAGCTCTTGTAGCCGATTTCCATGTAGTCCACCCCGGCATCCACGCATGCCTGATAGACCCCTTTGACGAAGGAATCGTCAAAATGGCAGTCCGTCATCAATCCACCATCGCGGATCGTGCAGTCTAAAATCTTAATGTCGGGTCTGTAGGTCAACCAGGTACCTTTCTTATCCATACGCGTGTTCCTCCTCATGAGCCATCGGCCAGCTTAAAAGCTTTTCGTCAATTAAAAGGCGCTAATCATACTAAAAGTGACCGCGGAGTAAAAGGGCAAATTTGGGTTGTTTCTCCTTTTTCACCTCTGTTCCAGATGAAAACCGTTGGACAATGGGATGGCGGGTCGTCTATACTAAACAAGCTTATGAAAATGGTTATTACCCTATTGCTCCTGTCGCTCGTCGCAGCAACAAGCGTGCGTTCCGCTGTCACGAATGCCTCCGTTTGTATTGAAAAGGTGCCGCATGTTCAACAAAAACCTGATTTTTGCGGTGAGGCTTGTGCTGAGATGTTTCTCAAAAAGCTAGGTTATACGATCTCTCAGGATGAGATCTACAACCTTTCTGGGTTAAACCCCATCCAAGGACGCGGTTGTTATACTGCTGAACTTAACCGTGCCCTCCTCTCGGTTGGGTTTGAAACCGGAGTGGTCTGTGCCAATGTTCCTGCGGATTCAGTCTCTGCAATCAAGTTGGAATGGGCAAAACTTCATGCCGCGCTTCTGAAGGGAGTTCCCTCCATCATCTGCATGCGCACGGGTACGACAAACACGGCGACAGAGCATTTCCGGCTTATTCTCGGCTATGACGCAGAGAATAACGAGATCATCTATCATGAGCCCGCTGAAGCTGACGCTGGCTATCGCCGTATGAAACTCGATGTTTTTCTGAATCTCTGGCCGCTCAAGTATGACGCCAGGAACTGGAGCGTCATCCGCATGGAACTCAAGGCCGGCAAGATCAAAGTGTCGAAACGTCAAGAGGGGTTCACCGATGCGGACTATGCGCAACACATCATGAAGCTTAAAGAGCGGATCCCGAGCAAGGCGTTCACGATGATTATTCAAAAGCCTTTTATCGTGCTCGGCGATGAGCCCGCTCCAATCGTCGCCATGCGTGCTGAACAGAC
>CAYWNP010000021.1:0-23170 GCA_964459675.1 uncultured Akkermansia sp. | reverse complement strand
TTATCGTGCTCGGCGATGAGCCCGCTCCAATCGTCGCCATGCGTGCTGAACAGACTGTCAAGTGGGCGACTGCCCGGTTGAAGAAGATGTTTTTCAAGAAGGACCCGGAGAATATCATTGATGTCTGGCTCTTTAAAGATAAAGCCAGCTATGAAAAATACACCTGGGAGATCTTTTCAGATAAACCGGATACGCCCTACGGCTACAGCTCATCTGAACACAATGCGCTTATTATGAACATCGGTACCGGCGGCGGCACCCTTGTGCATGAGATCGTCCATCCGTTCATGGATACAAACTTTCCGGACTGCCCCTCCTGGCTCAATGAGGGGATGGGGTCCCTCTACGAACAGTCGCAGGGCAAGGGAGATGAGATTATCGGCCTGACCAACTGGCGTCTCGCCGGTCTCCAAGAGGCGATTCAAAAAAAGGAAGTTCCCTCTTTCAAGGATCTGACCTCCACGACGACTGATGAATTCTACAACAAAGATCGCGGCACCAACTATGCGCAGGCCCGTTATCTCTGCTATTATCTTCAGGAAAAAGGGCTTTTGACAAAATTTTATCATGCCTTCTTTGCCGCCCGTGTCGAAGACCCGACAGGATATAAGACCTTGCAGTCCGTGTTGGGCAAAAAGGATATGGACGAATTCAAAAAAGAGTGGGAAACGTATGTCCTGAAGCTCCGCTTCGGAGGATAAAGGAGTATTGATTATGGAATCAAAAGAAACGTTATTGGCTCAAATTAAAACACTGTTGCAGGCACAGCTCTTTGGGGTGCTGGCCACGCAGGGGAAGGACTATCCCTATTGTTCCTTGGTTAGTTATGTTGTCTCCGAGGATGCCAAAAGTATTTATTTTCCAACCATCCGCGAGACACAGAAGTTCAGGAATCTCTTTGCCTCGCCTCGGGTGTCGCTTCTGGTCAATAACCAGACCAATCAAGCCAATGATCTTCTTGAGGCACAGGCATTGACAGTTTTAGGAGCAGCCACAGAGGTCGGCCCGGATTCCAAGGGTGAAGTGACTGCACGCTATCTAAAAAAGCATCCATCCTTAAAAGAGTTTGTTACAGCACCCAACTGCGCGTTGATCAAGGTCCAGGCTGAAAAGTATATTTTGGTGACGAACTTCCAGAGTGTTATGGAATATACGATCGCATAAGGTTTTGCAATAGAATTTTTCTAAAGACATAGCAAGCTGGGTTTGTTCGTATGCGGCCATTTAGGAGTCCTTATGAAAACTTATGGTGTCGGATTATTACTTGGTGTGTCATTACTGGCATTGCACGTGCATTGTGCAGCAGCTGTGCAACCCATTGCAGACAATCGGCCGACGGTGCGCTGGCGCGGATTTAATCTGCTGGGCATGTTTATCAAAGGAGCGAACCCTGGATATTTTGAAGAAGAGGATTTCCAGATGATTCGTGACCTCGGGTTTAATTTTGTCCGTTTGCCGCTGGATTATCGTTTCTGGATGAAGGACGGGGACTGGGATCAGATTGACGAAGAGAAGATTAAACCGATTGATCAGGCTGTCGCCTGGGGAAAGCAGTATGGCATCCATGTTCAGCTCGCATTCCATCGTGCGCCAGGGTATACCGTTGCGAAGCCACCGGAAAAGAGGAATCTTTTCAAGGATGAAGAGGCTTTACGCGTCTGTGCCAAGCACTGGGCCTTTTTTGCCAAGCGCTACAAAGGCATCCCCTCTACAGAGCTGAGTTTCAATCTCTTTAATGAACCAGCAGAAGTGAGTGAAGCCGACTATGAGCGTGTGGCAACCGCACTCGTCCGAGCCATACGCCAGGAGGATCCAAAACGCTTTATCATCGCAGATGGTATCTCCTGGGGTGGCCGTCCAGCAGAGTCTCTCTTTAAGTTGGGGATCGGCCAGGCAACGCGGGGCTACAAGCCCATGTCTGTCACGCATTACATGGCAAGCTGGGTGGGAACACCGCGCGAGCCGCCGATGTGGCCGCCTGTGCCCATGGCCGTCAGTCCGCTGTATGGGGAAGGTAAGAAGCCACTGAACGTGCCCCTCGTGATCGAAGATCTGCCAGCAGGCAGGCTGGAGGTTTTCCCGCATGATGTCTCCGGTAAGGTTGTGGTGCGGGTTGAGGCGGATGGAAAGACGCTCTCTGACTACACGCTGAACCCGCAAAAGGGTCCCGGCTGGACAAATGTCGTGTTTAAGAAAGAGTGGAACATCTCGCAGGGACGATTTACGGGGAGTTATTCAGTGACGCTTCCGGCACCTGTGAAACGGCTTTCACTCTCCATTGCTTCAGGTGACTGGGCAGGATTCAGAAAAGTCACGTTGACAACAGCAGACAACAAAATGGCTGAATTGCCTTTTGAAAACGCGTGGGGCAAAACCAATTCATCATTTCACTTCGTCGGCTTCAAGCCTACGCAAGGGTTTCAAACACGCACGGGCGTGCTGTCCGGCACGGAAGCGTTGAAACAGAGTGCGCTGGCACCGTGGCAGCCAGCCTTTGATGCCGGTATCTATGTGATGGTCGGTGAGTTTGGCGTGCATCACTACACCCCGCATGAGATCACGCTTGCCCTCATGGAAGATTATCTGACGATTTGGAAAGAACGTAAGTTGAGTTGGGCGCTCTGGAACTTCAAGGGCTCCTTCGGGATTCTGGACAGCGAACGTAAGGATGTTCACTACGAGGAGTTCCATGGTCATCAGTTAGACCGCAAGATGCTGGATCTGTTGCAAAAATACTAGAGCATGTATCAGAAAAATTAATGCTCTAGGAGATCCCCGCCTATTTCACAAACAATAAAGCAATGCCGACGAAAGCCAGCAGGGCGCCGGCCACGGCATGAACCGTGATGCGCTCCTTGTAGAGTAGCCGCATGAACGGAATAATCAGCACGGGCGAGAGAGCCAGGAAGGTTTGGGCTAACCCCGTTTGAATGTGGCTGATGGCCACCATCAACATCGCCACGCCCACGACGGGTCCAACAAGCGCGCCAAACACAATAATCCCGAGTGCGCGGCGATCTTTAGCCGCCTTAAACAGCATCGGAAACCGCCGCAGAATCAGCAGCAAGAGGAGAAAACAGCCCAGTCCGGTAATCAGCCGTATTTCCGTGGCAGCAATCGCGGAGATGTTTTCCTTTAATCCCATCTTGGCTACCACCATGGCAATAGCCTGCGAGGCTGCTGCGAGCAGCGCCAATATCCCGCCGCGCAGGGTAAACACATAACGGCACCCTGTTCCCTCCTGCGCAGATGACTTTAGTACGACCCAGGCAACCCCGGCGATCGTCAGAGCCATGCCCAGCCAGTTGAGGAGGGTGAGATGTTCCTCGAGGAAAAACCTTCCGATCAACGCCGTCATCGGTGGGGCCAGTGAGAGGATCAGCATCCCGAGCCGCGGACCGATCAGGAGGAATGACTGGAATAGTAAGAGATCGCAGACAAAAAAGCCAAGTGCGCCAGAGAGCGAGAGATAAAACCATGTGTTCACCGATGCGGAAAACGGCGCGACCACACCCTCCGTCAGCCAGAGGTACGCCATCACCATGGGTAATGCCACCAAGAGGCGTATCACGTTAACCGCCAGTGATCCGATTCGTTCGCCAGCCGAAGTCCAGCACAACGAACTCAGCATCCAGAGAAAGGCTGTTGCCAGTGCCGCAATCTCTCCGATATAAGAATAGTCCATCAGTTTCCTCAGTTCAATTGTTCGGCAAATAGGTTGTGGGTATAACGCGATCCATGATCAGCGTGAGCGCATGAACCATTGTTTCGAGTGGCATGCTGGGGGTCTCAGGTTTTTTGTTGATGACCTGCTCCGGCAGATAGGGCAGATGGATGAAGCCGGCGCACATGGGCAACTCTTCGGTGGCAATCATATTCATCACGCAATAGAAGAGCCGGTTGCAGAGATAACGTCCCGCATCAGTTGAGAGCGCAGTATGAATATGCGCCTGTGTCAGATGTTCGACGATGTCGTCCACGGGCAGGGTTGAAAAGTATTCCATGGGACCACCCACTACGATGGTGTCCCTTATGGGCTGATCGCCAGCATTGTCGGGTATGCGGAAGTCATCCATGTTCACAGCCATACGTTCGGGTGTGATGCAGGAACGTCCGCCAGCTTCGCCCAGCATGATGACGACCTCCGGCTCGAAATGCCTGATCCGTTCGAGCGCACGTTCAATCGCCTTGAAGCGCTCAACCGGCAATTCACACCCTTCGATCTGAAGACCGTCAAACGGCATGCGACAGAGGGTCCGCACCACTTCCTGGGAGGGGTTGATCGTCTCACCGCCAAAAGACTCAAACGCTGTCAGGAGTATTTTTCTCATTTTTTTATGATATGTCTTTGCGCTTGAGAGGGAAAGTGTATTTGTTTTGCCAATGTTTTACCATAACGGCTACATTTTTTGGCAAGAAGACACTTGGCATAAATAAGGAGTGCCGGAACATTTGCATGTTCCGGCACCTCAAAATGGTAGCGGGAGCTGGATTTGAACCAACGACCTTCAGGTTATGAGCCTGACGAGCTACCAGGCTGCTCCATCCCGCAATCTGGAATCATGGCGCGCCTCGCAGGAGTTGAACCTGCAACCTTCTGATCCGTAGTCAGATGCTCTATCCAATTGAGCTAGAGGCGCACGAAGAACCCATACAATATCAAAGGTGCCCCAACTTAGGCAAGTGTAATCTTTGAAAATGTTAAAATATAACAACGTCAAGCTGGAATATTGGAATCATGGGATATTGGGAGCATATTTAAGGGGTAACTCGAAACGCGTGCGAGTGGTAAAATCGGTTGACTCTTTCTGAGTATATCCTCATAATAGGAATTAATCTTTAGGGCGTTACTTGAAAAACCGGAGGCTGCTTATGGAGTCGAATAATGATTTGCTGGATATGATGGCGGCATATGAGGAAAAGGTTTCTGAACTCTACCAGGCCTTATCTGTGGCGCTTCCCGAATGGCAGGAGTTCTGGATGACTATCTCGCACGAGGAGCAGTTACACGCCTCTTGGTTGCGAGGTTTGAAAAACAGGCTGGCGCTTGGAGGGGGCACCTTGAGTCGCGAGCGTTTTAATGTCGCAGGAATTCGTACCTCCATGGATTATTTGCAGAAGTTGCGCGAGGATGTTTTAAAAAAGGGGATCACTCCCCTGCGTGCATTAGTGCTCTCGTTAGACATTGAGTCGGCCTTACTTGAAAAGGAATATTATACGGTTTACAAATCAGACTTGGCTAGTGTTCAGGAGACATTTAATAATTTAAGGGAACAGACTAGGGAGCATTCTCAGCGGATGCAAACAAAGTTTAATGAGGAACGCGCTAAGCAGAATAAAGCATAGCAGGTTATGAAGGAACTCGTTTTAATACGTCATGGACGTTCCCAGTATGCAGAGGAGCGTTATATCGGAAGAACCGATACGCCCTTAACAGAGCAGGGGGTAGAGCAGGCGAAAGCGGTCTGTGGTCAACTGGAACGCCTGCCTCTTGAGATGGTCTACAGCAGTCCTGCCTTGCGTGCACGTGAGACCCTGCGACCGCTCTTGGACCAGAACCCTTCGCGACAGGTCGTCGTCCTGCCCGAACTCCAGGAGATTGATTTTGGAAAATGGGAGGGGCTCTCCTTTGATGAGATTCAAGCGCTATCCCCGGAGCTTGTCACTGAGTGGGCCTCGGGACGTCGTGATTTTGCTTTCCCTGAAGGAGAGTCTTTAGAAGGCTTTTGGCAACGCGTCTGTCAGGCTGGCGACCGGTTACTGGCAGGCGAGGAAAAAACAGTGGCTGTTGTCACGCATGGCGGGGTGATCCGGTATCTGCTTTGTCATTATTTGGGACTCCCTCCCGAAAAACACAGAAGCTTTCAGATTGATCTGGGCTCGTTGACGACTCTTACTTTTTCTGAGGGTTTTGCTGTCTTGAAAGGATTGAACGCACATGGGTAAGATTATTATGGTGACAGGCGGGTGTAGAAGCGGCAAGAGCGATTTTGCACTTCAGCTCGCAGAGTCGGTGGGTCAAAAGAGACTCTTCCTTGCGACCGCGCCTGTCTTAGATTCTGAAATGGTCGAGCGCATTGCTCGTCATCGCGCCGAGCGCGCCTCGCGTCAGTGGGAGACCTTCGAGGAACAGCTCAATCTCGTTCAGTCACTTCGGATCCATTCGTCTTATCAGGTCATCCTCTGCGATTGCCTGACGCTCTGGGTCAATAACCAGATGTATGTGGCTGAGAAGAGGGGGGCGATTTTGGCCGAAGAGGCTATCACTCAAACGACGGAGCAGCTCGCTGCAGAGGCTCGAAACCATTCAGGTACCGTTGTTTTTGTCACGAATGAAGTCGGACTCGGAATCGTACCTGGCGAGGCGCTGTCGCGGCGGTTTCGTGATTTGGCTGGACGTTGCAATCAAGTGATGGCAGCGGCTGCCGATGAAGTTTATTTTATGGTTAGCGGAATACCGATAAAAATTAAAGGGTGATGGCTGAATAACGGGAATGGCATGTATGGCTGAATTTTGAAAGGGAAAAATGAGTTTATTACAAGAGACAATCAAAGGGATTAAACCTCAAGATGCAACTGCGCGGGCAGGGGCCAAGGCGCGGTTGGATCAATTGACCATGCCGCACTGGGCGTTAGGTCGTCTGATGGATATGGCTCTTGACCTTGCGGGTCAGACGGGTACGATCACGCCCGATGTGAAGCGCAAGGCGATTGTGGTGATGGCGGGCGACCATGGGGTCGTGGCTGAGGGGGTCAGCAAGTATCCGCAGGATGTGACATGGCAGATGGTGGCGAATTTTGTTGGGAAGGGCGCAGGCATCAATGCCTTGGCCGCTCAAGCTGGAGTCGACGTGGTGGTCGTTGATATGGGTGTCATTCAAGGCCTTGACGAGATGGCGAAAGCGGGCGCAATCCTCTCGCACCCTGTCGCGAAAGGTACGGCCAACATCGCCAAGGGTCCGGCCATGTCACGCGAGCAGGCGATCCAGTCGATTGAAGCGGGAATTCAGATCGCTCGCCAATTGATTCTTGAGAAGGGCTGTTCCGTGCTGGGTGTCGGCGAGATGGGCATTGGTAATACGACACCAAGTTCTGCAATCATTGCTGCACTGACGGGGCGTCCAGTCTGGGAGGTCACAGGGACTGGGACGGGGTTGAACGATGCGGAGCGGGAACACAAGGTTCAGGTGATTGAAAAGGCCCTTCGTGTCAATGCCGTGGACCCGACAGATGGTCTGGATGTGCTTTCAAAAGTGGGGGGCTTTGAAATCGGCGGCATTGCAGGGGTCATTCTGGGAGCGGCGTCGCTGCAGAAACCCGTGATGATTGACGGTCTTATTACAACCGCTGGAGCACTCATTGCGCAATCGCTTTGTCCAACTGCTGTGGAGTATATGTTTGCCGCGCACAAGAGTGTCGAACGCGGACATATTATCGCTCTGGAGCGACTGGGCAAGAAGCCGTTGATGGATTTGGATTTTAGATTGGGAGAGGGAACCGGGGCCGCGTTGGCGATGAATCTGATTGAAGCCTCGGTTGCTGTTTTGACAAAAGTAAAAACCTTTGAAGAGGCGATGGTTTCAGAAAAGACAGGAGAATGATATGTTCGGAAGGCTTTGGGCAGCATTCGGGTTCCTGACGATTCTTCCGTTGCCGACATGGTGTCGGCAGACGGAAGATGACCTGCCGCGCAGTGTGCCGCTCTTTCCACTGGTTGGCTTGGCTATTGGTGGGGTAGTAGGGGGACTGGCCTATCTCTCGGCATCCTACCTTCCTCCGGCGGTCGCCGCAGTGGTCTATACCCTTCTGCTCGCAGTTGCTCATGGGGGATTGCACCTGGATGGGCTCGCCGATACCGGGGACGGTTTCTTCAGTCATCGGCAGCGCGAGCGTATCCTGGCGATCATGCAGGATGCGCGCATCGGTGCGTATGGCTGTGTGACTTTGATGGGGGTGCTGGCCTTGAAGGTGGCCGCTCTGGGTTCCCTGCCGCCGTTGATGGTGGCAAAGGCCCTCTTTCTGGCGCCCTTGGCTGGCCGCTGCGCCATGGTGCTGATGTTGGTCATCCTGCCCTCCGCACGTGAGGAGGGCATGGGAAAGCTCTTTAAACAGGGACGTTCCTTCTGGGAGGTACTCTGGGCCGTGGCTATTTTGGCCGTTGCAGGGTGGTGCATGCTTCAATGGACTGGCTTAGTGGTGATTGGAGCGGTGATCGGACTCACGATTGTTTTCTTGGGACTCTGCCAACGCAAGATCAATGGGTTCACAGGAGATACCCTCGGCGCCCTCTCAGAGCTTTCTGAAGCGATGACGCTCGTCACTCTCTCGATCCTGCTGTTTCGTTAACGCGAAAATAAAAAAGAGGGCGTGCCAGCTTTTCTGGCAGCCCTCTTGTTGTGTCATCAGCGATTGTTATTCGCTACCCCGCTTAGCAAGCTTCTTGTCTGCCAAGTAGAGCGCGCTCTTGGAGGTTCCGCACATATCCAACATCCAGAGGATGTCGGTGACGTTGCCTTCTTCTTCGATCTGTTCGTCGATGAACCATTTCAGCATGTTCTGTGTGGCATGGTCCTTCTCGGTGAGTGCGAGGTCAGCGATTTCGTTGATCCAAGCTGTCACCTTCTTCTCATGGGAGAGGGCCTCTTTGAACATGGTGGTTACGTCCGCCCACACCAGCGTAGGCTGGTCGATGGTGCTCAACGTGACCTTCGCATTCTGCTCCTGCAGGTAGTGCGCGAATTTCAACGCATGGCTCTGTTCTTCCTTGAACTGTACATTAAACCAATTCGCTACACCCTTGAAGCCTTTGTCTGTCGCGTCATTCGCCATGGCGAGATAGAGATAGGCTGAAAAGAATTCGCGGTTGATTTGTTTGTTGATTGCTTCTGTCATTGTCTTGCTGATCATAATAAAATCTCCTTTTGTTAGATTTGGGTTTTCCACATTCCATGCAGATTGCAGTAGGCATATGCGGCAACGGCCTCGTCATCAACGATGGCAAATGTTGCCTCAGGTGCGCTACCAACCTCCAAGGTTTTCCGCTGGCCACCATTCTTAGTTTCCAGATAGATGAACCCAATGTAATGAGCTACCTCCATGGGATGAGGGATGGAGCCAACAGAAACCTTGACGGTGTTCCCCGTTTTGGTGATCACCGGAAGATGTTTCTCCTTGCTGGCCTCAACCGTGTTCGGAATCAACTCCGTCATCTTCTCGCCACAGCAGATCAAGGGGACGCCCTTGTTCAGCACAAGACCTACGAGATTTCCACAATGTTTGCAGATAAAAAATTTGTGCATAACTAAAACCTCCATCTCTTATTCTGTTACAACGTCAAACTGATCTTTGCCAACACCGCAAAGCGGGCAGGCATAATCTTCAGGGAGTTGATCAAACGGAACCTCTCCGTCGTAAACATACCCACATACTGAGCAGACATACTTTGTCATTGGGTTCTCCTTGTCATACTTCTGTTCCATCATTCCAATAAACCAGTTTACAAGTCCACGTTTCCTGTTCTCTGTTGACGGAATTCAGGGCGTGGACTTGTTCACGTGGAAATACTATATCACTTTCCCAGTATCGTTTTCAAGTCTGCATCTGCAGTTGTGATTGGCTTGAGGCCAAACTTCTCCACCAAAACGCCAAGGACGGTCGGTGACAAGAAGGCAGGCAGGCTCGGCCCGATGTAGATGTTCTTGATCCCGAGCGCGAGGAGGGTCAGCAAGATGCAGACCGCCTTCTGCTCATACCACGAGAGCACCATCGTCAGAGGCAGATCGTTGACACCGCACTTAAAGGCGTTCGCCAAAGCCACGGCCACTTGAATGGCGGAGTAGGCGTCGTTACACTGTCCCATGTCGAGGAGGCGAGGAATACCGCCGATATCCCCCAGCTTTGCCTGGAGATGGTTGAAGCGATACTTGCCGCAAGCCAGCGTCAGGATGACGGTGTCTTTCGGGGCCTTCTCCACGAACTCCGTGTAGTAGTCGCGGCCGAGCTTCGCGCCGTCGCAACCGCCCACGAGGAAGAAGTGCTTGATCGCACCAGCCTTGACAGCCTCGACCACCTTGTCTGCCACACCGAGAACTGCGCCGTGCATAAAGCCGGTCAGAAGGGGTTCACCCTTGACCTCTTCCTGGAAACCACCCAGTTTAATCGCATGAGCGATCATGGCGGAGAAGTCCTTGTGACCCTTCGGATCCGCCGCAATGTGCGTGACGCCAGGCCAGCCGACTTCCGCTGTGGTGTAGAGGTTCCCGACATAGGAGGGGCGAGGGGGCATGATGCAGTTCGTGGTGTAGAGGACGACGCCCGGGAGGTTGTCGAACTCCTTCTGCTGGTTTTGCCAAGCGGTGCCGAAGTTGCCCTTGAGTTGAGGATACTTCTTCAGCTCAGGATACGCGTGACCCGGCAGCATCTCGCCATGTGTGTAGACATTGACACCCTTGCCCTCGGTCTGTTCGAGCAGCATCTTCAAGTCATGCAGATCGTGTCCCGTGATGACGACGAAGGGACCCTTCTCCCTGGATGTCGAGACAGGCGTCGGCGTGGGGGTTCCGTAGGTTCCGGTATTGGCCGCATCGAGCATTCCCATACACTTCAGGTTGATGGTGCCGAGGCCGAGGATGAGTCCGAGCCACGTATCCACGGTGTTGTTGTCGCCCAGCGCCTTCATGCCCTTCTGGAACCAACCGGAGACTTCCGGGTCGGTCTTGCCGAGAATACGTGCGTGGTGGGCGTAGGCCGCCATACCGCGCAACCCGAAAAGGAGGGTCGAGCGCAGGGAGACCACATCCTGGTCCCCATGGAAGAGTTCAGCAGGTGCGAAGGCGGGTGCACCACCGGCCTTGGCGACAGCGCTTTGGACGCGTTCGCTCATCGCTTTCAAGTCCGTATCATCAAAGTTGACATTGGTGACGGTCATAAAGAGCGCATCCATGAAGAGCGACTCACAGCCTGGGCAGGCTGGTTTACCTTCTAACGCACGTGCCAGGATCACGAGCCCTGCAGTGATTTCGTCTTGAAGACCTGCGCTTGACGGCTTCTTCCCGCAGACGCCACTTACGGTACAGCCCTTTCCTCCGGCTGTTTGCTCGCATTGAAAACAGAACATATTATCACTCATACTCTTACTCCTTTTTTTGGGTTGTTATTCGTCAATGATTTGTCCATCTGTTGAGATCGTAATGACACTCCAGGGAATTATCTTCCCGGAGTTGATCAGCGCTTGCTTAGCAGCATGCGCGATTCCTGCGCAGCAGGGTACTTCCATACGGATGACGGTCATTTTTTGGATGTCATTCTGCTTTAAAATCGCGGTCAGCTTCTCGGTGTAATCCCCTTCGTCCAGCTTCGGGCAGCCGATCAAGGTGATTTTACCACGCATGAATTTATCGTGAAGTCCTGCATACGCATAAGCGGAGCAGTCTGCCGCGATCAGAAGCGAGGCTCCCTTCAGGTAAGGGGCTGAGACAGGAACCAGCTTTATTTGCACGGGCCAGTTTCTGAGCTGGGAGACAGCGTGGCTGGAGGCTGTGGTTTCGGTGGGGGTAGGGGATGAGACAGAAACGTTCAGCGCTTTCGCCATCGTTCCAGGACACCCGCAGGGGAGACGATCAGTTTTCTCCATTTTGCTCTCCTTTTCTTTCTTCATTTTTTCTACAGCCTCTTCTGAAAATTCGACAGCTTCGCGTTCGACAATCTTGATGGCATCGGTAGGGCACTCCGGGAGACAAGCGCCGAGGCCGTCGCAGTAGACGTCTGATACAAGCTGGGCCTTACCATTGATGAGCTGAAGAGCTCCTTCATGGCAGGCAGTGATGCAGAGGCCGCAGCCATTACATTTTTCTTTATCAATCTCGATGATCTTGCGTTTCATGAATTTCTCCTTAGGATTAAGCCTGTCCGAGGGACTCAACAATCTCTTTGATAGTTGCGTTTCGGAGGCTCTCTTCGATTTTCTTGTTTTCGAGACTTAACCAGCGGCCAAAGGTGCATTTGCCACCGGTACAGATGTGGCGACTCAGGAGACAGGGATTGTCATCCAACTCGGTCACCACGGCGTTCAGCTCGGCTACGTTGATCTGGTCTAGAGGTTTGCCAAGCCTGATGCCACCCACCTTGCCACGAGAACTTTCAAGAATTCCAGCCTTCACCAGCTTTCCCACCACCTTTGCGAGATGATTGAGCGAGAAGTCATATTCCTCTGCTATTTTTCGTGAGGAATAGTATTTCGGGCCTGGCGTTGCAAGACGGGCGCAGAGATGGATCGCGATATTCGTTGCTTCTGAGATAGATAAGAAGTTATTCATGTTTTCTCCTTTTGTTTTTTAATTCAGTAGTACGTTACCAAATTAGAGCGATGAGGTCAACAGGAATTATTAATAAAAGAAATTATTGGGCCGGAACGATGTCGACCACGAAAATATCGGGTTGGCAGTAGATGCGCACTGGCGGATAGGAGGCGCCGATGCCACTGGCCACAAAGAGGTCGGTCTTTCCGACGACAAAGTGCCCGTGATCGAAGCGGCTTCCATAGATCGAGGGTACGATGAAAGAACCCCGGAAGGGAAGACGCACTTGTCCTGCATGGTAGTGGCCAGCAAAGACAAGATCAGCCGAACACTCAGCCAGACGATAAATATTATCAGGGGTGTGGGTCAATACAAGATGCAATAGGTTGGAAGGTTGTTGAGCAATTATCTCCTCTTTTGTTCCCCAGGGAAAATCATAGCCTGTCACTGCAAGGGATTGACCGTCTATTTTCAGCATGTGAGACTCGTTTTTTAATACGTGAAGTCCGGCCTGGCGCAGGGACTCGGTGATCGCATCGGGCGCAACCCAATAATCATGATTCCCGAGTATGGCGTAGGAGGCGGTCGTGGCAATCGGGCGTAGAATATCAGCGAGGCAGGGGAGGGCTTGGATGTGGCTGATAAAGTCTCCAGTAAAGACAGCGATGTCAGCCTTATACGACTCGGCGGTTGCGAGTGCTTTTTTGTAGTAGTCTCTGGGAAAACGTTGGTCCGCATGAATGTCAGTAATATGGACAATACGAAGGGGGCGCGTTACTTTTGCGTGAGGAACTTGGTAGTGATGAACAATGAGATCTGTGGTCGTGATGGGGGCGGTGATTTGGACCTGATGGGGCTGGGTATGAATGGGGGGCGACCCACGATGGATGTGACGCAAGAAGAGTTCGCGAAGCTCGCCCAGAAGCAGAAGAGTGAAGATGACCAAGGGGAGTAGTATCCAGAGGGGTTGTTTTAAATAGAACCCCGAAACAAAACCTCCTCCTACGAGTACGAGTCCAGCCGAGTACATGAGTAACGTCTTTATCTTGCTATCTTCCAGGAGGAGAAGGCACCTGTTCATGAGCAAGAAAAAGAGCGAAATTCCAGCAACGCCAAAAAGGAGTGATGAGACAAGAGGGAGTAGCAGACTTATCATAAACGGTTGTCCCTGTTGCTAATCATGAGCAAGCCCCGTGTTTCGAAGCAAGGCATGGATGGTTGGGGCACGTCCCCTAAATTGTTGAAAGACTTCCAAAGGATGGGTTCCGCCGCCAAGGGCAAGGAAGGTGTCCTTATAACGCTTGCCCGTTTTCTGGATGGCGACCTCATCCTCCAACCCGGCCTCTTCAAAAGCCCCAAAGGCATCAGCGGACATGACCTCTGACCATTTGTAGCTGTAGTAGCCTGCAGCATAGCCACCCGAGAAAATATGGCTAAACGAACAGAGATTCCGATCCTCAGGCAGGAAGGGGGTAGGGCTATATTTTTTCAATGAGAAGAAATGGACGTCATGTGCAGACTTCCATTCCTGATTCGGATAGCGTGCGTAGAGGTTGATATCGGTCGCTGCAAGATTTAGCTGGCGAAGGAGGGCGGTCGCAGCGCGGTAGTATTGAGCCGAGCGCAATCGCTGATAGAGGTCATCGGGAAGTGGCTTGCCAGTCTCCACATGGCAAGACATCGCCGTGAGTGTCGCTTTGTTATAGCACCAGTTTTCCATGAACTGACTGGCAATCTCGACTGCATCCCATTCAATGCCATTCAGGCCGGAGGCTTCAGGATCGTCCACGGTCGTCAGCAAATGCTGAAGCACATGGCCGAACTCATGGAAGAGGGTTTTGATCTCTGTGAAGCGCATGAGGGTGGGCTTATCACCCACAGGCTTGCTCTGATTGCACACCATGAGTGCGAGGGGCAACTCAAGGGCCCCATCCGGTTTTTTGCGACGTGTCGCAAAGGCATTGGCCCAGGCGCCACTGTTCTTTGTCTCCGGGCGTGTGTAGGGATCCGAGTAGAAACTGGCGATACAGGTACCGTCCGTGTTGAGTGCGTGATAGAATTTGACATCGGGATGCCAGACCGGCACTTCTCCGGTGGCATCAACGATCCGGATGCCAAAAAGTCTCTGTGCCAGGTTAAACAGTCCATTCAGGACATTGGGATAGGGGAAGTACTTGCTGAGTTCCTCTTCATTAAGGTCGTAGTTCTCCTCGCGCAGACGTTCGGCATGGAAATGAATGTCCCATGGTTGGAGCTTGCGATCGTTCCCGGAACCTGTGGTTGCGGCAATAAAACCCTTCTTGTCTGCGAATGCCTGAAGGGCTTCCATCTCTTTGCGCCCTTGGGGGGAAGCGGCCTGATAGAGCTTTTCAATCAGATCATCCACGGCAGCGACCGTCTTTGCGCTCTTGGAGGAGATACTCATGTCGGCATACGTGGGGAAATCAAGGATGTTTGCAAGTTCCCGGCGCAGTGAGAGGATCTTTTCGAGCACAGGGGTGTTATCCGCGGGTCCCGAGGAGGCTTGTGTAATGAAGGCACGATAGAGCTTCTCGCGAGCAGTTCGGTTTTGACTGTGCATCATGAAGGGGAGATAGACCGCCCCCTCAAGCGTGATCTTCCACGCTTTCACATTCCCCTCTAGTGTCGTCTCTGTTGCAGCCAAGAGCGTTCTGGGAAGCCCAGCGATCTCTTCTGGCGTCTTCAAGATAAGCGAAAAAGCTTTTGTGGCATCCAAATCATTGTTCCTGAAGGTCGTCCCCAGCTGCGCAATGTCAGTCTGGAGCGCATTGAAGCGGGCCTGCTTTTCGGGTGGAAGGCCGACGCCCGCAAGTTTGGCATCTTTAATAACCTGGTCGAGGATCCGACGACGGACAGGAGTGAGGGAAGGTTTATTCGCATTCGCCTCGCGAAGGGCACAGTAAGAGCGATACAGACGTTCACTTTGTCCGACCCGGAGCGAGAGCGCGATGATTTGAGGTTGGAGTTCTTGCTGTACTTTTCGCCAGGCGTCGTTGTTGCAGACCGACAAGAAGTGCGAGAGTATTTCCCAGGCTTTATTGAGCGGGAGCATGATTTCATGCAGGGGCTGCATAAAGCCTTCCCATGTGAGGGGATGGTCCTTCTCAAGTGCATCAATCTTCTGCCGAATCTCTGGCATGAGCTGCTGGAAGGCCTCCCGTGCGAGCTCAGGGGTCATTTTGGGAAAGTCAGGATAGGTAGGAATGTTCAGGAAGGGGTTCATACAGTTTCACTCGCTTGTGGATGGTTTGATAACAGAAGAGACGGACGCAATGTCCGTCTCTTTTTTAAAAAACGGAGTCAGTCATTCCTCTCAGGGTAGCTTCATGACGCTCAGTGTGTGCACGGGGTCATTTTTCGAATTTTTAAGTCCGGGGAAAGTGACATCAAAATTGGAAATGATCAGTTGGTCATTCCAGACCATGCATTCGCAGGGTTGATCCAAGAGGCCATCTGCACCATCCGTGTCATCATTGATCCATAAGAGACCCAGCTTGGCAGCGTCAATGTCCCAGTACAGTACTGCATTACGTTCGGAGTCTGCAATGATGACCCAGTTCTTCTTCGCGTAATAATTGACGCCATCCACGCAGGGCAGTTCCGCCGGCTTCTGAAGGAGGGAGATCGGTTTTGTGTAGGACCCGTCGGGCTGGAGTTTCAGTGTGTAGAAGTTCCCATCGCCAAAGTTTCCTGTATAGATGTTTCCCTTTTTATCGAAGCACATGCCATCGGTTGCGGCAATGTCCTTGCGGTGATGGGGGATGCAATAGGTGATGCCAATGCAATAGGGATCTTTCTGCGCCTCTTCTTTGTTTAATAATTTGACTGGGCCCTTCTCAAACGCGGCGAAAGGAACGCGATAGACGCCACCCGCATTTTTGTCAGCTAAGTCAAAAAAGGTATCGGTGAAAAAGACAGCGTCACCTCGGCAACGTACGGCATTCGTGAGTTTCACATTCTCGACCACGGTCTCAATCTTGACGGGGTTACCCTGTTTATCAATGACGACACGCATCAGGCGTGACTTGTAGTTTTTATCCACAAAATACTGATTATCCGCATAATAGAGGTTTCCATCGTCACCAAACTCGAGTCCCATAGGAAACCCTTTTTTAGTTTCAGGGTGGTTGGCCGCAGCAACAAAGATCTCCCACTTCTTGCTCTTTTTGCCATATTTCATGATCAGTCCTGGATAAGATTGATCAACCAGGTTGGGGCCGGCAACATAAAAATTACCCTCTCTGTCCTGAGTCATCCCGTCAGGCACATTCACAAGGTTTGTAAACTGTTTAAAGAGTTTGGGGCGAAACTGCTCATCGCCTTTGAGTCCATTATCGTGTAGGGGTGGCACAGCCAACGTGTGGCCAGCAACGACAGTTAAGAGGGGTATTACAAGCAGTACAAATTTGTTCATCATGTTAACTCCTTACGTGATAGATGCGATTGTGGTCAAGCATCCATTCCATTAATTTTTCGTACTATAACACCATAGGGGGCGGATGAAAAGTCCAAAAATTGGAAATGTTAGGTATTGAGATTATGGATAGAATCTGATATTCTTTTTTGCAATAAAAAGGTGGGAGTAGCGCATGGATAAAAACCTCATTGAGCAACATGGCTTTAAGTTAATCGAAAAGATTGACGACACACTCCGTACCGAAGTTTGGAAAGCAACTCAGCTCGAGCTTGATCGTGTGGTCTGCCTTCAGATATTAAAGCTGGAGGCTGCTCAGAATCCCGTTGAGCTGGAGCATTTCCTCATGATTGCACGTATCTTTGCTAAGGTAAAGAGCGATGCAGTAGCAGCAGTTTTTGACATTGTCAGTACGCCAGCAGTCCATTATGTTGTGATGGAATTTGTTGATGGACCGACGGTTGGCTCGTTAGTGACGGATGGGCGTCGCCTCTCGGAGGAGCATATCCTTCAAATTGGCGCATCTTTGGCCCACTGTTTGGAGCAATTGTGGCATAAAGACCATCTTGTCCATCGTAACCTGAAGGGCGATACAGTCCTGATTGATCAGCGCGGTGTTGCAAAGTTAACCGACTTTTCATTGGCGATAAAAGCTAATCAAGACTTAACAGACTTGGACGGTGGCAATATTGTGGGGACGCCAAGTTTCATCGCGCCTGAGTATGCGCAAGGTGTGAAAAACCTCACGACGCAGGCGGATATGTACTCCTTTGGCGCGCTGATGTACCAGCTTGCGACAGGGCATGCGCCCTTTGCCTCTCTCCCCGCTGTTGATGCGCTCAGCGCGCAGATTCGTTCACAGGTCCCGCCCCCGCATAAACTCAATAAAAAGATCTCCATTGGTTTTTCGTGGTTTGTTCATCGCCTGTTGATGAAAAATCCGAACAACCGCTATGCAGACTGGCGTGAAGTCCTTCAGGACATCCATTTGATAACACAGGGTGAAGCACCTGCAGGAATCAAGACAGAAGAGCAGTACTTTAGCACGATAAACTCGAAGCCATTGCTGGATGCAATGGAGGGTATTGAAGAGGAAGAGGAAGAAGCGGTCGTAACGTCAGTACCCAAGGGACAGAAGGTGAGGGTGAAATCGACGGGGCAGCATTTCACACAGTTTGAAGAGGAGCATAATCGAGAGATTCGCCGAAGCGCAAACCAGTTTGCCGCATTCATGATCGTTCTGTTGCTGGGCTGGTTTGTCGGTTTCTTCTGGTATCGTGGTGTCTGGCAACCCGAGCTGGAGCGCATTTCAAAAGCAATGGCTTTGAAAAAGGATGTTGTCATTACGCCTCCCACTCAGGTGGTTGTTAAAAAGGTTCCCCCCGTCGTTCAACCTCCAGTTGCGCCTCCAGTTGCGTCTCCTGTTGTGTCGCCGCCCAAGCCGAAGCCCACGCCTGCACCAGAGGTCACGCCTGTGGTGGTGCCTGTCGAGGCTCCTGTGCAAGAGCCGATTGAGATGCCAGATTCACTTCGGCAGGCTCTTGTTTCTGCAGTAAAGGCAGGTGACCTTTCCGCCTTGAAGGCAGCTTTTGAAAAAGACGAAGCTAAGTTTTTAAAGCGCGAAAAGATGAAGATCATTTTGCGAAGGGCACCCGAGTATGCGACCTTTATTTCGCAGTCCATGGAGTCGAAAAAAGATCAACCCATCTCCTTCCTCTGGCGCGGAAAATCCCGCATCGTTGTGCCGCGTGCTGTCACGGAGACAAGCGTGACGCTCGAAGCAAACGGACGCCGCCAAGAGATTAACTTTACTGATCTGACTCCTGATGAAATGGTCAATTTAAGCAGAAAACCGCATAATGATGCAGAGGCATTGAGTTATTGTCTTCTCCTGATGAAATCGACGCAAAAGAGCGATATTTCTCAGTATGCGTTCCGGTGTCCACCCTTCCAAGATATTCTGGTGGAAGCGCAGAAAGAATAAGGCGCTTATATTCGCGTCACCATGAGCCAGAGTGGGACCGTCACAAGACAAGCGACATGTGTGAAGAGAATGGCGGCTGCTGAAAAATCGGCATCACTCTGAAATGCCTCCGCCAGGGTGACGCTCGCCATCGCCACAGGCATGGTCGCAATTAAGATCAATACCCGTCGCATTTCGGGATCCATGGGCACGAGCAGGAGTCCGGCGATCGTAATCGCCGGAATGACAAAGAGGCGTAAGAAGGTTGTTCCGAGGATGAGCGGGCTCACCAGATGATGCGGATGCAACATGGCGATGCGTATTCCGCAGACGAGCGCAGAGGCGGGTACGGTCACACTTCCCATCATCCATAAGGTCTCCAGAACTGTCGAGAGCAGTTCGTCCATGGTCGAGCCGGCAACAGGCATCCAGTGATGGCTCACACAAAAACTCTTTACGACCAGCAAGAGGAAGGCGGTTCCCAGAGCTAACATCGGCATGCTGGCCAGATTGCGGAGAAACTTGCGCTCAAGCGGTTGCCCGGTCATGGCTTTCATGCCCAGTGTCCAGACGCAGAGTTCCGAGCCGAGTGCGGAGAGGGCGATCAAGGCGACAGCTTTCTCGTTCCAGAGCGACGCGGCCAGCAAAATGGGCAGGAACGAGTAGTTGTTCATCATGCAGATGAAATGGTAGCAGCGCTGGGTCGAGAGCGGCTGTCTCTTCACTAGGGGGAGGGTGACCCAGCCGACCAGCCATCCCGTGGTCAGGATGAAGATGGTGCCCAGTGGCATCATCCAGTTCTCTAACAGTTTTTCCAGCGTGAAGTTCCGCAGGATTGAACTGATGATCAGGCAGGGATAGAAGAGATTTAACAGCAACATTGAAAGTTGCCGATTGAAAACAGCATCCACCCACTTTATGCGGCAAAGCATATATCCTGCAAGGGACATCAGGATCAGGGGGAGCATTTTTAGAAACAGGATGGTCATTTAGAAGAAGAGATCGCGCTCACCTTTACAAATGCGATCGTAATGTTCCTTCACTGTTTTAGAGAAGAGGGGAAGATTCTTCTCAATCTCCGCTAGCTCGCGATTGATGACCGGCTCACAGAGTGCTTTTGTTTCAGCAGAGGCGAAATCATCCAGCCACTCGCGGAAGGTGAGTACAGCATTGATTTTGCAGAACTTACCCTCTTTGCCGGTCTTCAACGCATCCATGATGCATCCACCTGTACGTCCGCACCGATAGCCCGCCGTGCAAAACGAGGTGATAATGTCCTTCTTGCCTAAGTACGCGATCATCTGTTCGAGGGTGCGCGTATCCGAGAGGACAAATTGTTGGCGATCCATCTCTTGGTGCTGCTCGCTCGCAAAGTCACTATATCCCTTAATGGCGATATTGCTACTGGCATCCATCTGTGTGATGCCATACTGGATGCAGGCGTTCCGCGACTCAGGACGTTCACGGCAAGTAACAATGATTCCGGTATAGGGCACAGAGAGACGCGTAATCATGACGATTCGTTTAAAGATCTCGTCGTTGATCAGATAGGGGGATGTCTGTGGCAGATCGGTTCCACTGGCTGGTTCTAGGCGAGGCATGGAGATGGTGTGCGGTCCAATCCCGAACTGTTTTTCCAGATCTAGTGCGTGGCTCTGGATTGCAAGCATTTCAAACTGCCAATCATAGAGGCCATAGAGAACGCCGAGTCCGACATCGTCAACCCCTGCTTCAAGCGCACGGTGAAAACAGGTTGTCCGCCAGTTGTAATCCCCTTTGACCGTCCCTGCGGGATGAAGTTTTTCGTAGGTCTCCCGATGGTAAGTCTCTTGGAAGACTTGGAACGTTCCGATCCCCACTTTTTTGAGTAACCGTAAATCTTCAATCGGCAGGGGAGCTGCATTGACGTTGACACGGCGGATACCCACAGGCGTTCCCTTGGGAGAATCGACGATATGTCGGTAGGCGGTCTGAATGGTCTCAGCAATGTAATCTGTGGAGGTCTCTGGATGTTCGCCATAGACGGCGATGAGGCGCTTGTGGCCGATTTTGCCCGCGAGAACTTCGATCTCCTGCTTGACCTCATCCATGGACAACATTCTGCGCTTTTGCTGATCGTTTTCACAACGGAAACCGCAGTAGGTGCAACGATTCACACAGAGGTTGCTCATGTAGAGCGGTGCGAACATGACAATTCGATTATCGTAGACAGATTTTTTGATGGCCAGGGCAGTTTCGCCCATTTCCGCCAGTAAGTCGGGGTCCGTTACTTGAAGCAGGTCAGCAGTCTCGTCCAGTTGCAGGGTCTCAATTCTGCGCGACTTGGCTAGGATCTCTCGAATACGGACAGGATCATTGACACGTTTCTGCTTTGAGACATCCAGCGCGGCGTGTATAGCTGTCTCATCAATGAAGTGTTTGCCGTTCGGAAAGTACTTATCAATCTGTTCTTTGATGACAAAACGCTTACGGTAATCCGCTGCATTTTCAAAACGGCGAATCGTGTCACTTGCTACTGTTTTCGAGTTCATGTGAAACTAAATAGTACATCCGGAAACATCTTCGGCGTCACCCCAGCTTGCTTCAAGAGGTTAATATGCGGGATGAACTCACCGACTTCCTGGATGGCATGAGCGTCTGAAGCAAGCGCAATCTTAACATTTTTCTCAATGCAAGTGCGAATAAAATCTGCATCGGATTGATAGGCATGAAAATTGATCTCCGCCGCCACACCAGAATCCGCAAGCATTTCTGCTACAACGGGATAGAGATGCTTAGGGGTTTCCAGATGACTCCATGTGAAGAAGCGGAAGGGGTGTGCGAGGACTTTGATGGGCAGGTGAAGGAGGTGTCCAACATCCCTCAGGAAGAGCTTCTCGGCCTCGGCCTGCGTCGTCTTGCCCGGAATGAAGTCGTGGATGAAGTGGATAGAGCCGATCAAGAAGTCCCAGAGATCTTCCTCTGCATCTTCCGGCGCGAGCAGGAGTTTGCCGTTGTCGTAGAGATCCACCTCCAGCCCGATTTTGGTGTAAGGAGAACGGAGCTTCTCAGCAAAATGCCGATAGTTCACCATGCGGTTGCGTGAAGGGGTCTCCCAGACACGTTGGACTTCCTGGGTATCCTTCTGCCACTTGCCGCTCATGGCATATTTTTTCTCAAAGTAGAGCTGGAAGGCATGTTCAGAGACACATTGCATCGTGACGCCGAGCGTCTTGGCAAGGGAGAGAGCCGTGGCGGTGTCTATCGTGGTTGCACAGTAGGCGTGTTCCGTATGGCAATGCAGGTCAACAATGCTAGGGAAGGCGAGCTTGAGACTCTGTTCCTGAACCTCGACCTTTCGTCCCTCCAACGTAATCAGTGAGAGTGTGTAGGGTTCTTCAACGAGGGAAGGCACGGTGTGATAGTAGACACCTTCGTTGATACGTAGACTCTGACCTTTGTGATAATGACCACTGAGGGAGAGGACGACTCCGTTTTTTTGAAACGACTCCATGATCTCCGTGGCGTTTGTGGGGCGATAGGGATAGTGTGATTTGATGGGCGGGTAGATGGGGGCATGTTGCAACGCGATCAAGTTAAGCTTAGGATTTTCCTTGGCGATCGTCTCAGTCAGTTTGAGAGCGCTTTCTGAACGAAGGGTCGTGTGTGATTCCTCAAACGTATCATCGTAAACAATGAAGCCGTAGTCTCCAAAGGTGTGGAGACCTGGGGAAACATCAAAGATTTCGTTAAAGCGATCACAGCCACGGTCGTGATTGCCGGGAATGACCAGGAAGGGAAGTCCCGTGCGTGTGAGCTCACTATAGAGCGCGAGCAGATCATGCGTCGCTTCACGATCCTTTCCGTCTGCAATGAGATCGCCGAGCAACACCACAAGATCAGGTTTGACATTCAGATGTTCAAGACGGAGAAAAACTTTCTTCAGGAGGATGCGAGCAAGCTCTCCGCGTGTCATGGCGGGTTGGAGTGTTTGCCGTGCCAGTCCTGTATAATGTAGATCAGAAATCGCTAAAAGGGTAAAGGGTGTGCTCATAATATAATTAGTCCTAAAAAAAATCTGATGGGGGATAAAAAACAGGCATTAGGGTAATGAATGAAACCTGCTGGGTCAATATGAATCGAAAAAAATATTCATGCGCTATTTCGACTATTTTGTTTACAAATAAATTTTGTCGAATTCGTCGCCGAGTCACACACGTGATAACCATCACCCCATGTCCCATGTCCGGCGTCCCACGTCTTGTGATTATCTAAACAACCGTTGGGCGTTTTCGTCTGTCATCTCCACGACTATTTCGGGAGCGAGATTACGTAGTGTGGCGAGGGCTCCGAGAACATGTGGAAGATTGCCAGGATGGTTCACAGGCTTGTCGGACGTATCGTTCGGCAGCGTCTTGCCTCCCACAGGAAAGAGATCCGGCGAATCGGTTTCAGCCAGCAGACGGTCTGCAGGCACTGCCTGCGCCGCGAGTCTGA
>CAYWNP010000020.1:19674-26950 GCA_964459675.1 uncultured Akkermansia sp. | reverse complement strand
TTTTTCTCACAGAGGCATCCGCCTACGCCAAGGCTACGGCGGACAGGCAGAGAGAGAGCACAGAGTTCTTTGACAGGATGAACAGGATTTAAAAGGATTGCTGTTTTGAATTATAATCCTCAAAATCCTGTAAATCCTGTCAGAAAAAGTTGAAGTTTTCGGTAGTAGTGAAGTTAAAGAAGGGAATACAAGCATGCAGAGTGTAACATTGGGATGGATGGATTATAGCATCATGTTAATTTATGTCGGCGCGGTCTTGGGCATTGGCCAGGCGCTCCGAAAATATATGAAGTCGAGTAGCGACTTCTTTCTTTCTGGGCGGTCTATTCCTGCCTGGGTCACGGGGTTGGCCTTTATCTCGGCAAACTTAGGGGCCTTGGAATTGGTCGGCATGGCGGCCAGCGGTGCCAAGTATGGCATGATGACCTGTCATTTCTACTGGATTGGCGCCATTCTTGCCATGACCTTCCTCTCTGTCTTCATGATGCCATTTTACTATGGGTCAAAGGCTCGCTCGGTGCCGGAATACCTGAATATGCGTTTTGACGGCCGTGTACGCTGCCTGAACTCCATTACGTTTGCCATAATGACTGTCTTTGCCTCGGGCATCTCGATGAATGCCCTGGCCAAGCTTCTGCAATCCCTTCTCGGCTGGGATTATCACCTGAGCCTTTGGATCTGTTCGGGCGTTGTGTTGCTGTACGTGCTCAAGGGCGGCTTGACCTCGGCCATTTACACGGAAGTGCTGCAGTTCTTCATGATCGTGCTGGGTTTCTCCCCGGTCGTCTATCTGGGACTCAAGGAGGTGGGCGGATGGAGTGTCCTTAAAGGACTGCTAACCGGAGTGGCTACGAATCCCGCCTCGATTGGGGTTGGCGACAAGGCCTTCCAGCCAGATGCCTGGACAGGTGCCTGGAGCCCGATGATACAGGGAGCGTCTGCCAACCCAATGGGTGTCGACCTCTTTGCCATGGTCTTTGGCCTTGGATTTGTGCTGGCCTTCGGGTACTGGTGTACTAACTTCCTCGTGGTTCAGCGCGCGATGGCAGCCAAAGATATGAGCGCCGCGCGTCGTACGCCGCTTATCGGTGCCATCCCTAAAATGCTGATCCCTGCTCTCGTGATCCTGCCCGGTATGATTGCCGCCGGCTTGGCATTTTCAAACAAAGACACCAAGGACGGCTACCGGTTGCCGCCGAAAGTGATTGCTGAATCCGCTTATGTCAATGTCGTTGCAGCAGTCAAGCAGGTTGCGGCCACGGGCGTCACGGGCGAAGCGGCTGTCCAGCAGATCGCCAAGGCGGCGGGTCTCAAGATGATGTCGGGCAAGGTAGAAGATATCATCAAAGCCTCGCCCAATCTGAGCGATGCGGACATCAAGGCTCGCGTGCAGAATGCGGTGGCGGAAAACGATTACGATGGCGTGATCTTGTCATTGATCAAGAGGTACTGTCCTACGGGGCTGCTCGGGCTGGCGTTGACGGCGCTCTTGGCCTCCTTCATGTCGGGCATGGCGGGCAACGTCACGGCCTTCAACACCATTTGGACCTACGATCTCTATCAAGCCTATCTTGGAAAAGGCAAGTCCGATGCACACTACATGTGGATGGGGAAGGCTGCCACGGTGGCCGGCATCTTAATCAGTATCGGCTGTGCCTATTTTGCCGCCATGTACAATAATGCGATGGACGTGATTCAGCTGGTCTTCGGTTTTGTCAACGCGCCACTCTTCGCGACCTTCCTGTTGGGCATGTTCTGGAAACGGACGACGGCAACGGGCGCCTTCTGGGGATTGCTACTGGGCACTACGACCTCAGCGATCTTTCATGCTTTGACTCTTGCTACGGGCAATGCCCCAGGCGTCAAGGGCGGTTATTTAGGAGTGGTGCAGTCGTTTCCGAGCGAGATGGCCCAGAATTTCTGGCTGGCCTCTTTTGCCTTCCTGATCTGCTTGGCGCTGACGACGGTGCTCTCGCTGGCCACGAAGCAGAATAAGACCGATGCAGAGTTGACGGGGTTGGTGTATTCGATGACACCCCGGATTCCTCAGGCAGATGAAGCCTGGTACATGCGCCCCGGCATTCAGGCACTGGCCCTTCTGGGCGTGTGTCTTGTTCTCAATATTATTTTCTGGTAAAAAGCGGAAAGGACTAACCTATGACACTCGATATTTGTTGGCCGATTGGAATTATGTTCTCCCTGGTGGGCGCGATGCTGGCCATTTTTGGCTGGGTGACGAAGGCCTCAGGGGAGATGTACAAACGCTCGCTGGACATCAACATCAACCTCTGGTGGGGGTTGTTTTTGCTGGTGTTTGGCGGACTCATGCTGTTGAGCGCCTATATGAACGCCCGGAAAGCAAAGTCAAAATAGGGAGCGGTTATAAGAAAGAGTTTTTCTTCTAAAAAGGGGTTGCATTTGAGACCTCTTCTCTATAAACTAAACGACTAAATGAAACAAGAGTTTCTGCGTGGTTTGTGTTGACAGGAGGTTGTCATGAAGGTATCCGTTAAGGGGTGTGTTTTTTGTGCGACTGTCTTAGCCGCTCTGTTGATGGTTGACCCTGTCTTGGCCCAGTTAAGGACCGGCACCGGCTCGAGGTTGTCTCCAATCGGTCAGCCTAAAGTAAGTCAGCCCGGCAAGGCTGGCGAAGACAAAGTCGAGATTAAACGCTTTCCACCGCCAAACAAGACAGCGATGGTGCGGACACCTGAATTTAATGCCACTGTCTCTGGTGGGCAACCCAAGGTCTCCAAGCGTCCTCGCGAATGGGCACTCTTTGAAGTCAAGTATGCAACGGCAATGAAGTGGATGGACGAGCTCTCGTTTACCTATCATGTGATGACCAAAGGCAAAGATGACGACGGCAAAGACGTGTACAGTTATTACACATTGACGCTTCGGTACATCAATGTCCCTAAAGGGGAACACATGAGCAGTGTGGCCTTGCCGCCCAGCATGGTTGAGCGTTATGGGGAGCCCATCTCTTTGGCTCTTGAAATTGTGGGTAAAGACGGGACGGTATTGGCCTCCCAGAGCGAATCAATTATCAGTTATCCGACCAAAGAGTGGTGGAAGGATGCTAATGTGCTGGATAAACCACAGGTCTCGCGTCGTACGGGCTTGATGGATCGTTCAAAGACTCCGTTCGCGCTCATTAATGCGGACGATTATGAGGTGGTGCAGTAGTGTTTTCAACGAATCGAATTCTTGCTCTCAATGTTGGGGCAAGCAAAATAGCGCTAGCCGAGTTCTCCATTCAAGGTGGTAATGCGCCTAAATTGTTGAATTACGGCTTAGCGGACTTGGTGCCGTCGGCTGAGGGTGGCGAGAGCGGCGGTGATCTTTTGGTGGCCACGCTGCGTTCACTCATGAAGCAGGAGGGGATCCGGCAGGCTCCTCTCTTAATATCGTTGTCAGGCCAAGTCGTCTTTCCGCGCTTTGTCAAGCTTCCGGCTGTGGGCAAGGACAAGCTTCTGCAGATGCTGAAGTATGAAGTTGAGCAGAACGTGCCCTTCCCGCTGGATGAGATTGTGTGGCACCATCAGTTTATTGGCGATGCCTCTACGGGCGAGCAAAACGCCATGATTGTTGCTGCCAAGTTGGACAGCGTGCGCGAGGTCACGGACAGTGTGGTGGCCGGCGGGTTTGAACCTGAGATCATTGACGTCTCTCCGATGGCGATCTACAATGCGTTGCGCTTTAACTATGCGGAGCTCGACGGTTGCGCCATGGTGTTGGATATTGGCGCACGTTCCACCAATCTGATTTTTGTTGAACAAGAGCGCATTTACAGTCGGTGTATCCCGGTTGCGGGCAATGCGATAACGCAAGAGCTGTCTAAAAGCATGCAGATTTCGCTGGAGGCCGCAGAAAAGCTCAAGCGTGAGCGCGGTTATGTCTCGTTGGGCGGCGTTCATCAGAGTGAAGATGAGACCTCCGAGCATGTTTCGCGTGTCGTCCGAAATGTCATGACCCGTCTCCATGCGGAGATTAGCCGTTCGATCAACTTCTACCGTAGCCAGCAGGGAGGGTCAGCTCCAATACGCCTCTTCTTGACGGGCGGGACATCGTTGCTTCCTCATTTGGATCTATTTTTCAAAGAGAAGTTGCAGGTTGAGGTCGAGTATCTCAATCCGTTTGTCAATATTATGCTCTCCCCGAAGTTGGATCGTGAGCAGGTGGGTGTTGATGCGTTCATGCTTGCGGAGGTTGTTGGCTTGGCCTTGCGTTGCTCCTTGGCTTGTCCGGTTGAGGTCAACTTGATGCCGCCTGAACTGGTCAAGCAGAAGACCTTGAAACGGCGTATTCCCTTCTTGGGATTGGCGGCTCTGTGCATTCTGACCAGTTTAGGCATCTGGACCTTGCATCAGCGCAATATGACAGAGCTCTATGTGTCACAGCGTGTGCAGGTCGAGGAAAATTTACAGAGTTTGAAGGGGAAGCAGAATAATTTGGATGCTGCACGGAAAAAGAAGGACGTTGTCAAGACACGTGCGGACGCACTGAAGAGCTTGCTGCTCTCCCGTTCAGACTGGCAACGCCGACTTGAGGCTGTCCGCAAGAGTATGATGGAGGGTTTTTGGTTGATGGAGATCAAGCCGATCAAGAATACCGCAGGCGGGATAGAGGGGTTACGGATTCAAGGGCGTGGCTGGGTGGACAAGATGAAACTCATTGAAGAGAGCGCCAAAGCGCGAGGACTCAAGGTTAGCGCGGTCGAAGAGTTGCGTGACCGTATGAAGGAGAACGCGATCTTTGGAGAGAACACCGAGGTTAAAATTATCGGTGTTAAAGAGTTTGATGCCTATCTTGCCGAATTTACAATTGAGGTGCGTCAAGGCGTTGCACCTGCTGCGAAGGGGGTCTCAAGATGATAAACCGTCAAAAAGGGATCTTCATGGGGGCTGGTGTTGTCTTAGGCGTTGCCTGCCTTGGTATTAGCGTATTGTTCTTCAATGCGCTCTCCACAAGCCGAGAGGCTGAAGAACAACGGGATGTGGCGTATGGACAGCTGAAGTCCCTCTATCAGTCTAAAGTCTTTCCTAAAAGCGAAAACATTAAGCGTATTCAAGACGATCAAAAAGAGCTTGAAGCCTGGGAGGCAAATGTTTCTAACTTTTTGGCCAAAGCATCTGTCAAGGTCGATGATCTGACCCCTGTCAGGTTTAAGCAGGCGTTACAGAAGACGGTGCGTGAGCTGGCCTCTAAAAAGACAGAAGCGCTCAAGCCGTTTGTTGCGGAAAACTTCAAGTTTGGGTTTGACCGTTATTTAGGGGACTCCGACAGCCTTCCGCCGACAGCAGATGTTCCGAAGCTCGCCCAGCAACTCCATCTGATTCAAGCGGTGACCCGCGAGTTATACGAGGCCAACATCACCAAACTGACCCTGGTCGAGCGTGAAGCTTTTGAAGCTGATGCGACTGAGAGGACTGGGCGTCAGATTGGCCCAGCGAGGCCGACGCGTCCGGTGGCACCCGCATATCGACAGGGCCAAACAGCTTCAACGGGTTCAGCAACCGTGAACAGCGATGGGCTAAACCCTGTTTTAAGCGCGCTTCTGACTCGGCAGAGACTGACCTTTGGTTTTCAGGCAAAACCCTCTGCCTTAATGGCGGTGATGAATCGCCTCGCTGCAATGGAAGCGTTTGCTGTCATTTCCAGTGTTGAATTTACAAAATCCGGAGATTCTGTCATGGTGGCGGAAGAACGGAAAAAGGCGGCAGCAAAGGCCTCTGGAGCGACAAAATCCGCACGACCAGCAACGGCAACGACGGTTGCCGATGTCACGCGCGATCGCTGGGTGACGGATCCGGAGCGTGAACCTCCGATGGATGTGATAGTAAGTGTAGACGTCTATTTGTTTAAGGGAGTGTAAAAACCGTGGCTGCGATTAAATCACAAGATGAGATGCCTCTGATACGTTACTACGACAAGGTTGTGGTCGTCGTCGCGTTGGTGATCCTGCTAGTCTCGCTTGCTTGGCTGATCACTGCGGGTGTGACACAGAAAGAGAATGTCAACAGTTACATGAGTTCGGTGGAGAGTTTAAAGCCTGCAAAGTCTGACTTGCCGGCCATTGACTTGAGCCCTTATGACAAGGCGCTCACGGCTGTGACCTTACCTGCGAGAGTGGTTGAGGGAAATGAGACAAAGCCCTCCTTCTTGCTTCCGGAACGACGTGTTTTCTGTGCAAATGCAGCGTGTATGAAGCCTATTTTTGCAGAGGCGGAGCAGTGTTGGTCCTGCGGGGAAAAGCAACCGCCGACTGGGCCTCGGGATCCTGATCTGAAGCAAACAGGGGGTGTGCCTGCTAAATGGCTTCGCGATATGGATGTGCCCCTTGAGACCGATGTGGCGCTGGATCTCGATGACGATGGATTTTCGACTCTGGAAGAGTTTTTGTCAAAAACCCATCCAAAAGATAAGAGCTTCCATCCTCCGTATGCTGAAAAGTTGGTGCTCAAAGAGATGAAGAGCGTACGTCTTCCCTTACTTTTCAGTGGCGTGAATAGTATGCCAGGCAATGTTAAGCAGCTCATCTTCAACTGGACAGGAAAACTCCCAAGAACCTATTGGGTCAAAGAGAATCAAGCGATCGGTGATACAGGTTACACGGCAGGTGCGGTGACCGTGAAGACCGAAAAGCGCGAGAACCCCAACACGCCTGGCATTCCCAGGGAAGTGGATATTTCTACCGTTGTGATCAAACGTAAATTAGATGGCAAAGAGATCGTTTTGCACGTTAAAGAGCCCGAGCAGAATACCGATGTTGAGGCAACGGTTGAGTTTTCTGTTGATAAACTCGAGCTGAAGCTCGTGGAAAATCAAGAGTTCACCTTGCGTGACGAGACCTATCGTGTTGTGGAGCTAGATATGCCTGGAGGTGTGATGAAGGTTGAGAACACAGCAAATGGCAAACAACAAAAAGTTGTCAGAAAGCTTGATTCGTGAAGAGTTATGGTTTAAACTGACGGCTTTTATTTTCTCTTGGAAGATGTAAGGTGAAGAAGTAAGGAGTGGGTTAAAATGAGTCTCAAAATGAAATTACTTTTTGTTGGCTGCATGGGCATTGTCATCGGCGTGTCAACGCTGGCACTGGCTGAGGATGACCTGGCCGGCTTGCTTCAAGGATTGGAAAATCCCGCGGCCCCTGCAGTGAAGCCAGCTGAAGCCCCTGCGCCTGTGCCTCCACCCCCCGTTGCAGAGGCGCCAGCCGTGCCCGCCCCTGTCATTCCTGCCACAGAACCTGCTCCTGAAAAGCCAGCCGTTCCTG
>CAYWNP010000020.1:0-19574 GCA_964459675.1 uncultured Akkermansia sp. | reverse complement strand
AGAGCCAGTTGTTCCTGCGCCTGAACCTACTCCAGCGACACCCGCTCCAGCACCTGCCCCAGCGACACCCGCTCCAGAGCCAGTTGTTCCTGCGCCTGAACCTACTCCAGCGACACCCGCTCCAGCGACACCGGTTGCAGAGCCCGTACCTGCCGTCAAGCCAGCTGTTGCCAAGGAATCCCCTGTTGGAGAGCTTCTTGGACTCCTGATGGAAGAGCCTGTTGCCCCACTAAAGCCTGTAGCAGAAATAAAGCCTGTCGCGGAAGTAAAGCCTGTCGCGGAAGTAAAGCCTGTGACAGAACCCACTGTAGGTACAGTGCCAACACCCGTCGTTGGGGGTGAGGCCCCGGTGGTTCCAGTTGCCCCCGTACAACTCTCAGATGAAAATAGTCAGATCGTCTCTGAGTTGAATGCATTGGAGAAGATCCGCCTGAAATCCATGGATGAGCATGGGGCCAAATTGTTAGCAGACGCGGATAAGGCGTTCAAAAAAGGCGACTATATGTTAGCCTGCGAACAATACAAACAGGCACAACTCTTCATCGTCAATCGCCCGGTAAATGTACTGGCCCGTCAGCGCGCCACTGACGGCGAGTCGGAATCTTATTATCGTGAAGCATCCCAGCTCTTCAAGATGCGCGAGTTCGAAAAAGCAAAGGCTATGGCAGGTGAGGCTCATCGCCGTGGACATGTCAATGCGGCGCGCCTTCTTGAGATTATCAAAAAGGAGCCTGAGAAGGCTACTCACGATAGCACAACGATTTCACATCGCTTGAACGAACAGTCATATAAATCACAGCGGGATGAAATTCGTAAGAGGCTTCGTCGCTCACGGCAATACTTTACCACCGCTGAATATGACAAGGCGATCGAAGAGTGTGAGTTGGTGTTACGGGATTACCCGCAAGATCCCGATGCGATCGCGCTCCGGAAGCATATTGCTGAGCACATGAAGGTTGTGGCTGATTCAGAATTTTTAGCGACCCGCGAAATGATGATCAAAGATGTCGTTAGGGCATGGACACCTGATCGTTATGCTTCAGATAGCCCACAGTTGCCCTCGACAGGATTCCAGGTGGTCACAAAGGCGCAAACCGTGGCGATCAGTGATACGAAGTCAGACGAGCAACAGATGGGCAAGAAGTTGAAAAAAATCTTGATTCCTGAAGTGACCTTCCGTCCGCCGGCGACGATCGTTGATGCCATTGACTTCTTCAAGCAAGCCAGTATTGATTATGATGATCCTGAAATTCCCTTGGATCAACGTGGCGTCAACTTTGTGTTGAAGCTTCCTCAATCAGCACCCGCGGCAGCTCCAGCAGCCGGAGGCGCCGACATCTTCTCTTCAGCTGCAACCGCCACAACGGGCATCCCGAGTATCCCGGCGATCAGCGCTCGTTTTCTCAGCCTCTACGAATCGTTGAAGTTGGTTTGCGATGTGACGGGGATGAAGTTCAGGATTAGCGGAAAGATTGTGACGATTGTTCCGCAGAACGATCCAGATCAGCAACTCATGACCCGTAATTATAACGTCTTATCCTCGTTGACAGATCGTATTACCAGCGCTTCCGCGGAACTCCGTCCTGTCGGCGCCGGTGCGAGAGCTGACAGTGCTTTTGAGGCCACGAACATGGGGGTGGCCAGAGACGAAGATAAGTGGAAAGAGTTCTTTAAGCAGATGGGCGTCAAATGGCCGATCGGATCCTCGGTTTCCTATCTGGCGACCATTGGAAAACTCCGTGTCACCAACACCCAAGAGGAGCTTGCGATGTTCGAGCAAGTCCTTGAAGACCTGAATGTGACCCCGCGCCTGGTCGAAATAGAGACGCGATTTGTTGAGGTTTCTCAAAACGATCTGAACTCACTGGGCTTTGAATGGTTACTCAATGGCGACTTCAGTTGGACTGCTGGCGGCTTCATGAAAAACGCGCTTGGTTTGAAGAATTTCAGCACCACACCCGTGCAGCTTTTAGATAATTCGGGAGCGCCGGCCTTTAATCCGAATGGTACGCCAATGATGGGGTATGCGTCTTATACCCAGCCAGGCGCCATCACAGATCCTGCCTTCCAGGGCGGACAATACGGCAGACTCCCCAACAACCAAAACAATATGGGCGTGAACGCCATCGATGGAAAAAGTTACACCACGGGGCAGCGTTATCTCAACACCCTCGGCAACCCTGTCGTCGGCGAGGGAGCATCGGTAAACGATCAGTTTATGAAGTTGAATGCCTTTATTGGGGGTGCTGATATTTCCATGATCCTCCATATGCTCTGTCAGCGTTCTGACACGGATGTGCTCTCCGCGCCAAAGGTGACCACAAAGTCAGGCCAGGAAGCGATTATCAAGGTCGTGACCGAGTACATCTATCCGAGTGAATTCAATGTGCAGATCTCCCAGCAAGGCAATGGCGGCGTAGGCGGCGTAGGCGGCGTAGGCGTCGCAACAGCGGAGCCCATTGCTATCGTTGAGCCTCAAAACTTTGTGACCCGTGAAGTGGGTGTGATCCTTCAAGTGGTTCCGGAAGTTTCCGCGGAAGGGCAGATGATTAATCTCAACATGAAGCCACAGGTCGTCTCGGAGCCGGTTTGGAAGAACTACGGCACGAAGTTGCCGAAGACGGTTAAGGAGGATACGGGCCTTTTGTCTCCTTTAGGTATTCCCATTACCAGAGATAGAACAGAGTATGTCGAGTTGCCCATGGAACAGCCGTTCTTTACGGTGCGCTCTGTTGAAACGCAGTTGCTCGTTTACAATGGCGCGACCGTTGTGATGGGCGGTCTGATCACCGAGCAGCGCAGGACGATGGAGGACAAAATCCCATTCCTCGGCGATATCCCTTACCTTGGACGCCTCTTCCGGAGTCGCTCGGAAAAATCAGACAAGCGTAACCTTCTTATTTTCGTAACAGCGAGATTAGTTGATCCTGCTGGGCGCATGGTGCGTACCAGTGGCAATGAAACATCGATTCTGCCCATACCCGGTTTGACGCCTGGAGCGAAGGATGCTACTCCTCCGGCTCAACCGTAAGCTGATGGTTATAGACATCAGGGGATCGCAGAGACCAGCGCTCAAGATTATTAAAGATAGGTGTGCCTCTCGTTTAATTGAACAAGAGGACCCTTCATTTCAAACGTCAAAAGGGTAGACTTGTCAATGAGTCTAGCCCTGGGTTGACGTGATTCCTTAAACTCCATATCTTCCCCTTGATGTCTTTTTCAGTAGCTATAACAGGTGGAATCGCCTGTGGTAAAAGCCTTTTTTCATCGCACCTAAAGAAATTGGGCCTTGATTTGTTGGATGCTGATGACGTGGTTCATGCTTTGCAAGCGCCAGGTGGTGAGGCGGTTGAACCGTTACGTCTAAAGTTTGGAAATCAAGTGATCGCACCTGATGGAAGCGTTGATCGGCAGGTTTTGGGAAAATTAGTTTTTGAAGAAGCGGAGGCGCGCGAGGCACTTAACCAAATTGTCCATCCATTGGTGCGCCGGAAGATTCAGAGCTGGCTCCGTGAGCCAGGCAGGAGCGGTATAAAAGCAGTTGTCATCCCGCTGCTCTATGAAGTGGGATGGGAGAAAGATTGGGATTTGATCATTTGTGTTACCAGTCATACGCAAACACAGATTGATCGGTTAATGCGGTTCAGGGGGCTTTCCGCCGAACAAGCCCACCAACGTCTAGCTTCGCAAATGCCGATTGCAGAAAAAGCTGCACGGGCGGATCTGACGGTTAACAATAATGCCGGCGAAGAAGAGCTGGCTTCCGAGGCGAAGCGTATTTATCGCCTCTTGATGGAGAAAATCCGAATATGAGTACAGAACACGAAGGTTCTGAAATGAATGGACATCCGGCAGCACCCAGCGCAGATGTTCCGCCGACAAAATGGGCACGTTTTACCGTGCGCCCCGCAGTGAATCATCCCGTTGCTAAACCTTCTGGTGCGAGAGATCATCAGCGCCATGGAGGTTCTGAGCATGGCCATGTCTCGGGCAACGGCCATGTCGCTCAGGTGGCGCAGCATCACGAGCACCATGCTCCAGCCTCAGCTCCTGCTAAGCAAGGCGGAGGTGGACGCGGACGCCGCCCCCAAAAGCAACACACTAACAATCCCCGTGGCCGCGGACGCGGCAAGCCGAATCAACAGGGGTCTAAGTTGCCTCCAGGCATGGGGGACTACGACGCAATGCCGGAAGAAACGCCTTATACACCTTCAGAAATGAGACCCGTGCAAGCACCTCATGTGCCTGTTCTGGATCCGCATGAGGGGGCTCATGTCGAACATACGCTTCCGCCACCTGGACCTGTCGTGGAAATTTACCAGCCACCATTAGCAGAGAAGCTTCCAGACCTGCATCTCACAAGTCTGCAGAAGATGGATATCGCTGAGCTGCATACCTTGATTCCCCATGCGAATCCTGAGGATTTGTCGTGTATGCGCAAACATGAGATCATCTTTGAAGTGATCCGTAGCTATCTGCGCCGGTTCGGTGTGGTGATTACCAGCGGTGTGTTGGAAATCCTTCCCGATGGTTATGGCTTCCTGCGGTCTCCAAAAAACAACTATCTCCAGTGCCCAGAGGACGTCTATGTCTCGCCCTCGCAGGTTCGCCGCTTTGGGTTGCGCACAGGAGATGTGATTGAAGGACCGGTTCGCGATCCAAAGGAGAAAGAACGCTTTTTCGCCTTGGGCCGCGTAGACACCATGAACGGTAAACCGCCTGTCGAGGCGAGACGGACGGTCTACTTTGAAAACTTGACCCCGCTCTTTCCTGATCGTCGCATTGTGCTGGAGACCAAAGCAGAGGAGTATTCGATGCGAGTGATGGATATCTTCACGCCCATCGGCTTCGGACAGCGCGGTCTGATCGTTGCACCACCGCGTACAGGTAAGACGGTTCTCTTGCAGAAGGTGGCGAATTCGATCTCTGCGAACCATCCCGATGCGATGCTCTTCATCTTGCTGATCGATGAGCGTCCTGAGGAGGTCACAGATATGCAACGCAACACCAAGGCCCAAGTCATCAGCTCGACCTTTGACGAGGCTCCTGAACGCCATGTCCAGGTCGCAGAGATGGTGATTGACGTCGCCAAACGCCAAGTGGAGAATGGCAAGGATGTGGTCATCCTTCTGGACAGTATCACCCGTCTGGCTCGCGCCTACAATACGGTGCAGCCGAACAGTGGAAAGATTCTCTCAGGGGGTGTGGACGCTAATGCGCTGCATAAGCCAAAACGGTTCTTTGGTGCGGCACGGAATATCGAGAAGGGCGGGAGCCTGACGATCATTGCAACCGCGCTCGTGGATACGGGAAGCCGCATGGATGAAGTGATCTTTGAAGAGTTCAAGGGCACCGGAAACATGGAGCTCTGCCTGGACCGCCAGTTGGTGGACAAGCGCGTTTTCCCGGCCATTAATATCGAAAAGTCAGGAACCCGTAAGGAAGAGCTTTTGCTCTATCCGGACGAACTCAATCGGACCTGGATCCTGCGCCGTGCCCTCAATGGGGTTCCGCCTGTCGAGTGTATGGAGATGATGATTAAGCGCCTGAAGGGGAGCAAGAGCAATGCCGAGTTCTTGATGGGAATTAAAGACTCCTAGCAGCATGTTAATTAAATGTGTAGTTCCTCACAGAGGCACAGAGAGCACAGAGAAATATGTATCCCGAATGATTGAACCTTCAATTGGATTCCTCTGTGAACTCTGTGGGCTCTGTGAGAACAAAACGGCTACACTTTTTAAGAAAATGCTCGAGGAATGAGTCAAAAATTCACAGTCGCTTTGCGCCCTTCGTAATTGAAGGGCGCCTCGCTTTGTGCTAAACTCCATAATTCACGTTTTTGAAAGGGTTAGAAGAATGAAGATTGATAAGTTAGAGATGGAACCATGCCGCATCAAGATCACTGTCAAGGCAGAGTCTGAAGAGACGCGTAAGGATTATGATGCTGTTGTCACTTATTTTGTGAAAAACGGCCGTATCCCTGGCTTCCGCGTTGGAAAGGCCTCGGTTGATGTGATCAAAAAGACCTTTGCTAATGAGATTCGCGAAGAGGTGAATAGTCGCCTTTTGCGTTCTTTGTACCAGACGGTGCTGAAGCAGGAGAAGATTGAGCCCGTCAACCTCGTGAATATCGAGGATGTCCGTTTTTCGCCAGAGACCGGCATGACCGTCTCTTTTGTGATTGACGTTGCGCCAGCGATTAAGATCCCGAATTACAAGAAGTTGGCCCTCAAATTTGAGGCTCAGCCTGTGACGGATGAACAGGTGGCTGAACGCATTACCCATATCCGCGAGGCTTTCGCAAAGTTCGATAAGGCTCCAGAGGGCTATGTGATTCAGCGCGATGATCTGGCGTGCATTGATTTTGAAGGCAAGGTCAATGGAGAACCCATCAAGACGCTTTGCCCCGAGGCTGCACCCATTGCCGAGGGCAAGGGTCACTGGCTGCAGGTCAATGACGAACGCTTCCTGCCCCAGTTGGTGGCGGCTGTCGTTGGCATGAAGAGTGGCGAAACTAAGACGGCGGAGTTTGTCTTTGAAGGCGATCATCTGCCAGAGGCCCTCAAGAACCAGCCAGCTGTCTACACCCTCATCGTCGGAGAGGTCCGTCAGCGTGTGCTGCCCACGGATGAGGCGATCGTTGAGCAGATGAAGGTTGAGAGCATGGGCAAGCTACGTGAAACCACACGCGAGCGTCTGGCTGAACAGGCCAATCATACGGCGCTTCGTAAGTTTGAATCGGATATTCTTGAAAGACTTTTGGAGAAGGCAGAGTTTGAGCTCCCGCAGTCTGAACTGGAACGCGAGATCAATGAGACGCTCGGACGGATGGCAGAGGAAGCCAGCCAACGTGGTGCAACCAAGGAAGACCTTGAGAAAAACCGCGCGGAGATCGTCGAGAGCGCAACCTCCATGGCCCGCCGCCAGTTGCGGATACGTTATATGCTGGCTGCGATTGGCGACGAAGAAAAGGTCGAAGCGACTGAAGCGGACATCGATCAGTGGTTGGAGGAGGCAGCAGGAGAGTATCACCTGACGCCTGTCCAGTTGCGTGCGCGCGTTGAGAAAAATGAGCGTATGGCTGAACTGCGCGGTCAAGTCCGCAACCAGAAGGTCATCAAGATGCTGGTCGATCAGCTGAAGGCATAGAGGATAAACATGAATATTGAAAAAGCATCTATGTTGGTTCCCATCGTAGTGGAGCAGACCGGCCGTGGCGAACGTTCGTGGGACATTTACTCACGCCTGTTGCAAGACCGTATCGTCTTTATCGGTTCAGGAATTGATGACTCCGTCAGCAATCTCATTATCGCTCAGTTGCTCTTTCTGCAATCCCAGGATGCGACAAAAGAGATCTCGATCTATATTAACTCGCCTGGCGGTTCAGTGACTGCAGGCTTGGCGATCTATGATACGATGCAGTATCTCACCTGTGACATTGCAACCTATTGCGTCGGCCAAGCCGCCAGCATGGGCGCAGTCTTGCTCGCAGCAGGGCGCAAAGGGAAGCGTTTTTCGCTCCCCAACGCACGGATCATGATTCATCAGCCTTGGGGCGGTGCAGAGGGCAAAGCGACCGATATCAGTATTGCTGCCAAGGAGATTCTGCGCTTGAAGGACCGGCTGAACGAGATTCTCGCGTTCCATACGGGAAAGCCTGTCGCGACCTTGCACAATGATACCGACAGAGACTTTTTTATGTCTGCAGAAGAGGCTAAGAATTATGGACTGGTTGACGAGGTACTTGTCAAGCGGCCCCAGGAGAAATAAGGAATGGCTCGGAAATCACAAACAGGGGTAATCTGTTCTTTTTGTGGCAGAAGCGAGGCTGAGACCCAGCTCATCATCCCGGGTCCAGATGCTAACATCTGTAGTGACTGTGTTAACGTCTGTAGTCAGCTCCTGCTCGACCAGCAGCCCAAGGGTAAGGCGGCAGCGCGTCAACCCAAACTAACAGTCCCTGCTCCGAAAGCAATTAAGTCGTTTCTCGACGAGCATATTATTGGACACGACCAGACGAAAAAGCTTCTTTCTGTTGCGGTGCATAACCACTACAAGCGGTTGATGCAGCAAGAGAACAAACCAGATCCTCGTTTTGCAGACGTTGAGATTGAGAAGAGCAACATCTTGTTGCTGGGCCCCACAGGGTGCGGCAAGACGCTCTTTGCACGAACACTCGCCAAAATGCTGGATGTCCCCTTTGCCATCGCTGATGCCACCACATTGACAGAGGCTGGCTATGTCGGTGAAGATGTCGAAAATATTCTGCTCTATCTGATCCAGGCTGCGGATGGCGATATTCCGCGTGCCGAGCGTGGCATTGTCTACATTGACGAAATTGACAAGGTCGCCCGCAAGACGGAGAATGTCTCGATCACGCGTGATGTCTCGGGTGAGGGTGTGCAACAGGCTCTTCTGAAAATTCTTGAAGGGACCGTCGCGCGCGTGCCTCCTCAAGGGGGACGCAAACATCCGCAACAGGAGTATCTGAAGATTAATACGCGGAATATCCTCTTCATTTGCGGGGGCGCTTTTGTGGGTCTCGACTCGATCGTCAAGCAGCGCGAGGGCCGTCGGAGCATCGGTTATCGGGAAGTCGTCAAGGAGCATGGGTCTTCGAGCACCTCAGCGATGGCTTTGAAGCCACTGGAAGTACAACCTGAAGATTTGATCCGTTTTGGCTTGATCCCTGAATTCACGGGACGCCTCCCTGTCCTCGCCTCGATGGCGGAGATGACAGAGGATGATCTCGTCCGTGTCTTGACCGAACCCAAAAATTGCCTGGTTCATCAGTATCAGAAGCTTCTGGCCATGGAGGGCATCGATCTAACCTTCGAGAAGGAGGCCTTGCGTGAAATGGCTCGGCTTGCCATGAAGCGGAAGGCTGGCGCACGTGGGTTGCGAGCGGTCATGGAATCATTCATGATGGAGATCATGTATGAGGCTCCTGGTCAAAAAGGATTGAAGACGATTAACATCACCGCAGAGAAGGTCAAGGCTTCGTCCTCGGCTGCCTAAGGGTTAGACAAAAATAGGATAGTTATGTTAGTGACGCTACTCAAATCAAAATTGCACCACATCCGTGTGACCGAAGCCAACAAGGATTATGAAGGCAGTCTCACCTTGGATGAGGACCTCATGGATACCGTGGGTATCTTGCACTATGAGAAGGTTCTGGTTGCAGATGTCGAAAACGGCAATCGGTTTGAGACGTATGCGATCCGTGGACCCCGTGGCAGTGGCGTCTGTTGCTTGAATGGTGCGACGGCCCACTTGGGGACGGTTGGTGATCGCTTGATCGTGATGGTCTGGTGCCATGCCTCAGAGGCTGAGCAACGACTGCACCAGCCTAAAGTCGTGCGACTCGACGAGAAGAATCGGATCGTCGCAGCCGCTGTATAAACGTCAGTCAAAGGAGACGAAATGACGGGGAGTGAGAAGACACCAACACGTCGAAATCTCCTGTCGTGGTTGCTTCGGGCAGGCACAGGCTCTGTCGTGGCTGCCCTCGTCTATCGCGCCTCGGGACTCAATCGCTCCGGTCGGATGGTCTGGCAGCTGGATCCGCGTAAGTGCATCCAGTGCGGTAAGTGCGAAACCGAATGTGTGCTCCAACCCTCTGCTGTCAAGTGCACGCATGGTTATGCCATGTGCGGTTATTGCAAACTCTGCTTCGGCTACTTTAAGCCCGATGCCCCTCGCCTCGATGAGGCTGCTGAAAATCAGATCTGTCCCACAGGCGCGATTGTCCGGAAGTTTATCGAGTCCCCGTATTTCGAATACTCTATCAAGGAACCGCTCTGCACCGGGTGTGGACTCTGTGTGAAGAGTTGCACCAACTTCGGGAACGGTTCGCTCTATTTGCAGGTGCGGCATGATCGTTGCAAAAATTGCAACACCTGCCGCATCGCAGAGCTTTGCCCGGCTCAAGCCTTCGTGCGCGTCCCCGAGGAGTCTCCGTATCTTCTTAAGGAGAAACTGTGAAGCGGGCAGAGGATAGGGTTCAGGGTTCAGGGTTCAGGGTTCAAGGTTTTAAAAGCTTTGTTGATTTAGCTGTTTTGAAACTCTGTGCTCTCTGTGGCTCTGTGAGAAAAAAGAACGTTGTCGGTTTGCAGATGAGTCTTCTGTGTGGGCTGTTTGCTGCGAGCGCGCAGGCGGAGTCGCGTTTTCCAAAACCTCAGTTCGACACGGGGCATGTTGTTCCAGAGGCTTATCATCCGCCCGTTTTCGCTGTTGTTTCAGAGGCGCTGGATGTTGCCTTACTCGTTGTGGCTTTGTGTGTTGCGACGTGGCTCGTGCATCGCGTGCGTTCCCGACTCTGGATATTGGCCTTCTCTCTCCTCTGTCTGGTGTGGTTTGGCTTTGTGCGCCAGGGGTGCTTCTGTCCAATTGGCGCGATTCAGAATGTGGCGGTTGCAGCCTGGCAGGGTGGGGGCCTCGCAGTGGGGATTGCTACGTTCTTTGCCCTTCCGCTCTTGTTTGCCTTGCTCTTTGGACGCATCTTTTGCGCTGCGGTCTGTCCGCTCGGCGCGCTTCAGGATCTCTTTATTATTCGCCCGCTTCGTGTGCCGCGCGCCCTAAATGCGGTCTTGCGCCTGCTTCCCTTGATCGTGCTCCTCTTCGGTGTGGTTTATACCTTGAATGGCGCGGGCTATCTGATTTGCCGGACTGATCCCTTTGTGGGACTCTTCCGGCGGAGCGCGCCATTGCCGCTCTTGCTGACGGGCATGGGAGTGCTTCTGCTGGGCATGGTGATCGCACGTCCGTATTGCCGTTATTTTTGTCCGTATGCTGTCTTACTGGAGGCCTGTTCGCGTTTAGCCTGGAAGCCAATCAAGATTACGAAGGAGACCTGCATTAACTGCCGTTTGTGCGTGGGCGTCTGCCCTGTACAGGCGGTCGAGATCCCGCGAGAGGATCCCAGCGAGGCGACACGTGCGCTGCGCTTCCGCCTCTTTATCCGGCTCCTGCTGCTCGCGCCCGTGCTGGTGCTCGCACTCTCCTTCGGTGGCTGGTTTGCGGGTGGAACCGTCCTGGCGCCAGCCCATCCTGTTGTCAAGACGCTGGAGGCTATGGTTCGCAGTACGCCCGAGACCGAGTCGCTCTATCCGGCTGCCGAGGCCGCCAAGAAGCAGAAGCTGACGCGTGAGGTGCTGGAGGTGCAAGCCCAGGAAATCACGCATCGTTTCCGTATCGGAAGTGCTGTGGCAGGTGGTATTCTGGGGTTGATCATCGCCCTGCGGTTGCTGGGTCTTTCACAGCTTCGCCGTCGTACGGAACATGAGGCTGACCGCACCAACTGCATCGCGTGCGGCCGCTGCTATCCCGCCTGCCCGAAGAACGTGAAGACGATTCAGTAGGCAGTAGGCAGTAGCAGTTGGCAGTTAACTCTTCGGAAATAAACGATTGAGTAGCTGTATCGCACAAAGGCACAAGGCCACAAAGAAGAGACAATTCTTATTTTTTATCACTCAGCAGAGCCTTCAGGGCTTCGGCTTGCTGAAGAGGGGGCGGAACTTGATGTGCGCCTTCAAACGAAAAGATATCCACAACGCAGCCTCGTTTTTCCAACACCTCAGCATCCGGCTTGACCCAAGCGTTTGCGGCATCATCATGGTTTCCGTTTTGCATGACGACCTTCATCTTGGGATAGGGTTTGTCATAGTTCTTTTGTCCACCTAGCCATCCGCCGTTGGAGTAGATCCCGGCCCAGGGCCGATTGACTTGGTAGGCGTATTTGAAAGCCCTCCATGCGCCACCCGAGGATCCGCCCATATAGAGCTGGGACGGATTATGAGGTACGGCAGTCTCTATGACCGGAAGAAGCTCTTTGAATATTTCCAGCATCTTGCCCTCACGAACGGGGTCATCTTTCGTGTTATGGAAACTATCCGAGGAAACGAGGATGAGATCCAGCGCCTCCGCTGCTTCTGCAAAGCGCTTGACGTAACGGGCACCTTTGCCAGATGCATCGAACAAGATCAACAACGGAAGGTTTTGCGTGGTCTTGTACTTGCTGGGCGTATAGATATAGATTTCCGAAGTCGCATTCGTCCCCAGATGCTGATAATGTTCGAACTCACCTTTCAGCTTTAAATTGTCAAGTTCGCGTGAAACCTGGGTCCACTCCAGTAGCCAGGCCGCATCCATCGGTGCAAAGTCCTTCAGCGAATAGGTCTTCTCCTTCTGATCGCTTGTGCGCAGTGTGGCAACGTCTTTTGTGATGTCATAGTTGACGAGATCAGCAACAAACATCTCACCAGTGGCAAGTGTCCACTTGCGCGAATCCGTATTGCAGTACGCTGAAGTCGCGCTGAGAATCAATAAAACGACGACCCGTACCCATGTCATTCTTGCTGGTTTCATTTTTCTCCTTTGGTTATTCTCGGGGCTATTCACCCTAGCCGTTATCTTGTTCGCCATAACGAATCAAGAATAAGGCAATCACGCAATAAGGCAATTCGTTTACCGCTTACTCATCACGAAATCATAGGCGTTCTGGAAGAGGCGCATCCAGGGACCTGCTTCGCCGGTGAAGAGGTCGTCGGGACGGTAGGAGAGCTGCACGGAGCGGAAGCCGCGTTCCGGATGTGGCATCAGGATCGTGGCGCGTCCGTCTTCGGAGGTGAAGCCAGTTAGCCCAGCTTTAGAGCCGTTCGGGTTCCAGGGATAGCGCTCGGTCGGCTGGCCGCGTCCGTCCACAAAGCGGAGGGAGGCGATAGCCTTCTTTTCGTCCTGCGCATTCTCAAAGACTGCAAGTCCTTCGCCATGTGCGACGGCGATGGGCAGACGCGAACCCGTCATGCCCTTGAGGAGTACGGACGGGGAGTCCATGATTTCCAAGGTCGCAAAGCGCGCTTCGAACTGTTCGGAGACGTTACGGCGGAAGGCTGGCCAATGTTGTGCGCCAGGGATGATGCCCTTGAGTTGCGAGACCATCTGGCAACCGTTGCAGACGCCGAGTGTGATGGTGTCCGGCCGCTCAAAGAAGGTCTTGAACATCGCCAGGAGTTTATCGTTGTACAGCACGCTGCGCGCCCAGCCGGAACCTGCACCGAGCACATCGCCGTAAGAGAAGCCGCCGCAGGCGACGAGGCCATTGAAATCTTTCAGGTCCACGCGACCGCTCAGGAGGTCGGTCATGTGCACGTCTACGGACTCAAAGCCGGCAAAGGCAAAGGCCGCTCCCATTTCCACGTGGCCATTGACGCCCTGTTCGCGTAGGATCGCCATGCGGGGACGGGATGCGCAGACAGGAATGTCTGCGCCACCTTGTGGATCAAACGTGACCTTGAAGGTCATTCCCGGATCTTGCTCATCAAGACCGTTATCGTATTCCTGCTTGGCGCAAATGGGATTGTCGCGCAGGGATTGCATGTGATAGGTGAGTTCCGACCAGCTACGACGGAGTTGACTCAGGGTCAGGGCGATGACGGGCTTGTTATTGACCGTGATCTTCAGAATACGATCATTGGTGGGCTGTCCGATGAAGGTACAGAGCGGCGCTTGCGCGAGTCCATGCTTCGCGAGGACCTGCTTGACCTCATCGAGCTTGTCGTGTGCGACCTGCAGTACCGCCCCCAGTTCTTCGTTGAAGAGTGTCCCTAATGCACACGAGCCTTTCAAGTCCACCGTCATGCCGCGTCCGCCAGAGATGGCCATCTCGGTGAGCGTCACCGCGAGTCCGCCATCGGAGCGGTCGTGATAGGCGAGCACGAGTTTCTGCGAGACGAGGTCCTGCATAGCCTCGAAGAAGGCCTTGAGGAGCGCAGGATCGTCGGCATCCGCAGGTTGGTCGCCGACTTGATTGTAGACTTGCGCCAGTGCGCTGGCACCGAGGCGGTTCTTGCCGTTGCCGAGGTCGATCAGGAGCAGGGAGCTGGCGCCGGGCTTCAAATCAGGGGTGAGGGTCTTGCGGACATCCTTGACCGGCGCGAAGGCGGTGACGATCAGGCTGAGCGGCGCGACTTGGCGATGGAAGGAACCTTCGCCGTCCTGCCACACGGTACGCATGGAGAGCGAGTCCTTGCCGACCGGGATGGAGACACCGACGTGCGGACAGAAGTCAATCCCGACTGCTTTGACCGTATCAAAGAGCTTGGCGTCTTCGCCTGCTTCGCCGCAGGCGCACATCCAGTTCGCCGAGAGCTTGACGTTGCCGATGGCACCGACGTCCGTGGCTGCGAGGTTGGTCAAAGACTCCGCAACGGCCATACGGCCTGCTGCCGGGGCGTCCAGAAGCGCGATGGGCGTGCGTTCACCGGTGGCCATGGATTCGCCAGCGGTGGTCTTATAGCCAGCGGTGGTCACGGCGCAATCCGCCAAGGGCAACTGGTAACGGCCGACCATCTGATCGCGATGGACCATCCCGGTGACGGAGCGGTCGGCGATGGTGATGAGGAAGGTCTTGTCCGCGACAGCCGGCAGGCGCAGGACGCGCAGGAGCGCCTCTTCAGGGGTGACACCCGAGAGGTCGAGCGGCGATGCTGTCTCTTCCGTGTGCTTGACCTCCCGGACCATACGTGGCGGTTTGCCGAGCAGGACGCGGATGTCCATGTCAATCGGGTTGTCGCCAAAGTGTTCATCGTGAAGCACGAGCCGCTCGTCATCGCGTGTCCTGCCGATAAAGGCGACAGGGCAGCGCTCGCGTTCGCAGAGGGCTTCAAAGCGTTTTTGGTCTTCGGGACGGATAGCGAGGACATAACGCTCCTGCGCTTCGCAGCACCAGACCTCCATCGGGCTCATGGACTTCTCTTCGTTGTGCACCTTGCGGAGTTCAAAAGTGGCGCCCGTCTTTTCAACCAGTTCCGGGCAGCCGTTGGAGAGTCCGCCTGCGCCGATATCATGGATGCTCAAAATGGGATTCTGTTCACCGAGCGCGATGCAGGCGTCAATGACCTCCTGGCAGCGGCGTTCAACTTCGGCGTTGCCCCGCTGGACCGAGTCAAAGTCGAGGGCTTCGTCATTGCTGCCCGTGGTCATGGAGGAGGCTGCGCCACCGCCGAGGCCGATGCGCATCGCGGGTCCGCCCAGCTGTACGATGAGGGATCCCGGGGGTACAGCCTTCTTGTAGACCTGGCTGCGACGGATATTGCCCATGCCCCCTGCGAGCATGATGGGCTTGTGATAACCGCGGTGGCGTCCGGCTACCCTCTCTTCGTAGGTGCGGAAGAAGCCGCAGAGCTGAGGACGTCCGAACTCATTGCCGAAGGCCGCGCCGCCGAGGGGACCGTCAATCATGATCGAAAAGGGCGTGGCGAGGCGGCCCGGAAACTCCGCATACTCCTTCTCCCAGGGCATGCGATAGCCCGGGACATTGAGGTTGGAGACCATAAAGCCCGCAATACCTGCCTTGGTCTTGGAACCGATGCCTGTGGCAGCTTCGTCGCGGATCTCGCCGCCTACGCCCGTGGCTGCGCCAGGATAGGGGGAGATGGCGGTGGGATGGTTGTGTGTCTCGACCTTCATGAGCATATCCACTTGATCAGGCTCAAAGCAATATTTTTTGGTCGCGGTGTCAATGCAGCAGGCCTCAGTCTGTACGCCTTCAATCACGCCAGAGTTGTCCGAGTAGGCCACAAGGGTCCCTTTGGGATGGCAGGCGTGGGTATGTTTGATCATCTGAAAGAGCGACCGCTTCTGCTTCTCGCCATCAATGATCCAATCGGCGTTAAAGATCTTATGGCGGCAGTGCTCCGAGTTGACTTGGCCGAACATCACCAGCTCGGTGTCCGTGGGGTTGCGGCCCGCCTTGGTGTAGCTTTCAAAAAGATAGGTGATCTCCTCGTCACTCAGGGCGAGCCCCATGGTGGAGTTGGCCTCCTTCAAGGCGGCGATACCGCGTCCCAGCACATCAAACGACTTGCCAGGTGCAGGGGGGCGATGGGCGAAGAAATCGGCGAGGTCAACATAGACACCTTCGGTCATACGGTCATGCAGGGCATTGAGAACCGGACGCAAGGTGTCGAGCGAGACGGGCTTTCCGTCCACGGTGACCGTGAAACAGACACCGCGTTCCACGCGCGTGACAGCTTTGATGCCGCAATTGGTGAAGATGTCGGTCGCCTTCGAAGACCAGGGGGAGATGGTTCCCTTGCGCGGAGTGACGTAGAAGGGAGGAGGGAGAAGGGAGGAGGGAGAAGCTGGAGGGAGATGTGCGCCGAGCAAAGCGCAGGCGCGGGACAGGATTTCGCCATCCAGAGTCTGCTCAACCTCCAGCAGATAGACGAAATGGGCCTCAAGGGTGATGGATCCTTTTAACGCACCGGATATTTTTTCAACCAATGATTCGAGGCGGAATTTTGAAAAAGCGTCCACACCGTGTAATAGCATCATCTTCATAAGCGTAACCTCTCCCGACAGCTAGAAATTGAAGGGATAGAGTTTACCGTTTTACGGCACGCCAGTCGAGTCACAATCCTTAGCAAATGTCGGTTTCTTGTCAGATTCCGCCTTTGCGCTTGACCTTCAATGGTCGGAAACATTACGATAACCAGTCCCAATTCAGAAGATTGGGGGATAGCGTATCACCAGCAACGAATAAAGCGAGTCATTATGGACAAACAGAGATCATCGGCGATGGCGAATTTCGAATCCATGCTCAATGCGCAACTGAGCAACTACAAGAGCGGTTTTAATCCCGGTGACCGGGTTAAGGGTGTGGTCACCAATATCACCAACCAGTATGTGGTGTTGGATGTGAATGCCAAGCGTGAAGGGCTTGTCGCGCCTGCTGATTTTTTGAACGAGGACGGAACGATGCGTTGTCAGGTGGGTGATACGGTCGACGTCATCTTTGCTGGCATGAAGGATACAGCCTTTCTCTTTTCCTCTGGTAGCAACTCCAAGACGGTTGTAGATCGTTCGCTGACGGAAGCCTTCGAGAAACAGATGCCGATTGAGGGTACGGTTGAGAAAGAGGTTAAGGGCGGTTATGAGGTGACGGTCGGCGGCAAGCGCGGCTTCTGTCCCTTCTCCCAGATTTCTCTCTTCCGTCAGGAAGGCGCCCAGTATATCGGAGAGAAGTTTATGTTCCTCGTCACGGAGTATGGTGATGACGGACGGGGCGAGAATATCATTTTGAGCCGTCGTACCTTGATCGAGAAAGAGCGTGAAGGCCAGCGCCAGGAGCTGATCGAGGACTTGACTGTCGGTATGGTCGCGAGCGGGACCGTGACGCGCTTGGTCGAGTTCGGTGTCTTTGTGGATCTCGGCGGCGTGGAAGGTTTGATCCCCTTGAAGGAGATCGCCTGGGCCCGCGACGTGAAGCCCGAAGATGTGGTCAAGGTCGGCGACAAAGTGGATGTCCAGATCAAGGATCTCGACTGGGAGCGCAACCGTATCTCCTTGAGCCTGCGCAGCGCGCAGGGTGATCCGTGGGAGACCGCTGTTGAAAAGTTTCCGGTCGGCACCACCTTCACGGGCAAGATCACGAAGCTCGAACGTTTTGGCGCCTTTGCGCAGTTGATGCCCGGCGTGGAAGGGTTGATCCCGATCGGCAAGCTCGGCAATGGCCGTCGGATTATGTCCGCGCGCGAAGTCGTCTCGGAAGGACAGGAGATTCTGCTCAAGGTCGAAAGTGTTGATCTCGAACGCCGCCGTATCAGCCTCGCTCCGATTGATGAGCGCGTCCAGGCATTGAAGCCGGGCGAGCTGGCCGAGGGATCCAAGGTCGAGGGCATTATCGAATCGATCCAGCCTTTTGGCATCTTTGTGCGTCTTTCAGAAGAGAAGACGGGGCTCCTGCACATCAGCGAGACCGACACGCCCAAGGGCGGCAATCCTGTTTCGAAGCTGGAGCGTCAATTCCCGCCCTCGACCAAGATCGAGGTCGTGGTGAAATCACTCGAAGGCGACCGCATCTCCCTGACCCTTCCCGCGAAATGGGAGAACCGTAACAATACGCCAGATGGCGATAGCGGCGATGTGTCCGGTTGGCTTGCAGGCCAGTCGAACAAGAGCTTCGGTTCCCTCGGCGACGCCTTTGGCAAGTTGGAGCTGTGATGTGCTAAAAGAGTGTCCGACACGCATCTTCTTTGCGCCGAGTGGCAAGCTTGTTGCGGAATGGCAACGGGCGGGCGACCGCTTGCAGATGGCGGTCTTTGAGCGCCCGGGCGAGTTGGCAGAAAAGCGCTTCGAGGTCGCGCCCCTGGAGGGCTGGTCACTGAAGGACGGCAAGCAGGGCTGCCAAGCGCTCTACGACGTGCTTCCCTTTGTTGCTGGCGAGGTTCCTCTGCCAGCCTTTTCAGATTCACTCACCCCTGCTTTTCGCAAGGCCTTTCAATGCGTGCTTGAACGCGATGGCGCCATTGATGACTTTTGGGTGATCCGTGGCGAGCCGGGAGTCTTTGCGGTCGTGGCGCAGCGGCGTGGCGCGACGTGGCGCGTCTGTGGACTGACCGGCGAGAGCCGCACTCTGACGGTTCGCTTTGAAGACCTCTGGTTGCGCATGCCAGCAGAGCTGCGCTCTTTCTCCTACACCGTCGAGATCTCCCGCGATCCCAATGCCAAGGAGCAGGGGGCCGCTGTCGAAGAATCCTTCACAGGCCAGGCGCCCGATATCCGTATCTTTCTCGACCTCTCCGCCAATGGCGGCTTCCTGCTGACGTTTCGCGGGACCGAGTCAAAGTAGAGGGCTATGCATAACCCTGTCATGCCCAGTTCACTCTCGGTCATACCACCCAGCAAGTTCGGTTCCACGCGTTCACGCGTGGTTAAGCCTCAAGGCTACCGCTGCTCCCAGCACGATTATTGCGAGCCCTGCTTCTACATGATTACCATCACCACAAAGGATCGCGCTCCTATTCTTGCAACCTGCGACAATGGCTGTTCGCATTACACTGAAGCCGGCCAGATTGTTTTGGCGCAATGGCGAACCCTTTCTGCAATGTACCCCCAGGTTGAAACCTCCACACTCATACTCATGCCAGATCACCTGCATGGCATCATCCGCATCAGAGAGCGCATGGAGCAACCACTCGGTGTCCCGATTCGGGCCTTCAAGTCATTGGTGACAAGTGCCCTCCGCAAATACTACGCAAATCCAGAATTTCAGGCCTGGAACCCTGGATATCATGACTTGATTGTTTTGCGTCGCGGTGCGCTCGATGCCTACTCCGCCTACATACGCGACAACCCCCGCCGTTTCTGCATCAAGCGTGAAAATCCAGATCTTTTCGTCCGCGTCAATAACTTGACGCATGCGCGACTTCCTTCAGCACAAGTCTGGAGCGGGTACGGTAACCTCTTCTTTCTTGATCGTCCCCTGTTCATCAGCATACGTCTGTCGAGAAGCGCTACGGCAGAAGAAATTGACACGGTCGCAGCACATGTTCGACGTGAAGTTGCGCAAGGTGCTGTCGTGATTTCGCCCTTTATCTCGCCAGGCGAAAAAGCCATTGCAGAAATGGTCATGCAGCAGGAGTACGGCGACCTAATCCTGATGAAGCCAGACGGCTTTCGTCCGTATTACAAGCCGCATGGGCATTATTTTGATTTGTGCGCGCAAGGCAGGTTACTTATTTTAAGTGCCTTTCCCGAATCAAAAGATACCACGCTCACTCGCGAAAAATGCC
>CAYWNP010000019.1:5105-29039 GCA_964459675.1 uncultured Akkermansia sp. | reverse complement strand
GTCATGAGGCTGTTCGCCCCGGCGAGCATGAGTAACCCCTGAAAATCCTTCATGACCGTCTCACGTCCAGCGGCGAACTTGATCATCTTCGTCGGGTTCACCAGACGGAAGAGCGAAAAGGCTTTCGCGACCTCGCTCGGCCGCATAATTGGTTTCTCCTCCAAAGGCGTTCCCTTAATCGGCAGAAGCACATTGAGCGGGATACCATCCACATTCAGCTCCTTGATAGCAAACGCCATTTCGACGCGATCCTGCCAGCTCTCGCCAAGGCCAAAGATGCCGCCTGTACAATTTGTGACACCGAAGGATTGGAGATACTTGATCGTGGCAATCTTATCGGCGATGGAGTGCGTATCCGCGATCAGCTCATGATAGCGGGAGGGATTGGTCTGCAGATTCATGTTATAGCGCCAGGCATGATGCTTCGCCAGCAGCTCCGCCGTCTCACAACTCAGGATACCAATGGAGACACAGAGTTTCATATCCGGCAGGGCCACATGAAGGGCATCGAGCGTCTCAAGAATCTTATTAAACTCCTCTGTGGGCTTCAGATAGCCGATGCCACTGGTCACATAGCCAAACATACGGACGCCCGTCGCATACGCCTTCTTCGCGGCGGCCAACACATCCTCCTTCGGCAACAACTCATAGGTGGTCACGCCCGTATCATGATGGGCGCTCTGAGCACAGAAGCGGCAATTCTGCTCGCACCGGCCTGACTTGGCATTGATGATCGAACAGGGAGCGATCGGCGCTGCACATTTTTGCCGGACCTTGTTGGCCAGAGAGACCAGGTCTAGGATATCCGCGCCATTCACCTGGGTCACCAGGGCGAGCGCCTCCTCACGTGTTAACGATGCTCCCTCTAAAACCTTATACGCGTTCTCAATTGCCGGATGTAAATGCATCATGCTCCTCGTACAGCCTCATGTTTTCTAAAATACTAACCTTTGAAGTCTAGTGGATTAATAGATTAATCTTTATGGGTTGCGCTTTGCAAGCTCAAATGCATGAGTTACGGCGTTCCAGAAGAGACCCTCAGTGCAAATTGCTCGGGTGTGACAATGGGGCACACTTTAAATTGTTCGATTGCGAGGAGATCGGCATCGCCTGTCACCAGAAAATCGGCCTGCCCCTGTTTTGCAAGAATTAGAAATTTCTGGTCGTGCGGATCCCTGCATTTTGGTAGCGACGGGGTGTTATGAACCTGCACGGTTTCGGCATACGGAAGAAAAGCCTCAAGCACACTCTGCTGTTCTACGGGAGTCAGCTTGAACTTCGGATATGTCAGTACGCGAAGCAATTCAACAAGCGTCTCTTTTGAAACCAGCGGAATGAGCCGCCTACCTTTCCACGCATCACCGATCCAGGAGACCTTTCCTGAGCGAAAGAGCAGTGCGGAAAGGATTACATTTGTATCCAGAACAACCCGTGGCCGGACTATTTCCGCTTGCGCGACCATGTAACGGCCTCCTGCACATCCTTTTCCGTGAGCCCTAACGACTCCATTTTCTCTCGAACCGCACTCAGCGGATTCGTATTAACCGGTTCCAGGATGATCCGCCCGTATTCGGCTTCCACGGAAAAATAGCGCACATCGCCAAACTGCTCAATAATGCGCTTGGGCAAGGTCAGTTGATTTTTGCTCGTCAGTTTTGCAAGCATAGCATTTCCTTATTTCCTTACATTCTTACATGACCCATTGTATAAATCAAGGAAAAAAGGCATATTTGCAATGTTCAAGCGCACACGGAACACCCTTTACATATTTTGAGGATGCCTGGTTTGAAATGACCGTTTTCGATGTTTTCCGGCCAGAAGGGCCAGGTGGCGCATTGACGGGGTTTGACAGGATGGACTGTACACCCCTTCTTTTCATCATGAAACACACAGCCGTCTTGTACAAAATTCAGTACCACGCCATGCGAGAGCTCTTTTGTAAATCTCCCGCGAAAGATTTTGGGCGTGAGATTCAGATGCTTGGATAACTGCTGAACATCCTTCGGCGTCACATAAATGTACTGATATTTGCCATGTTGACGACAGCAATATCCGCATTGTTGACATTCAAAATTCAGTTTTTCCATTATCATTCTCCAATCCAAAAAAAACCGGTTGATTCTGTTGAAAACCGCTTCGCCTGCACGTCTCCGCGCAATAAAAACAATTCAGATCGTTATTTGGAAAGCCCAGTACAAGAGTAATTATTGCAAAAATATTATTTTAGGACAAGTTTAATAAATGGCTATATAAAAATACAAAGCCAAGCGAGGTATTCACACACTTACGGCAACAGGTTCTTGAGTTCGATGGGCGTTCCGAGCTTGATGGCGCGTTGAAGCGGAATCACGAAGGTACCTTTTTCCGCGAAGATCCCCTTGTCGTGAATACGGCGGCGTACTTTGATCTGCTGCTCTCCCTCGGTGAAGTCCAGAAGAAAGGACTGGCTCTCTCTCGTATTATAGGCATAGCTCATGGAGGCGACATTGATGAACCATGTCCCATCTTTCTTTATCATGGACTCTTCAGTCCACGGAACATGGTGTTCATGTCCGGCCAGCCACACGTCGACATGGTGACGGGTGAGAAGGTCCTTGACCTGCTCCTTGGGATTAAGAAACATCGAACCCTTTGTGGACGTCTTTACCGTGTCATAGACCAATTGATGGGAGGAGATAATGATGATTTTGTCCTTATGTTCCGTCAGCTTCTGATCAAGCCAACGCAAGGTCGTTTCAGAGAGATCGCCCGGGACTCCAGGCTTCTCATCCGAGAGGATAAACCAGACAAGGTTTCCATCAACAACGCAATAGGGTTTTGCGGACCGGATCTTCTCCTGATACACACTCTTGCCATCGCGTGCATATTCATGGTTGCCCGCCAGTTCAAACCAATTGGTGATGCCACTCTGAGCGCGCACCTTGAGATAGCTGTCCAACTCCTCCGCCCAGCCATTCTGCGTAATATCCCCCAGGACAAGGGCATAATCAACCGAGATCCCATTTGTCTTCATCTCCGCACAGGCACGCCTCAACCACTCCGCACCATCCACATTTCCTGCGGCAGGGGTGTTGTTTCCGACATGTATATCTGAAAAGGCCCACACACAGCGCGTGGAAGGCTTACCAGCAGACGGAACTGCCGACAGACAGCTACAGATGAAAGGAAGGCAAAACAACACCGCAACCCTTTGAATACCATGCTTAAAAATCCAACTCATATTTTGTTTCATCATATATTTCTCTTCATGGGGTAACTAACCGGTTTAATCCTACGCCTGCTGTACAACGTTTAACACTGCTACTTTAATTTTGCAGACGACCTTGAAGAAGAAGCGGAATCTGCGACTGTATCGGCATTGGCTGGTTTTTGATAAACCCGCACATAATCAATCTCGTACTTTGTCGGGAAGGCTGTCTTTGCCGGATTGCCGCCTGCGTTTCCTCCAATAGCAAGATTGAGCAACAGATATTGAGGCTGGAGGAAAGGGTTCTTCGGGCCACGCTCCGTTGTGGGATTAACTGTTTTGGCAAGATCGATGGTATTCAGCAGCGCATCATCCAGATAGAGTTTTATGCTTTTGTTATCCCAGTCCATTCTCCAGACATGGAACTTTTCATCCCATTTCGGATCTCCAAACGAACCCATCGGCTTTTTACTGGTGTTCCATTTTGCCTTCCACCGCTCCTTGGTACCCCAACAGGCATTGGCCAGGATGTTTCCTCCATAATATTCCAAAAGATCAATCTCCCCGTTGCTCGGCCACTCACCCTGTATTCCGAGAAACCAAATGGCCGGCCAAAGCCCCTCCTGGGTCTTAATCCGTGCTTTGACCTCAAAACGTCCATACTGCCAGCTGTGGAGTCCCAGTGTGGTAAGACAAGCAGAGGTGTATTCGATAAACGCCCTGTTTAACTTCCAATCCTTGCTATCCTTCTGATAGTTCGGGTTAGGCTTACGCTCCCGCCGGCCTTCGATCACGAGCAGTCCGTTTTTGCAGGTCGCGTTCTCTGGCTGATACCACTGCAGTTCATTGTTACGAACGAACCCCTGTTCAAAAGTCCAGTTTTTGGGATTAGGAGTGCCGTCCTTATCAAATTCGTCTGCCCAGACAAGACGGTATCCGTTTGTTGACGCCTCTGCGGCACGGGACATGAACGGAAACAGGGCCAATAAAATAATCACGAATACAGCTAGATGCCTCATTGATCTCTCCTATGCTCGCGGACGTTAGCGCGTAATGCAATCTATTTAAAGTATAGGACGGTTCGGTATCCAGCACAAGCTGAATTTTTGCCGCGTAAAAAAGCGTAGGACACAGCTCACGACAATGTCTGCCGAGAAATCCACTTGCACGTGGCGCAGAGGTTTGCTATACATCCAAATGTGTTTCGACGCGGTATTGCACCTTCAGCGGAAATCTAATATGAAAACATATTTTGCTGGAATCCTGTTCGCTCTTGCTGTGTCCTTTTCTCTTTTGGCTGAACAGAAGCCTGTTGTAGTCACTTCATGCGATGCTTCTGTCAATACCAACCGTTCGAATACCGTTGCAGGGATCACAGGAACGTCAGCCTATTATCGTCCCCCAGCAGTAAGCTCCCCTAGCCTCTTACAAACAGACGTGCTTGTTTACGGGGGCACTCCCGCAGGAGTCGCCGCAGCCATTGAAGCCTCGCGTCTCGGACGCAAGGTCCTTCTCATCTCCTGCAACCAGTATGTGGGTGGCATGACCTCAGGCGGACTCACGGCTACCGATCTCGGCAAGAAGTCCACGATCGGCGGGCTTGCGCTGGAGTTCTATACGCGGATCGGGTCGCATGTGGACTTCAGCCCATCCTCAGCCGAGGCGCTCTATCGGAAGATGCTACAGGAAGCTGGCGTGACGGTTTTCTTCGGACGTTATCTCGAGTCTGTTTCAATGGAGGGCAATCGCATCGCATGCGCCACACTGGAGAGTGGCGAAACAATCAAAGCCTCGGTCTTTATTGACTCTACCTACGAAGGTGATCTCCTGGCAGCGGCCAATGTCTCCTACCGCGTGGGCCGTGAACCGCGAACGGCCTTTGCCGAGTCACTGGCGGGACAGTGGCAGACCGTTTCATGGAAGGACGTCTATCAGTTCTGCCGCCTTCCTATCAGTCCCTATCGTCTGGCGAATGCTCCATCATCCGGCCTCCTGCCTGAGATCGCCCCTGACAAACCCGGGGCATCTGGGGACGGTGATTATAGGGTGCAAGCCTACAACTTCCGGATGTTTCTCTCACTCAAGGCGGACCGCGTGCCCTTTCCAAAGCCCCAAGGCTACGATCCCTGCCGCTACGGCCTTCTCGCCCGCTTCCTGAACTCCGACCCCAATATCGTCTGGACTCTAAACTATACCACAAAAGCGATGACAGACGGTCCGGTACAGATGCGAAAGGGCGACTCCAATAACGCAGGAAGCTTCTCCTCAGACTATGTTGGCGGTTGCCATCTCTGGCCGGACGGCACCTATCAGCCGGCAACATTCTCCGAGCTACCGCCGCCGCGGCGCGGACTCCCAATGCCCTTCAAGAAATTGTATGAACTGCGGGAGAAGATTTTTCAGAACCATGTCAGCTATCAGCAGGGGCTGCTCTATTTCCTTGCGAATGATCCGCAAGTTCCCAAGGCGCTACAGGCGCGCGTCAACCGTTTCGGACTTGACCCGAACGAGTTTCAGGCGACAGACTTCTGGCCGGACCAGCTCTATGTCCGAGAGGCACGTCGCATGGTCTCTAGTTACATCATGACCCAGGCGAATTGCGAAGCCAAGCGCGTGGCAGAGGATTCCGTGGGGCTCGCCTCCTATCCGATGGATTCCCACTTCTGCCAACGTATCGTGGTGGAGGAGAACGGGAAGACGACCGTACGGAACGAAGGTGCCTTCGGACACAACTGTGCAAAACCCTATCCTGTCTCCTATCGCGCCATCGTCCCCAAGGAGGAGGAGTGTGCCAACTTGCTGGTGCCGGTCTGTCTCTCCTCCACCCATGTCGCGTACGGGTCCATTCGCATGGAGCCTGTCTTCATGATTCTAGGGCAGAGCGCCGGTGCGGCAGCCTCGCTGGCCATCACCGACAACGTCTCGGTCCAAAAGGTAGACTATGCCAAACTGAAGGAACGGCTCCTCATCGGCAAGCAGATCCTTTAAACCAGAGATCGGAAGTCAGAGGACAGAGATCCGAAGTCAGAGATCTGAGATTACTTCGATCTCGCGACGCTGGTAAAAACAGACCGGCTACTCGACTTTCTCAACAGACTTCACGGATCCGTTCAACGATTGCCATAGCTCTCACGAATGTTTTCACGAGGGATCTCTTTGACGAAAGGGGATGGCTTGCAGAAGAACACCCCCCCGTCTCGCATCTTCCGCATACTGGGTGCACAAAGAACCAATTCATCTTTGGCGCGTGTCACGGCTACATAAAAAAGCCGGCGCTCCTCTTCATCGTTGCCGCTCTCTTCCAAGGAGCGACTGGAGGGGAACATCCCTTCTGAAACCCAGATGACAAAGACGACCTTCCACTCCAACCCCTTCGCCTGATGGACGGTACTCAAGTGCAACGTCGGCTCGTTGTTTGCCTCCATCTTCTCGTATTCGCGATCAATATTCGTCAGGAGGGCGACCTCTTGCAAAAAGGCGGCGACACCCCCCTGGCTCTTGGTGACCTGAAGGGCTAATTCGTGGATATCCTCTTCACGCTTCTCTGGATTTTCGTAGGCCCTGTGGAGGTAGGTTGTATAAAATGTTTCGCAGAAGCGTTCTATCGCTTCAGTTCCCCGCATGCTCAAACCTTCGGCGTGGTAATCAGCAAAGAGGCGATCCACGCCCTGCCACTGTCCACGGGCAGCAGGCTTCAGCAATGCAACCAGTTTGGCGCGCATCTCGGGACTGCGTGTCTCAAAACTTCCACCCAGCTTAGCCCAGAGGGCTTCCACGGTCTTTTCACCCACACCCGAGAGCATGCCCATCAGTCGTATAAAGGCAAGGTAATCACGCGGGTTCTCACACACGCGCAGAAAGGCGAGCACATCCTTGACATGCGCCTGTTCAAAGACGCCCAAGCCAGAGGTGATCACATACGGCAAGCGAGTCCGTGCCAAGGCCATCTGAAGTTCAATGGAATGGAAATGGGCTCGATAGAGGACTGCCATGTCACTCAGCGAATATCCGTCGTCCAAATAGCGTTGGACCATGGATATAATGGCGCGAGACTGCTCGTCACCATCACGAAGGATAAGGACGCGTGGCTTGTTTCGAGGCGGTCGCGTCGAACGAAGGGTCTTTTTAAACGCCTCGGGTGCCTTGGCCGCGCAGGCGTTTGCAATCTGTAAAATCTCTGGTGTGCTACGGTAATTCTGTTCAATCTTGATGATCCTAGAATCTGGCCAGCGTTTCGAAAACTCACGAATGTTATTAAAGTCCGCGCCACGCCAAGTATAAATGCACTGCATGTCATCGCCCACTGCCATGATATTGCGATGATGCGCAGCCAGCAGATCCACCATCTGGGCTTGCAAGAGGTTGGTATCCTGGTATTCATCCACAAGCACATGCCGGAACTTTTGCTGATAAATGTTACGAACATCCTCGTGCTCCTTGAGCAAGCGGAGTCCATTCACCAACATATCATCAAAATCCATCATGTTTTCCGTGAGCTTCCGCTCCTGATACCGTTGCGCGATTCGGACGATGTCCGAGGGACTCGCCTCAAGCGCCTTCGACGAGGAGTCCAGATAGGCCTGAACCGAGAGCATGCGATTGGCGGCAGAGCTGATCAGCGAGGCGATGACCTCTTTTTTTGGAAAATCCTTCCGCACATAACCCAGCTCCTTCATACAGGTATTGAGGACCGAGACGGCATCATCCTGATCAAGAATCGCAAAATTATTTCCGTACCCCAAGCGATCAGCAAAACGACGGAGAAAACGATTGCAGACATGATGAAAGGTTCCACTCCAGAGATGACCGACCGAAGGGCCTGCAACCGCCTTGGCACGTTCCAGCATCTCCTTGGCCGCACGATTCGTAAAGGTCAAGAGCAGGAGGGACTCTGCTGGAACGCCCTTTTCAATCAGGTGGGCCACGCGATAGACGAGCGTACGTGTCTTGCCGGTTCCCGCAGCAGCCAACACCAGCAACGGACCATCTTCAGCTGTCGCGGCAGCACATTGTTCAGGATTTAAGAGCGTTGAGTAATCGGTCATAGTAAAGTTAAAAGTTAAAGGTTAAAAGTCTAAGAGGAGCATCTCGCTTGATGCAGGTGGATAAGCTTAACATTGATCCTTGCAGCGGATCACGCGCTTATCAGTCACGATCCAATCCATGCGGACATCATGGGGTTCAAGCGGAAGAGACTTTTCCAAGATTTGCCAATCATAACAGATTGCGATCTTGGGAACGCTCTTACGCGCCTGAGAGAGAATCGTGTCATAAATGCCTGCTCCATAACCCAAGCGTCCCCCCTGCAGATCAAAGGCGAGTCCAGGCATAATAAATGTATCCACCTCCACTGGAGAGACCGGAATCCGTTCTTGAGGCTCACGAATACCCATTTTTCCCGTGATCAATTTCGCCATGGGCTTCATTAAGGTGAGTTGATAGCTTTCTTGCGTAACGCTCCAATACGGCACTACGACCTCACGTCCCGCTTTCCAGATGCTACGAGCAATATAGCGTGTCGGGATCTCGTGGGTCGTGCTGAGATAAAGCGCAACCTTCCAGGCTTTCAATAAGAGATGCGTCTCACTTTCGATGAGTTTTTTGCAAATCTCTTGTCCTGCTTCCTGACGTTCTGACTGGGAGATCTCTTTGCGCTTCGCACGCATCTCCTGGCGAATCTCTGCTTTTGTTCTCATGACCGCATTTATTCTCCAGACAGACGAGGAGGTCTTACTGAACTAGAAGAGGCCCTTGACCTTACCAGTCAGGGTATCAATGTCGATATTTCGGAATGCGGCATTCGAAGCGGTTCCCGGCATGAGCTTGATATCGCCAGCAACTGGCACAACAAAACCGGCACCCTGATAGAGCAAGATATCTCGTACGGGTAGAGTCCAACCTTTAGGCCGGCCTTGCAACTTAGGATCATGCGAAAGACTGTACTGGGTCTTTGCCATGCAAACCGGCAGACGCGCCGTTGCCGGATCGTTCTCATAAAGAGCCAACTTACGTTTGGCCTCATCAGAGAAGACGACGCCCTCGCCGCCATAAATCTCTTTAACAATCGTCTCAATCCGTGTGGAGATCGACTGATCCAATGAAGAGAGAAATTCAAAGGCATGGGTTTCTTCACAAGAGGCAATGACCTGTTCGGCCAACTCTACTGCCCCTGCCCCGCCTTTAAGCCAATGGCTGGAAACAGCGAAGCGCGCTCCTGCCGCCTCCGCGATCTTCTTCACCAGAGCATGTTCAGCGGCTGTGTCCGTATTGAAATGGTTGAGGCAGACGACTGGGCGAATGCCACTGCGTTTCACGATGGCAATATGAGCCAGCAGATTATCACAACCCTTTTCCAGCAGATCCAAAGCTTCATGCTTATACACAGGGTCGAGAGGACGTCCTGCCAAGACAGCTGGACCACCGCCATGTAGCTTTAACGCACGCACGGTCGCAACAATCACAACCGCATCCGGCTTCAAGCCTGAGGCACGGCACTTGATATTCCAGAACTTTTCAAACCCTATATCCGAGGCGAAGCCACTTTCCGTAACCAAGTAGTCCGAGAGCAACGAACCCAGCTTATCAGCGATCACCGAGTTTTGCCCGATCGCGATATTGGCAAAGGGGCCTGCATGGACGAGCATGGGCTGGCCTTCCAAAGTCTGCATCAAGGTTGGATTGACGGCACGGGTCAACCAGGCAGCCATGGCGCCATCCACCTCAAGATCCCGGGTGGTCACGGGCTTGCCCGCTTTACTGTAGGCCACGATGATCTTCCCGAGACGCTCGCGCAGGTCGGCCAAGTCACTGGCAATCGCCAAGACAGCCATAACCTCAGAGGCTACCGTAATGTAAAAGCCTGACGGCATGGTGAAACCATCCATCGGACCGCCGCGTCCGATCTCGATGTTACGCAAGGCTTGTGCACAGAAGTCAATGGCCCACCGCATCTGAATGCGTTCAGGGTCAATGTCCAGGCGTTTGAGATTACTTTGTGCCAACCGGGCATCATCATAATTACGCTCATGCTGCATCCGCGCCGTCAGCGCGACCATCGCAAGGTTGTTGGCATTCGTAATTGCATCAATATCGCCAGTGAGCCCCAGAGATAAGGGTGCGAGAGGAACCACTTGAGCGAGGCCGCCGCCTGCAGCTGAGCCCTTGATGTTAAAGGTCGGACCGCCGCTCGGCTGACGTATCGCACCGATGACACGCTTCCCGAGCTTGCCCAACCCCTCGACTAGTCCGAGTGTCGTAGTTGTTTTTCCCTCCCCTAATGGGGTCGGGGTGATGGCGGTGATATCAATATATTTGGCCCGATGGGTGGACTTCCCGAGGCGCGCCATCAAGGTTGCGGCATCAATTTTTGCAATGACGCGACCATAGGGGATCAGTTCATCCTCGGTCAACCCGAGTTCTTTGCCAATGTCGCTGATCATCCTGAGGTGCGGTTCAGCCGCTTCAGCGATTTGCCAGTCTGCAAGCTTTGTAGGATCAAGAGAAATCATTTTTGGCTCTCCTTACTTATTACGAACGATAGTTAGGGGCTTCCTTGATAATCTTAACATCATGCGGGTGAGCTTCACGTACCCCTGCGCTACTGACGCGATAGAGTGCGGCGTCGCGCTTCAACTCTGCAATCGATTTTGAACCGCAGTACCCCAGTGTTGAACGAAGACCACCACAGAACTGCGTCATAATCTTTTTCACGGAGCCCGAGAGCGGAACGATCCCTTCGATGCCCTGAGGAACCAGTTCATCGTCCTTGACATTATCTTGGCCATACCGTTGACGACTCCCTTTGCCTTCCTTCATCGCCGCCAGACTGCCCATGCCACGATAAATCACATAGTGGCGGCCTTCATGGATTATCTTCTCGCCCGGACTCTCCTCCGTACCCGCCAGAATAGAACCCAGCATTACGGTATCCGCACCTGCTACAAGAGCCTTGGGCACATCGCCCGAGAGACGAATGCCACCATCGGCGATGACTGGGATAGATCCTTCCAGTGCCTCTGCAGCTTTATAAACCGACGTGATTTGAGGAATGCCCACACCACACACCACACGCGTCGTACAGATCGAACCTGGCCCAATCCCCACCTTGACCGCATGCGCTCCTGCATCCCGTAAAGCAACCGCACCCTCGGCTGTTGCCACATTACCGCCGATCACATCAATCTCCGGATAGTGCTTGGTGATCCACGTCACCATGTCTAAAATGCCTTTGGAGTGCCCATGCGCGCTATCCACAACAATGACATCCACTTCCTCTTCCGCCAGACGCTCGGTACGCTGATGATCCCCTGCGCTGACCGCTGCCGCCACGCGCAGGCGATAGTGACTATCCCGGGAATAGAGTGGCTGGGCATTCTCGACCAATTCTTGGACATCTGCGAAGGCATACAGCCCGACGAGCTGTCCTTTTTTGTCCACCAAGGGCAACTTACCGATCTTGTTTTCCATCATCTTTGCATAGGCCTGTTCCAGTGTCGTTGATGAATCGGCCGTGATCACCTGCGTTGTCATCACCTCTGAAATATGCTGAACCGTCTTCTTGGCAAACTTTAAATCCGTCGAGGTAATGATCCCCACAAGAGCCCCGTTGTCATCCAGAATAGGGAATCCACTAAAACTGATGTTGTTCTCGTCCCGATAGTGATTGATGTATTCAATGGTATCGGAAGCCTTAAAGGCAACGGGCTTCAAGATCAAGCCGTTCAAGTAATGCTTCACACGTTTGACATGTTGTGCCTGTTCCTCTGCTGGCAAATTTTTGTGAATAACCCCAATACCACCCAACTTAGCCATCGCAATCGCCATGCCAGCCTCTGTGACGGTATCCATGGCTGCGCTCACAAAGGGCATATTCAGCGTGATCCGTGAGGTTAGCCGCGTGGAAAGGCTTGTCTCCTCAGGCAAAAAATCTGCATACCGCGTGACCAGGGTCACGTCGTCAAAGGTCAGCCCCTCAAAGGGAAACTGCTTCATGAGTGCTGCTACTTGCGAATTAATGTGCATAAGTCCTCCGATTGATGCGGTTACCCGTTATTTTATAGCGAATTTCGGGTTATAAGGCAATGAAGAAAATAAAAGGATATACAAAAAGACGCGGGCCGTAAGTGCCCGCGTCTTTGTTCCTTACTCAGAGGCGTTATCGTCGACTTGCTGCCCCTGAATCTTAGCTGGCTTCTGTTCATCATCCTCGAGAGGGAATGAGGGCTTGGCTTGAAGCTGATTTTGATTCCACTTCATCCAATCAGACAGAAGTCCATTACCACGACGACGCGCAATGGACAAGCGAATCTGAGAACGCATCATCTCCGCTGCAAGCATGTCGCCCGGCTTTCGATCATGCACATAAATCAAGAGGGATTGTTCCGGGGAAGCCGGAATAGGTTCAGAAAGTTCGCCCTTCCTGAGGTCACGTGCACCATAAGCAACCGAATAGGCATTTTCAAAGAGCGATTGATTCTGAAGTTCATTCACGGCAAACGACAGATTCGTCGTCACAGGCAGCCCCTTCTCCTGGGCCGCGATTTTGAATGTCTTGCCGCTGTCAAGCAACTTGCGAAGGGCTACGCGAACCTCTTTGGTGGTCTTCTCATACTCGTCTGTACGAGCCTTTTCCTGCGCACGCACCTTAACATCTGACAACACACTTTCAAAGGTGGGCACATGTGCGGGGGAGCGCTTCCTGAGTTCAAGCACATACACTTCGTTCTGTCCTTTAACGACCCCGAAGCGCGTATCCAAGCTTTCCGTATCCAACTCAAAGGCTGTCGTTGCAAAATCGGTAGCAGCGTCGGTCCAATCGAGCGTCTCCGTCATCCCGAACAAAGGCGTAAATTTGAGTTCCTGCTTTTGCTGAGCAGCAAAAATCGTCAACGCATTTGTCCCTAATTGAGGGAGCTTATCCATGAAGTTAAACACGACATTCGTTTCAGCGCAATAACGCGCCTCTTCCCTCTTGAGCTCGTCAACAATCTTTCCGCGAACTTCTGCAAACGGAAGGGTTTCGCTGACATCATTGGTCGTCGAGCGACGATACTTGTCTAAGTTGGCATCATAATGATTTTGAAGGTCCTCTTCAGAGACGGTTACCGAAGCAAGATAATTGCTGATGGGGATCGCGATGTAACGAACCGAAACACGATCAGGAAGCCCGAAGGACGCTTTGTTCTCTTCGTAATACTTTTTGTAAACGTCTTCGTTCAGGCGCATTTCGGCCTTACTGAAGCGATTGCTCACGGTCGCGACTTGGACCGTAAACTTATCCGTCATTGCGGCAATCTCGTCATCAAGTTCCATGGGTGAGATCCATGAAGCTGTTTCGACCAGAGCAGACACCTTCGACATGGTGAGTTGATGTCCCACAAGCTTCTCAAACGTGGCAGGCACCATGTCTTGGCTGAACAAGGCTTGACGATATTGAGCCATATCAAAGCCATTCGGCCCTTGAAAGGCAGGCATCTCTTTGAGAGCATCCTGAATCTCCTCGGGGGTCGAAACAAAACCATTCTTCTGAGCGGTATGAATAGCTGCGATCTGCTCCCAGACGCGCCGTTCAACCTTACTTGCAGAGGTCTCTTTGTCTCGATTTCTGCCAAAGCCACGGATGGCGGTGACCACGGTCTCACGTGTATCCAGCTTGACGGGTTTCCCCTCAACGGTCCCGGCCACTTGATCTCCTTGCGGCGTTCGGAAGCACGAATCAACCGAGACAAAGGCGACAGATATTAAAATTGCAAAGAATGCCCACAGAATACGTTTGTGAACGAGACGATTGAAGTGATAAATAAACACGGTGATATCCCAACTTGGTTTGATGTTCGCGCAAACATACTGACTCCTATTGACGTCGGTTGCGCAATCCGCCGTCTATACCCTAATACCGTTTTCAGATCAACTGAACTACAGGGGTTCCTTTTTTTCAACAACAGGCGCGTTCTCCTCTTTTTTGGGTTCCTGTATCGCCTTAGGGTCTGGCGCTTGCCCGCTCAGCGCTCCTCCCAACGTCCGGAGGATTTTCTCTTGTTGTTCGAGTACCGCCTGATCAACCAGTTCTCCTGTGGCAAGAGCATCGCGGCCAATAGCATACACGAAACGATGGCGCGCTGTTCCGCTGGGGCCCACCACCAAAGTCGAAACAATGGTGCGTCCTCCAACAGGGGCGGCTTCACGCCAAATTTTAATGATCGCGCGAGGGGACAAATCATACGAAACTGGAAATTCTGTTCCCGTACTCAAAACAACTTTAAAATCTCCCTTTTCACTGATCATACGGCTTAAGGAACGATTCGTCGCGGTGAGCACGTTAACCGTATTGGCTGCACGAAGGTGGGGAATAGAGAATTGAAGGCCTTCAATTAACAGTGTCCCTGTAATCGTCGCAACGGAGAGCTCCTCGTTATCACCCTTACCGCTTAGGGTAATCTCTGCTCGCCCCACAAGGCTCTTACAAATCGCATTGGGAGTTGTGACACTAAACATCTCCTCTGGCATCATGTCCTTCATAAAGGTCTTAAGTTGCCCCCTTACCAGCGTGACGCCACGGGCATCGGGATTCTTAGGATCCGCATGAACAATCGCCTCTGTATTCTCCATCAACTGAACACCATCAGAAACGGAAAAATTAACAATGAGCGTGCTGCCAAGACCCGTACGGAAGGTCGAACCCAGAGGATACGCTTTATTGACCAGCACAGGCTGAAAACTACCCACGTCAGGATTATTGACTTCGGCGATACCACGCGGTGCCGAGACCCGAGCCAAAATATCAAAGATTTTCTCGTTTGGTTTGTTCGTTGTCCCTACCGGAAGAGCCGCCACGCGTTGCACCCCATCTGCTGGAGGTTGTAGCGTTGTCGCTGGCGGAGTTGATTCCTCAGGTTTCGCTGCTTCGATTGCAGGTTGCGGCACAGCTGTTGGGTCATCCTGGGCGAGCACCGTCAGTGCCAGTGAGAAGGAGACCACGCCAACAACCTTCACATAACTAAACAGTTTCATTCTTCCTCGCGTCTGGCACAAAATCGGTGTGCCACTCAGGGGTAGCGCTGCTCGTCTTGCCGAGCCACCCAGTTTCACTTATTTGGTTTTTGGCTGTTCCGGGGCAGTCGCTGGAACTGTCACTGGAACCGTGGAGATATCCGTCAGCGGAAAGGCCTTGCGCGGCTCATACCGTGCAATCACACCTTGCAATTGCGTGATCGCCATTTCAGCCATGGGATCACTGTTTTTCTCAGCCTTAAATGTCTCAAGCATCTTCGTGGCCTGATCCTTCTTTCCCTGCAGCGTCAAGATTCGGGCTTGGCCCATCCTGGCCTGGGTCACAAGAAAGTGCGTTGGATTTTTTGCAATAAAGTCTGTATAGGCCGTCATAGCCTCATCCCGACGGGTGTCGAGCGCTTCTAAACAAATAGCTCGTCCCATGACCGCCACCTCTGCGAACCCAACGGGGGCTCCCTTGCTGATGCAGGCATTGTACGTCTCAAGTGCCTCATCGTACTTTCCAGAATCGTACAAGCTCTTTGCCAAGCGCAAACGGGCGGTATTACCAATTTTCCACTTACCGTAATTCTGAACGAGTGCTTCCAACTCCTCTGTCGTGCTAGCCTTCAACAGTTCTTTATTTGCCGAAGCAATCGTACTGTCATAATACTGCTTTCCACCGAGAACCGCCACGACGAGGATTAAAGCAATGCCCGTCTGAATCAAAAATTGGCTGCCACTCTTTTTCCACCAATCATAGAGGGGAATAAACTCCAAGGGCAAATTGACAGGCAGTTGCACCACCTTGTTCGTCGGCACAACTGTTTCCGGGGTCTTATCTTGCGTCATAGCTTTCCTTCTTCACGTAATAAAAGGCGTTATTATTGGCTTTTAAGAGTAAAAAAGCAAGCCTATTTTAAAGCCTATTTTAATACCGTATCGTAAAATAGAGGCGGTGCGGGCTTGCGATTTTGAGACCCTTTCTATATAATCACTGCCCTTTTAACGTAACAGCTACTGAAGGAGCCCTCCATGAATAAAGCCGCTTGGAATAGTGTTGAAGCCGAAATCGCCGAAACGCAAGCCATCCCTTTGCGTGAACTCTTTGCAAAGGATCCGGATCGCGCCTCGCGTTTTACCATTGAAGCGGCTGGCTGGACACTGGATTACTCCAAAAACCGGATCACCCCGACGCTGATGAAAAAGTTGCTGGCACTGGCTGAAGCCAGCGACCTGAAGCGCTGGATTGATGCCATGTTCACGGGCGAGGCTATTAATGAGACAGAAAACAGGGCGGTCCTGCATACGGCCCTCCGGAACCAGTCAGACTCCCCTATCCTTGTGAACGGCAAGGATGTCATGCCGGATGTCCGCGCGGTACTCGACAAGATGGCCCAATTTTCGGAGCTCGTCCGTAAGGGTAAGTGGCTCGGCCATACCGGCAAGCGCATTAAATATGTCGTGAATATCGGGATTGGCGGCTCGGATCTCGGCCCTGCCATGGCCTATCAGTCGCTGAAACCCTATTCCAAGCGCTCAATCACCTGTCATTTTGTCTCCAACGTCGATGCCTCCCATCTCGCCGAGACCCTCCGAGAAGTAAAGGCAGAGCAAACCCTCTTTATTGTGGCCTCGAAAACCTTCACAACCCAAGAGACCATGACCAATGCCGAGAGCGCACGCGCGTGGCTCGTTGAGAAACTCGGGGATTCCAAAGCGGTTGCCAAGCACTTTGTCGCCGTCTCCACCAATGCCGAGAAGGTCGCTGCCTTCGGGATCGATACGGCCAATATGTTCGGCTTCTGGGATTGGGTCGGCGGACGCTACTCCCTTCCCTCCGCTGTGGGCCTCCCCCTCATGATCGCCATCGGTCCTGCAAACTACAAGAAGATGCTCAAGGGGTATTACAAGATGGATCGCCACTTTGCGACCGCCCCCTTCAGCCGTAACCTCCCCGTCGTCATGGCGCTGCTCGGCATCCTCTACTCCAATGGGTATGGCGCAGAGAGCTATGCCGTGCTCCCCTACGACCAGTATCTCGCACGTCTGGCCGCTTATCTCCAGCAACTGGATATGGAGAGCAACGGGAAGTCCATAGACCGCCATGGTAACCGTGTCCCCTACAGTACCGGACCGATCGTCTGGGGTGAACCGGGCACCAATGGCCAGCATGCCTTCTACCAGCTCATCCACCAAGGTACGCGCATGATCCCCTGTGACTTCATCGGATTCTGTACCTCCCACAACGCGATCAGCGATCATCACGATAAATTGATGGCTAACTTCTTTGCGCAGACCGAGGCGCTCGCCTTCGGGAAGACCGCAGAACAGTGTCGCGCTGAGAGCGTTCCGGAACAGCTGGTCCCTCACAAGACCTTCGAGGGAAATCACCCCACCAACACCCTGCTCGCCGATGCGCTGACGCCTGAAACTTTCGGCGCCCTCATCGCGCTCTATGAGCACAAGGTCTTCACCCAGGGGATCATCTGGAGTATCTTCTCGTTTGACCAATGGGGCGTGGAACTCGGCAAGGTCCTGGCTTCAAAAGTTCTCACGGAACTCAGCGCCAAGGAACAACCCGCCCTCAAACACGACGCCTCCACAAACGCCCTCATCCGGCGCTATCGCGCCGCAAAACAGTAGGCAGTAACAGTTGGCAGTTGCCTTCGCCACGACTATAGTGGACGGGACAGCAGACCTATTTTTTCTTGCGCTCAAATTTTCTAAAGGGCGCGGGCTTTTTGGCGTCCCGCGGCGGACGTGACTTCGCTTCACGCGAGGGACGTTCGCTTGATGTGCGAGGCTGACGTTCCTCACGACTGTTTTCTTTTCGTGGAGCACGCTCCTCGCGGCCCCTGCCCTTCCGTGCGGGACGCTCTTCACGCTTCTCTTCATCGCCTGCCGCTGGCTTGGGGCCATCCACCAACATAAAATCGGCACGACGCTGGTTAAAGTCTACCTTCGCGACTTGCACCTTTACCACGGTACCAATCCGATAGGTCACCCCTCCGGCGTTTAATGTTTCAGCAGAGGGATTGAAACGAACATATTGCTGGGAGAGGTTAGAGATGTGGATCATCCCGCCCATCGCAAGCTCCGGAATATCAATAAAGACGCCATAATTCGTGCACTTGGCAACAACAGCCCGGTATTCAATCGGTTTCTTCTCATCCAATTGCTGCTGCAGGTAACGGAACTTCTTGATCTCGATCAATTGACGTGAGGCGTCGTCCGCAATCTGCTCGCGTTCTGTCGCGAGTTGCGCTGTCGCCATCAGATACCCCTGCGGCATCTTGCCGCCCTTACCATCCAGATAGTCGGCAAGCTGGCGGTGAAGAACCAAGTCTGGGTAGCGGCGGATCGGCGAGGTGAAGTGAGCGTAGTATTCCTTGGCCAAACCGAAGTGTCCGATCTTCTCAGCGGAGTAGACTGCGCGCTTCATGCTACGCAAGACCATTGTATGGGCATGGTAACGTAAGGGATGATTTTGCGTATCCTTTAAGAATTTCGCAAGCACGCTCGGAATGGCGAGGTTGCCGGTGTGAAAGCCCAGAAGCGCAAGCCCTGTCTTTAGATCCGCAAGCTTCTCCTCATCTGGCGGTTCATGCAAACGCGAGAGAATTTTGATGCCCAGCGTCCAGAGTTGCGTGGCAACCGCCTCATTGGCGGCCACCATGCACTCTTCAATCAATTGATGCGACTCATCGTAAGGGCGCGTAAGCAAGCCGGTCATACGCGCATCTCGATCCAGAACGACCTCCACCTCCGGCACCTCGAGATCCAAGGCGGCCATAGAGAAACGCCGTGCACGCAGTTGTGCAGCCAGACCCCACGTCTCCTTCAAGAGCACCCGCGCCTTTTCAGGAACAACCTCAAGGCCCTCTGGTTTCTGATCGGCAATAATCGCCATGGCCTGCTCATAGTTCAATCGTAACTTCGAGCGAATTTGTGATTTTGAAAAACGACGCGACAGCATATGACCATTCTTATCAAAGGTCATAAATGCAGTGAAGGTCATACGATCTTCATCGGGACGCAAACTGCAGACGCCATTCGAGAGTTGCTCTGGCAACATCGGGATCACTTTGTCCACAAGATAGACACTGGTTCCCCGTGCGCGCGCCTCGACATCCAAAGCGGAGTCCGGACGCACAAAGTGGCTGACATCCGCAATATGCACACCTAAAACACGATTGCCGTTTTCATCCATTTCCAAAGAGATCGCATCGTCAAAGTCACGGGCCGTTGCAGGGTCCACAGTCAAAATATAGGATTCGCGCAGATCGAGCCGCGTACCGGGCTTGCTGAGTTTCTGGGAGACCTTCTCCGCCTCTGCGATTACGGCGGCAGGAAAATCTTCAGGCAACTCAAATTGCTTCATGATGACCTGCGTGTCAAGCGAAGGATTATCTGCCGGGCCAATGACATCCACGATTTCGCCTTCGGGTGCCACATGGCGATTCTCCCACCCCGTGAAACGAACCACCACGCGATCCCCTGGCTTAGCACCATTTAAGGCCGGCACATAAAAGTCTTTCCGGTAGACAGGGTTCAAGGGAACCACATACATAAATTTCCCGGTCGTGAAGAGTGTCCCCACAATATCACGGGGCGAGCGTTCGACAATCTTAATGACCTTGCCCTTCAACTCCGAGTCCCTACGCGTCAGGCGCAACGTCACTAGATCGCCGTGCAAAGCTGTCCCTAGATTTTCTTCTTCGATCCAGATCGCTTTATTGGTCTCCTGCTCAATCACATGTCCGGCGCCGTTACGAACCATTCGTAGATTGCCCGTCACCAGATCAGCCTCCTTGGCCAACATATAGGCCGTACCTTTACGCGTCGGCACAATAACCCCATCCCGTACCAGCTGAAAGAGTAGATCCTGCATGCGCTTAATTTGCTTGCCGCGCAAACCGAGGGTATCAATGATCCCCCGATTATCCCAGGCGGTCTCCGGGCTCGACTCGAATAAGTATTTTATCGCAATTGCTTCTTTATCATTTGAATTCATGGCTTTTAAGTTTAACGCACTCTCCCAAAAGATGAAAGAACTAAGTTGTTTTCTGGAAAAAATCGTCCAAAACCGGGATTGACTGTATAAGAAGCCTCTGACATAATAACGACAAAAGGAGTTTGTTTTATGCGTCTGTTGAAACAAGTTTTTGTGGGTGTTGCAGGCCTAGCGATGATCCTTCCTGCGAGGGTTGACGGAGTGGAAAAGCTAGATCCCCGTATTGCGAACAAGGAACCCCGAAAAGAACGCGTTCAATACGTGCCCAAGCCAATCCCCTGTGGACCGGAGGCTCCGACAGCATGGCGAATCCGGCAAGAGGAATCGCTACCGTTTTTTAAAAAACTGGTGATCGACCCCTTTATGGCATCGAAAGAGGCGAGTCAACCATGGGCACCTTTGGTCTTGAAAGAGCTTGAGAACTTATGCGATGCCTTGGCTGAAATACGACCCCTTTATGGCATCGAAAGAGGCGAGTCAACCATGGGCACCTTTGGTCTTGAAAGAGCTTGAGAACTTATGCGATGCCTTGGCTGAAATACGACTTCTGGAAGATAACGGCACATGGGCACGTGCAAATGATTTGGCTAAAAAAGGATGTACCTATCCGGCGATCCGCTGGATGCAGGCGATGGAATTAAATAGCGGCAACAATGAGTCAGGGGCACTGCAAGTACTCCAAGAGTTGGATGTTCGTCTCGCCAATATGCCAAATCCATGGTTTGCAAAAGTTCTCGTGGGTATTGGGTACCTCACCATCGACCCATCGTCCAAAAACGAAGCGTTATTTGCGGCACGCATAACCGAATGGGTTCAAAAAGGAGGTTTCACAAAAAAAGACTCTCGTGATATATGCCGAGTCCTGAATTCTCTTGATTGCCACGTGAATCCCGCTGTCTTGGCAGCCTTTGAAAAGGCACCCTCCATCGATCCTTGGCTGACGCTCATGCTACGTGGCAGAATCGCCACAGACGAGGCGTTTGACATACTTGGCAGCGGCTACCCAGAAACAATGACTGCCGAGGAAAGGAAGGTTTTTAGTCAACACGTTGAGGTGGCGCGGCTTGCTTTTGAGGAGGCTTGGCGCTTACATCCCGAGTTTCCCCAATCGGCCACCATGATGATTGGCATCGCCTTCTGTTCACGCAAGGAAGAGATGCGTATGTGGTTTGATCGGGCCGTTGCCGCTGAAATTGATGGGCCGATGCCCTACGTATACTACGTTATGTATTCACGTCCGCGTCGGGGAGGCTCTTTTGAGGAGCTGGCCGCCTTTGCGGAATCCTGCTATCAGACCCAACGTCATGACACCCAGATTCCGCTCTTCTATGCCACCATCATGTTTCAAATCGCCGAGGATCTGAAATGCGACCTCCACGAGGTGTTTAAGCGGCCGGGCGTTCGTGAGAAGTGCGTAGAAGTTTTAGCGGCACAGGCTAAAAACACAAAAAATGTAAAAGCTGTGCAAAATTTGGCTGCCGGACTTTTACCCGTCGTTGAATATGCCGGGGGGGATTTGAAAAAGGCTCTCGAGTACAACCAGCCTCGCAAGATGACACTTTCCAAGAGCACAAAAGGTTTTTTACCGAATGACTTTAATCATATCTGCGCTGTCCTGAATGGATTACTGGGGCAGAACGCAAAGTCACTGATCGCGGCTGAGGAACTTTATCGGGCGAGGCGTTACGAAGAGGCGTTAGTTGCTTTGACCGCAATACGGGGTGGAGGGAAGCTAGGTTTTGAGGAGGAGCAATATCTCTGTTATCGAATCAGTTGCCTTGAAATGGAGACTCTTTTTAAACGCGGTGAGTGGATTGCCCCAACGCTTGAAAAGCGCTGTCCAGGATGGTTTAATATAGATATGGGGTGGCGGGGAGCGGAAAAAGGGCTCCGCACCGACAATGAAATGTGCCAGCTCGAATGGATGACCCCCTTGCCTGCCGATGTAGAGTATGAAGGCGTCTTTCGGTTTGTCGCACCGACAGGGCAAGCCAGTAGAGTCTGTTTCCAGCTCGACACGTTCAAAAATAACGATGAGCCCTCTGTTAATTTTGATTATGAGAACAACACATGTCAGGTCGCGGTCAGCGGCCTATACGACGAACCAAGCACAGCCTCCGTCTCGGTCGTCTGCGAAAAGCCCGAAGTCCAGTTTCGGATCATCTCCTGCAACAACAAAGTCTCGGTATGGCTGAATGGTAAGCAAGTGATAAAAGCGCAGGACATATCAAAACAAATGAGGAGTTTTCGGAAAAACGGCATGCGCCACTTCACACTCTACGGCACACGTGTTGCCTTTAGTGACCTGCGGATGCGATCAGCTGACGTGGCGGCTGCCCAAAAATCCGGAAAATAGCTCGTCTCCTAGCTTGCCCCTTGTTTTCAATTTTTGATATAGTGGCTTCCTTTAAAGACCCCAAAGATTTTCTGCAGGGGAGACACCTTATTTTTGTAGGATTTTTGTCATGTCTAAACTGATCATTCATGGAAAAAAGAGTATCAGCGGAACCCATCGGACACCCGGCAATAAAAATGCCGCTTTGCCCATGATCGCCGCGTCGCTCCTCACCTCCGAGCCTGTCACGCTCAAGAACCTGCCACTCATCGTCGATGTCCGGACCACCCTCAAGCTCCTCTCCGACCTGGGCGCGGAGGTCAAACTGAATGAGGCCAAGCGCGAGGTGACAATCCATGCGCGAAAAATTCGGACCAAGGTCTCAAAAGAGCTCTGCGGCAAAGTCCGGTCCTCCATCCTCTTTGCAGGCCCCCTGCTCGCCCGCTGCGGCGCAGCCACGCTCTATCCCCCTGGCGGCGATGTCATCGGACGCCGTCGCATCGACACCCACCTGGAGGGATTAAAGAGCCTTGGAGCCTCCATTGCCACAGGTAGCTCCTACAGCTTTAAAGCCCCCAAGGGTTTGACCGGCGCCTATATCCTCCTGGATGAAGCCAGTGTCACTGCCACCGAAAACCTGATCATGGCCGCCACCTTGGCTAAGGGTGTCACCATGCTCTATAACACCGCCTGTGAACCGCATGTCCAGAATCTCTGTACCATGCTCAACGCCATGGGCGCGAAGATCAGCGGGATTGGTACAAACCGCCTCGTGATCGAGGGTGTTGAGAAACTCCATGGCACAGAACAGCGCATCGGCCCTGACTACATCGACGCGGGAAGTTATATGGTCGCCGCATTGATTACAGGAGGCGATCTCACCATCGAAGATATCGAGCCTGATGATTTCGCCGTACTAATCAAACCCTTCACCCGCTTTGGCGTTAAGTATCACTTTGATCCGTTGAAAAAGACGCTCCGCCTTCCGCCGCGTCAGAAGCTGAAGACAGAGTATGACTTTGGCGATGCGATTCCGAAGATCGAAGATGGCCCCTGGCCCATGCTCCCCTCCGATTTGATGAGCGTGCTGATCGTCCTAGCTACTCAAGCGCGTGGAACCACCATGTTTTTTGAAAAGATGTTTGAGAGTCGCATGTACTTTGTGGACCATCTCCTCGGCATGGGCGCACGTATTGTCCAGTGCGACCCCCACCGCATCGTGGTGACCGGTCCGACACCCCTGCACAGCTCGCGCGTGGCTAGTCCAGATATTCGCGCAGGCATGGCCTTGCTAATTGCAGCACTAGGCGCCAAGGGCGAAACCACCATCCTCAACGCCAACAGCATTGACCGCGGCTACGAAGCCGTCGAACAAGAGCTGCGTGCCCTCAACGCCAGCATCGAACG
>CAYWNP010000019.1:0-5005 GCA_964459675.1 uncultured Akkermansia sp. | reverse complement strand
GCCGTCTCCTGGGTCTTCGCCTATTACGCGATCCGCGAACTCCCATTCTCCATCGCAGCCCCGCTCCGCGCCTCGGTCCCCTTCTGGACCCTTCTGGGTGCGATGCTCATCTACGGGGAGATACCCTCGTGGATGCAGGCGATAGGGATTGGTGCTGTCCTGGCGGGGTACTTTCTCTTCTCCCTGGCAGGCAAGCTGGAGGGGATTCGCTTTGAACGGAACTGGGGTGTCTTTTTTGCCTTTGCCGGGACGCTGCTGGGCGCGTGCAGTGCGCTTTACGATAAATTTCTGCTGCAACGCCATGCGATTGATCCGCTCATCGTGCAATTCTGGTTTCAAGCAGATCTCGTTCTCCTCTTCACCGTGATTATCTTCATCCAGCGTCTGCTCAAGATGCAGCGCACGCCCTTTCAGTGGCGCTGGTCCATTCCGGCAGTCGGACTCTTTCTCGTGGCTGCAGACTGGTTTTACTTTTCAGCGATGAGCGAACCGGGAACCCCGATCTCGATTGTCTCATTACTCCGACGCTCAAATGTCATTGTCTCATTCGGGCTCGGCACGATCATTTTCCATGAACAGAATATCAAGCGCAAAGCCTACGCCCTCGCCGTCCTCATCCTCGGCGTCGCGATACTCTGCTATTTCAATTAATTGACCTACTTGTAGATCGGCCCGAAATGCTGGCAGGCGCGATAATCCGAGCCCGTCAGATCACTGGCACCAAAGAGTCCCCAGGCGTGCGGACGGAAGACATCCTCCTCCGCGACATTTGACATCGCCACAGGAATGCGCAGCATCGCGGCAAGCGTGGTCAGGTCCGCACCGATGTGGCCGTAACTGATGGCGCCATGGTTAGCGCTCCAGTTGTTCATGACGCTGTAGACATCACGGAAGGCCCCTGAACCCGTCAGGCGAGGGACAAACCAAGTACACGGCCACGTTGGATTGGTGCGCTCCATAAGCTTATCGTTGACATGCTTGGGCAGGTCCGAAGACCAGCCTTCCGCGATTTGCAGAACAGGTCCGAAGCCTTTGACGCGGCTAATGCGTGTCATGGTCATGGGCATTCCCCCTTCTGTCAAGAAGCTGGAGGAAAAGCCACCGCCCCGGAAGTAACCCACGTCAGCCGGACACCATTCCGTGGCCTTGAGGCAGGCTGCAGCCTCCTTCTCAGCAATGTCCCAGAAAGGTTTCATCGCAGGTTTCCCTTTGATGCGCTGCTTGCCGCTTCCATCGAGGCAGGCTGCTCCGGAGTTGATCAGATGGATGAAGCCGTTGGCGTTGAGGCCCGTCAACTTCTTGCCGGTGACACGCTTGACGGCATCAGGGCTCCAGTAAGTGCGCACATCGGCAAAGAGCTGGGCCCGGTTTGTCAACAGATACATGAGAAGCATACAGGCACCATTCAGCGAATCATTTTCTGTGGCGACCAAATAAGGCGCTCGTATACCGTTCCAGTCAAAGGAACTGGTTAAAATGGCCTCCAGGAAGTCACCGTTCGGGCGATAGTCTGTCCACTGCCGTTGCCCTTGAAAGCCAGACACCAGTGCATTGCGGCCAAGTGACTCCTCAGGAAACTGCTTGGCGAGCGCAGGATTGCCGACCATGAGGTCACGCATCACGAGCGCCATCTTGACGACGTATGACCAGTCCGCGTCCTTCGCGTTACGCGGTTTTTGGATAGCCTTGGCATTCCAGTCCTTGCCTTCCTTGCAGTTCTTGCGCGTCCACGCCAGTGCCCGTTCATATTCGGCTTTGTCGTAGATGCCCTGTTCAATACGACGTTCGAATTCGCACATATCCACCTGCTCGGTGCGCATCCCAAAATAGTCCTGGAAGAAATCGGGGTCCACAAACGAGCCGGCAATCCCCATGGAGGAGGTTCCGCACGCGAGATAGGATTTGTTGCGCATCATGGCGGTCGCGAGGCCCGCGCGGGTAAAGCGCAGCAGCTTCTCCTGAACATCTGAAGGAATGGAGGTGTCCTTGGCATCTTGGACCTCTTTGCCATAAATACCGTAAGCGGGCAGTCCCTTCTGGGCATGCCCAGCAAGAACGGCGGCAAGATAGACAGCGCCTGGTCGTTCCGTGCCGTTAAAGCCCCAGACGGCCTTGGGTCGAAGGGGATGGGTGTCCATGGTTTCCGAGCCATAACACCAGCACGGTGTCACACTGAGGGAGAGTCCAACATTCTCTTTTTCAAAAATTGCATCGCATTGAGCGGCTTCTGTGCACCCACCGATGGTGAAGGGAGGAAGTATGCACTGAACAGGCGAACCGTCCGGGTAACGAAGGGTGTCCGTAATCAGCTTGGCTGCAGACTTCGCCATATTCATGGTTTGAAGCTCAAGGGATTCACGTACACCGTTGCAGCGTCCGTCGATAATGGGGCGGATGCCGACTTTCGGAAATTCATTACGGTTCCAAATGGAATTTAACATAGCTTTTTCCTGGTTTAGAAATTTCGAGTGTTTCATCTGTTGCCGAACAATATAGCAAAACACCTCGCTCCTGTCATCACTCTAAACGGTTAAATTTTGTACCCGCTCGTACGACCCCTGATGCTTACGCCTTGATGGCGGATAGCAATTATGCTAAATTGACGGCCTGTTTAGCTAAAGCGTTGAAAATTACCAACAACGGAGAACGATCATGACGGACAAAAAAGCCAAGCTTATTTCACCAGCACTTATTTTGCCCTTCATTCTCGTCACGTCACTTTTTGCGTTGTGGGGCTTTGCAAACGACATCACCAATCCGATGGTGGCTGCATTTAAAAACATCCTGCTGATCAGTAATTTCGAAAGCTCACTCGTGCAGTTTGCTTTTTATGGCGGGTACGGTTTCATGGCCTTTCCGGCCGCTCTTTTTATTAAACGTTATTCATACAAGAGCGGGATTCTCTTGGGCCTGCTCCTCTATGCCATCGGCTGTTTCTGTTTTATTCCTTCCGGGTGGATGATGGCCTTCTGGGCTTTCTTGCTCTCCTATTTTATCATGACCTGCGGACTCGCCTTTTTGGAAACCTGCGCGAATCCCTTTATCCTCTCCATGGGTGACCCTGAAACCGCAACCCGCCGACTCAACCTCGCCCAATCCTTCAATCCCATGGGCTCTATCTTGGGTATGTTTGTTGCAAAGGAAATGATTTTGGAACACTTAAACCCTATGGATGAAGCTGCACGAACCACGTTACGTGGAACATCCGTGGAGGCCTTTAACAAAATCGCCGCGAGCGATCTCGCAATCATTATCCTGCCATATGCCCTCCTCGGGGTCGTCGTCACCGTATTCTTCTGTGTCTTCTTCTTCAGCCGTCTGCCCCGCAATGCAGAGGATGAAGACCGCAATCTGGATGTCATGCCGACTTTAAAGCGCCTCGTGAAAAATGCGCAATATGTCGAGGGTGTCATTGCCCAGATGTTTTACGTCGGCGTGCAGATCATGTGCTGGACCTTTATCATCCAATATGCAGAGAAGACGCTCGGTCTCACAAAGGCAGATGCTCAATTCTATAACATCATCGCCATGGTCATGTTTGTCTCTTCCCGGTTTATTTGCACGTTCCTTTTAAAATTTATCAACCAGGGTATGCTCCTTTTGCTACTGGCCTTCGTTGGCGGTTGTCTCATTCTACACACGATTTTTGGCGGGGGCAACATGAATGCGGGTGCCGACTTTAAACTCCTACTTCAGCAGTCCGCACAGGCAGGCTTCTGGGCCCAACTCGTCGTCTATCTCAAAGCACCCTTTGTGATCAGTGGCATGTCCGGGCTCGTCACACTGATTCTCGCCTCTTCGTGCATGTCCCTGATGTTTCCAACCATTTACGGCGTTGCCCTTCGCGATGTCGGGAAAGACGCGAAAATCGCCTCAGCCGGGTTGGTGATGGCCATTGTCGGCGGCTGCCTCATGACGCCGATGCAGGGATGGATCATGGATCAGTCCGACTTCAACCTGCTCTTCACGACGCTGAGCAGTGTCCGGATGTCGTTTATGCTTCCCTTAATCTGTTTTATCGTCATTGCCGCTTATGGCTACAGAACCTTAACCCACCCTAAACGGGTAGCAAGTGAATCATTGTAAGAGAGGAGTCTCATGTTAAAAGGCATATCCCCTGTCATATCCCCTGATCTCTTAAAAGTCCTTGCCGAGATGGGACACGGAGATGAAATTATCCTAGCGGATGCCCACTTCCCAGGCCACACCTTCTGCAAGCAGGTTGTGCGCGCGGACGGTATTGGTGTTCCGGCATTGCTGGAGGGTATCATCCCGCTCTTTGAACTCGATAGTTATTCCCCTCCGCTCATCATGATGGCGGCTGTCGAAGGCGACACGCTGGATCCGGAAGTGGAGAAGCGTTATAAGGTTGCCCTGCGTCAGCACCTCAAAAATGTTCCGGCCATCACCCGCATCGGCCGTTTCGATTTTTACGACCGTGCCCAGAAGGCTTTCGCCTGCGTCATGACCGGCGAACTCGCCAAATACGGAAACATCATCCTAAAGAAGGGTGTCACACCAGCTCTCTAACGTTGTCGATTGCGTCATGTTTAAGACTTGGGACCTTGAACGCGGGACTTGGGTTATTGACTCAAGGACAGCAGGACAGAAGGACGCAAGCCTGACAAACGTCCTTGCGAGCTTGTCTATAGCTCCACACCTGGGACCGCGGACACTCTTGTCCGCCAACCTATCTTTTCTTCACGATCATTGCCTAACCCCAATCCTCTCAACAACCTTTATTGCAGTTCCCCTTATCCATGGGTTAACAACTTACTCTGGCGGACAGGAGTGTCCGCGGTCCCAGGCATTGCCACCCCGTAAGGCCTCCAAGTGGCTTTTCAGTCCTGCGTCTCACCTTTGAGTCTCGAAGTCTTAAGGTCTTTGCGTCCTCCCCCAATCGCAATTTCACTGCCCTGCGAAATTTCACCTTGAATTGCGTACCCAAAAGAATCACAATAATCCCCGTCGCTGACAAGGTTGCCAGCATAAGCCACAGGTGGCA
>CAYWNP010000018.1:21871-29331 GCA_964459675.1 uncultured Akkermansia sp. | reverse complement strand
GTTTGCAGACTTGTATAACCCCTTTAAATTCGGTATTTTATATACTCTATTTTGTGAATAAGGAAGGCGAAAACGAGATGAAACAAATCGGTGTTGGATTATTAGGCTTTGGAACCGTGGGCGCAGGCGTCGCAGATGGCTTGCTCAGGAACCAGAAGACCATGGCAGAACGTTTGGGCGTGGAAGTCGTCCTGAAACGCATTGCGGACCTTGATATTACAACGGATCGTGGCATCTCCATTGACAAGAAGCTTCTGACAACGGATGCCCAATCCATCATTCAGGACAAGGATATTCAGGTTGTTGTGGAGCTGATAGGTGGGACCGGTATCGCAAAGGCCTTGGTTCTGGCAGCTCTGAACGCAGGGAAGTCGGTTGTGACTGCCAACAAGAAGCTCTTGGCTGAGTACGGTTCAGAGATCTTCGGCACTGCCGAAAAGAACGGTGTTGATATCTATTTTGGTGCCAGCGTGGGCGGGGGCATTCCCATTGTCCGCGTTTTGCGTGAAGGCCTGGCTGGAAATGAGATCCAAAGTATCCATGGTATCTTGAATGGAACGTGTAACTATATCCTGACTCGCATGGAAAATGAGGGGCTGCCTTTTGAAGCGGTCTTGGCGGATGCGCAACGGGCTGGTTATGCCGAGGCGAATCCGGGTTTGGATATTGATGGTTTTGATACCGCTCACAAGGCGATCATCCTGGCCTCGCTCGCCTATGGGTTCCATGTACCGATGGATGCAGTCTTGGTGGAGGGCATTCGCAACCTCAATAGCATGGATGTGCAATTTGCAGCTGGTTTTGGATATCGGATCAAGTTGTTGGCCGTGATCAAGCGTGAAGGTAAACAGGTCGAAGTACGCGTCAGTCCGACATTGGTTCCGATGACCCACATGTTGGCCTCTGTCAGCCATGTTTTCAATGCCGCGATGGTGCGAGGTGATCTGAGTGGCGACACGCTCTATTATGGACGTGGAGCCGGACGTGAGCCGACGGCGAGCACGGTGATTGGCGATATCGGAGATGTGGCGCGCAACATCTTGACAGGCCAACCGCGTTACGGACGAGGCGTTGGCATTGCCAATGAAGGTAAGTTCGCGATGCGCGTCGCTTCGGAGATTACGAGTAAGTACTATATCCGGTTGATGGTGCTGGATAAGGCAGGTTCGCTCGGTCTGATGACAACAATCTTAGGCCGTCATGGTGTAAGTATCCTTGCGGCTACGCAGCAGGAACATCCGGAGAGCAGCAAGATGGGGCATGTCCCCGTGGTCATGCTGACGCATGACGCGAAGGCCTCTGAGATTGATTGCGCGCTCAAGGAGATCTTTGATGCGGATGTCGTCAGCGAGCTGCCGGTTCGTCTGCGTATGATGTAACAACAATTTCGGGTTCCCCCACATGGGTACCCAAGGGGAAAAGAAGAAGATGAAAGTATGTAAGTTCGGTGGATCCTCAGTTGCGGATTCTAAACAGATCACCAAGATCGTTGATATTGTTCTTTCAGATCCAGATCGCAAGATCATTGTGGTCTCCGCGCCGGGTAAACGGGATAAGACGGATACGAAGGTCACTGACATGCTGATCCAGTGCGCTTCAGACGTGCTTGCTGGAAAGTCTCCTGAGAAGAGCGTCAAGGCGATTGTCGAGCGGTATGCCGAAATACAGCGTGAACTTAAACTTCCAATCGGGGTCGTAGCCGAGATTGAGAAGGATCTCTGGACGCGTGTTAAAGCGGATACGTCACATCATGGCATGTTCATGGATTCCATGAAGGCCGCTGGGGAGGACAATGCCGCCAAGATCGTCGCCCAAGCCTTTCAGGCGCGTGGGGCGCATGCGGTCTATATCAATCCCAAGGACGCTGGCATGTTTCTGACCAATGATTTTGGGAATGCCCAGCTCCTGGAGGAGTCCTATCCGCTCTTGAAGCGGACCCTTTCCAATCGCTCGGAGCTTGTCATCTTCCCTGGCTTCTTTGGTTATACCAAGGCAGGTCAGGTTGCAACTTTCCCGCGCGGGGGTTCCGATATCACGGGCTCTATTCTCGCCGCAGCGGTTGAGGCGGATGTCTATGAGAACTTTACGGATGTGGACTCTGTCTACCCCGTTGATCCGCGCTTGGTCCCGGAGGTTCATGAGGGGATCAAGGAGATGACCTACCGCGAGATGCGGGAGTTGGCATACGCGGGCTTTGGCGTTTTTCACGATGAAGCCGTCGTCCCCGTTGTGAAGGTTGGAATCCCAATCAACGTACGCAATACGAATCGTCCGTCTGAACCTGGCACGATGATCGTCAAATCGCGTGAAGCCAAGGCTGGTGCTGTTGTTGGCATTGCAAGCGACGACGGCTTCTGCAATATCTTCATCGATAAGTATATGATGAACCGCGAAGTGGGTTTTGGTCGCAAACTCCTCCAAATCCTCGAAGAGGAGGGCGTCTCGTATGAGCACATGCCCTCTGGTATCGATAATGTCTCCGTTATCTTCCGTGACCGCGGTTTCACGCCGGAGTGCGAGGCGCGTGTTCGTGCGCGCATCATGAAGGACCTCTCACCTGACAATGTGTTGATTGAACACGGTTATGCGTTGGTCATGGTGGTGGGCGAAGGGTTCTACTATACGGTTGGCATGGCAGCCATGGCAACAAAAGCTTTGGCGGATGCCGATGTCAATATTGAGATGATGAATCAAGGTTCCTCGGAAATCAGCATGATGTTCGGCGTGAAGTCAGCGGATCGCGCCAAAGCAGTGAAGGCGCTTTATCAGGCATTCTACAAGGCATAAGACTATGAAAAATAAAGTCACTATCTACGATACGACCCTGCGTGATGGCGCGCAGGGGGAGGGGGTCTCCTTCTCGGATTCTGGCAAGGTTCGCTTTGCCAAGATGATGGACGAATTTGGTATTGACTATATTGAGGGTGGCTTCGCGGGGTCAAATCCGCGTGACCAACAATTTTTCAAAGACATCAAAAAAGAAAAACTTTCTTTTGCTCGTATCGCTGCTTTTGGCAGCACACGTCGTGCTGATTTGGATGCGAAGAATGATCCGCAACTCAAAGGATTGCTCATGGCAGACACCGAGTGGGTTACGATCTATGGCAAGTCTTGGTTGTTGCATGTGACCGATGTCCTGAAGACTACCGGCAAGAATAACCTGCAAATGATCGCGGACAGCGTGGGCTTTTTGAAGAGTTCGGGACGCAAGGTCTTTTTTGACGCCGAGCATTTCTTTGACGGATACAAAGCGGATTCCGAATACGCAATGAAGGCCCTTGCTGCAGCTTTGCGTGAAGGCGCTGCTGGCGTCGTGTTGTGTGACACCAACGGGGGCTGCCTGCCCCATGAAGTCTTCGCCATCACTAAGGCGGTTTGCAAGGCATTCCCCAAGGTGGAAGTGGGTATCCATGTCCACAATGATGGCGGCTTGGCCGTCGCGAACTCGATCGAAGCTGTCCGGGCAGGCGCGTGCCAGGTTCAGGGCACGATCAATGGCTATGGCGAACGTACGGGCAATGCGAATTTGGTCAGCATCATACCCTCCTTGGAGCTGAAGATGGGACGCGTTTGTGTGGGTGAGAAAAACCTGAGGCGTTTGCGTGAGGTCTCGCTTGTGACCGACGATCTCGCGAATCAGCGCGTGGATGCCCGTCAACCGTATGTCGGCAATACAGCTTTCAGTCACAAAGCCGGTATGCATGTGAATGCTGTCCAGAAGAACACAAAGACTTTTGAGCATATCGCACCTGAACAGGTCGGCAATCAGCGCCATGTGCTGATCTCTGAACTTTCTGGGGCCTCTAATGTGTTGATGAAAGCCCAGGAGCTCGGGATCGATGTTTCGGGTATCTCTAAAGAGGATTCACGGGCTGTTCTGGAAGAACTCAAGGTCCGTGAAAACAAAGGGTACTCCTACGAAGCTGCTGATGGCTCCTTTAAAATCTTGTTGCAGAAGGTGCTGAATAAGCATAAACCGTTCTTTGAACTTGAAGGGTTCCGTGTCATTGTCGAGAAGCGTGGACGCGAAGCGCCTTGCATCTCTGAGGCGACGATCAAAGTCAAGGTTGGCAATGAGACCGAACTGACTGCGGGCGAGGGTCATGGACCTGTGGATGCGCTCAATGCAGCCTTACGTGCGGCTCTGACGCGCTTCTATCCAGAGATCGATGATATCACGCTGACGGACTATCGTGTTCGCATCCTTGACCCCAAGCTGGCAACACGCGCGTTGACCCGCGTTGTGATCGAGTCTGGCGATGGTAAAACGCAGTGGGGCACAGTGGGCGTCTCCGAGAACATCATCGAAGCCTCCTGGCAGGCTCTGCTCGACAGCGTCGAACACAAGCTCTTTGAAGCCGCGGCGGAGAAGAAGTGATCTAGTTCTAAAGTGCTAAAGTTCTAAAGTTCTAAAGTGCTAATCACTGATCACTGACCTACTGTCTCATGTCCCTTGATTCCGGGATAGAGACACCCTCGGACGAGCCAGATGAGGAAGGCGAGCATGAGGAGCGGATAAACCACGCCGCTGAGGACTTTGACAGCTACGAGCTGGCAGATGGCCATGATGACCGTCGAGAGCTCTTCCCGTGCAAAGCGTGAAATGTCAGCCATCTTGGTCTTCAAGAAGGTTGCCTTCTCGGAGATGTCAGGGGCGGTACTGAACCCTTCCATGTTAAACACCGTATGAACACGCTGAAAAGTTGTGTCGATGTTTTTCTGCATGTGCGCGGTGGTCCGTTCTGTCAGATAAGCCGTTCCTGCCAGGGTCAGCGGCAAGAGGGCCACAATCAGAATCCAACAGAGTAAGAGGATGCCCCCGATGCGCCGCGTTATTGAACAGAACAGGTTCTCTCGTTTCAACACATGAACAAGGAGGGCGTTGATGAGATAACAGGCAAGGAAGGCGATGCACAGAGGCTGTGTCAATTCCGGAAAGCCACTCACGATGCATTTGAGTGAGATTAAAAATACGGCACTGGCTAGGAGAATTTTCCAGGCGATGTCAATGCACTCCAGTACTGGCTGCATGAGATCGCCGGCCTCGACGGTCATGCTTCCTTTTGTCACGACAATCCCCGCCTCGAGTTGGACGGTGGACCCCTCCATCATGTCGGCTCCAGCCTTGGCGAGGCCGACGGGGATCAAGAGCTGGGTCGTGTCGCGGATCGCTTTGTCGAGATAGGCACTGTTGTGATTGGTGAGTGGCGCGGTAGCACGATTCAGGAGGTGAATGCCCCCCATACCTGCGAACAATAGCAGGAAGGAGAGGATGAGAACTGGTCGAAACGTTTGAAAACGTGTTTTCCAGATCGTATTCATAGGCTTACGTCTTGGCGTGGCGTTGAACGAATTCCTTCGCAAACGTACGATAGGCCTCCGCGCCCTTACTCGTCGGATCAAAGAAGATCACCGGCTTGCCGAAGCTTGGCGCCTCGCTGATACGCACATTCCGAGGGATGATGGTCTGATAAACCATGTCGCCGAAATGGGTGCGAACTTCTTGAACGACATCGGCGGCTAAGCGTGTGCGGCCATCAAACATGGTCATCAAAATGCCTTCGAGTTGCAGGTTGGGATTCACGCCATTGTCGCGCAACTGGTTGATGATGGAGGTGATGACGCTGAGTCCTTCCAGCGCATAGTATTCACACTGCATGGTGACAATGACGCTGTCGGCTGCAGCGAGCGAGGAGGTCATTAAGATGCCCAGTGAAGGGGGACAATCCATCAGGATATAGTCGAAGACCCCCGCCTCCAAGACTCGATCGAGGAGGTTGCGCACAACGACCAAGTGATTATCCTGACGCGCAATCTCCAGTTCGGCACCTGCGAGGTCAAGTTCGGAAGGAATGATGTTGATGTTCTCAAAGGGCGTCGGCTGAATAATATCCGCAATATCCTTGGTGCCTGAAAGAACAGCATACAAACTGCTATCGGGTTGACGTTGCATGCCCAGTCCGCTGGTCGCGTTCGCCTGAGGATCAAGATCAATGACCAGCACCGTCTTTTTCATTTCTGAAAGAGCCGCAGCCAGATTGACGACTGTCGTTGTCTTCCCGACGCCGCCTTTTTGATTCGCGATAGCAATGACTTTTGTTGTTCTCATATTCATGTCTCTAACTTGGTTATTTTCTGACAGGATTAAAAGGATTTTTTGGATTAGAATTCTAAAATAACAATCCTGCCAATCCTGTAAATCCTGTCAAAAAAGCTTTTCCTGCTGTTCTTGAAAATTCACTGCCAACTGCTACTGCCAACTACCACTCTGCCGCCCTCGGTCGGTGGGTTTACTTCTTTATCATTCCAATGGCACGGGCGTAGGCAAACATTCCACCAGCATCAATGACAGGCGCAACCGCACCAATCGGTTTCAGGATAAAGACCTTGCCATCTGAAAGGCGTGTGACTGTGTTGGCTTCAATGTTAACTTCCGCTTCATCACCTGTCTTAAACTCCTTGCACAGGCGCGTCTCAGACTCGATGGGGAAGACCTCGCCTGTCGCGACACAGTTGCGGAAGAAGATGCGGGCATAACTCTGTGCCACAACAACGCTGGCGCCGGCCGCGCCGAGTGCGATGGGTGCATGTTCGCGTGAAGAGCCGCAGCCGAAGTTGCGTCCGCCAATCACGATGGGATAGGGGGTGCTGCCATCAGGGTTGGATGCAAACTTGGGGAAGCAATCCGGCAGACCGGCCAGCGCATACGAGCCCAACTTTTTGTATTCATCAGGAATGGTCGGAACCAAGTTGAGGTAGCAGGCTGGGATGAGCAGGTCGGTGTCGATATTGTCTTCGAGCACATAGACGGGACCACGAATCAGTTTAGCTTTTGACATAAAGATGTTCTCCTTGAAGGTGTCTGGAATGTTTTACAGGTCACGCGGATCTGTAATCGTTCCTTTAATCGCTGTCGCGGCTGCGGTATAAGGCGAAGCCAAATAGACCTGAGAGTCCTTAGATCCCATGCGGCCGATGAAGTTACGATTGGTCGTGCTGACCACGACTTCGTTTCCATGGGTACGTCCAAAGGTATCGATCGGACCGCCCAGACAGGCAGCGCAGGAGGGAGGAGCAATCGGTTCGACACCCGCGGCCTCGAAGATCGCGCGTAAGCTTTGACCATCGATCTTGGTGTCAATCAAGCCTTGCTCCACATGACGTGTGGCTGGCACGATCAACGTCTTGATGGCGACCTTGCGGCCCTTCAAGAGCTGTGCTGCCATGATGAAGTCCTCAAGCTTTCCGCCAGTACAGGAACCGATATAGACCTGTGTGACCTTGACATCGCGGCAGTCGCGTGCGAGGGCCTTGTTGTCCGGCAGGTGTGGCTTGGCGACGACGGGTTCGAGCTTGGAGACGTCGTAGCGGTATTCCGCCTGGATCTTTGCATCCCGATCGCTGTAGAGCGGTTCATATGATTTTTTCGTCCGCGCGTTGACGTAATCGAAGGTCTTCTG
>CAYWNP010000018.1:0-21771 GCA_964459675.1 uncultured Akkermansia sp. | reverse complement strand
GTATTGCCGATGCCACTGGAGAAGGCTCCCAGTGCACCATGCGTACAGGTGTGCGAGTCGGTTCCGAAGATGGTCTCTCCGGGACGGACATGGCCGAGCTCTGGCAGGGCAACATGACACACGCCACAATAGCTCGGTGTTCCTGGATCATAGAAGTAAGGGAGATTCTGCTCCTTGACAAAGGCTCGGAGCGTATCGATGTTACGATGCGCTTTAACATCTGCCGTGTAGATATAATGGTCAGGCAGAATGACGATCTTTTCACGATCGAAGACCTTTGCATCCTTGCCAAATTCCTGTTGAAAAATACCGATGGTCCCCGGCCCGCAGACGTCATGTGTCAGGAGGATTCCTGCATTGACCCAAATGTTATCGCCCGGCTGGACGATTGAAGCTCCAGACTCCCGCGCTAGAATTTTTTCAGTAATAGTCATTGTCTTTACTCCAAATGGACACTCGTTAAGGCGTCCTTACGCTCACTGTTTGACGAGATTGAAAAAGCGATCCTGATAGTGCTCAAAGAGACCGTGCTCCTGCAAGAGCTTTCCGAGGGGTTTGATGAGCCGTGCATCGCGTGTTGCAGCTTGGAAGCCCCGCTCGATCTCCTCGCGCACGCCCATGGGGATGCCATCCTTCAGCTCAAACATGTGTCGCTCTTCGAGTTCACGTATGTTGAGGGGAACAGAGGCCTGCATCACCAGCCAGAAGAGACGGATTAGGCAGACATCCCAAGGCGAGTCGACGCCTTTGATAATTGCAGAAAAGGGGTCACTCTTGGCGGAATGATCGGTCTTGATGCGCTCGAGCACATTGGCTATGTTATCTGTGACCGTCTGTTCGTTGAAGGTATCTTGCCTTAGGGAGTATCCATATTGAAGGATACGGATCGAGTCCTCATTTTCACGAAGCCAGTCAATATACTTGGCAGCTTCATCGCCGAAGCCCTTCAGTTCGGTTGCCGCATAGGCGGAAGGTGTGATGATTTGAGGACGAGACGCCTGCATGCGACCTTCGCGGATGTGCACTTTTGTCGGATCATCCATCAGTTCCGATACGAGGGTATAGTTGATCATCGTATTCCCGAACGTCTCCAAGTGACGCTTGGGTGGAACAACGATCTCCGTATTGTTCACCGCGTACCAGAAATCGAATTGTGTTGGCTTCTTATTCATGAAAGGGCGAATAATAGCATAAAAGAGGGGGTGTTGTCACGAGGGTGATTTTTAATTTTTCAAAAAAATAGGAGTTTGCGTCTAAGCCTAAGGGATGATAAACTAACAGACTTTTAATGCTTAATCCTTTTAAGGGGTGAGCAAGACGTAATAATAAACATTATGAGTAGCGAAACCACAGTTGGCGTTGTTTATCCTGAGACAGTATCGCTGACCTTGCCCCCAGAAGGATTTAAACTTGAAAAAGGAGGGGTTCTGCCGGCGATTACGGTGGCGTATGAACGTTGTGGAGCCTCTCCGGCAACCAACGATAACGTCATCTTTGTCTGTCATGCTCTGACTGGCGACGCCCATGTGGCTGGCATTCGTCCTGGTGAAACCGAACCAGATGGTTGGTGGGAGGGCATGATTGGCCCAGGTAAAGGTATGGATACCAATCGGTATCATGTTATTTGTGCCAACATTCTTGGGGGGTGCAAAGGAACCACGGGACCTGCTTCCCTCTCTCCTGTCACTGGAATGCCTTATGGTTCAGATTTTCCCAAACTGACGGTGGGCGATATCATTGAGGTCCATCGCCTTCTCCTACGACAATTGGGTATTACCCGCCTCGCAGGTGTAATCGGGGGTAGTTTCGGCGGAATGCAGGTGTTGGAGTGGGTGGCTCGCTATTCTGAGGAAATTGATCGCGCCATGATCATTGCTTCGGCTGCCAGCCTCAACTCGCAAGCATTGGCTTTTGATATTATTGGTCGCCATGCGATCACGGAAGATCCCAATTGGAATATGGGAGACTACTATGGCGCGGAACAGCATCCGCATCGTGGGTTGTCGAGTGCTCGGAAGATCGCCCACATCACCTATCTCTCTCAAGAGTTGATGGATGAGAAGTTTGGACGTGAGAAGCGAGCTGAGTGGGTGACTGCAGACGAAGAACAACGGCAGAATCGCGAAGCAAGCTTTGGAACCTATTTTCAGGTGGAGAGCTATCTCCAACATCAGGGCGAGAAGTTCATCCGCCGTTTTGACGCCAACTCCTATCTTCACATCACCTTGGCGATGGATGAATATGACTTACGGGAGAATTATGGCTCCCTGGAGAAGGCCTTTGAGAAGGTCACCTCGCGTCTCTTGGTTGTCTCACTCAGCGGGGATTGGCTTTTTACACCCTGTCAGTCCGAGGAGCTGGTGACCGCACTCGTTCGCCAGCAGAAGCGAGTCTCCTACTGTCACTTGGATACGGATGCGGGACACGATGCCTTCCTCACGCACATTTCGGATTTGAAGCGAATTATCAACTCATTTCTTGCGACACCCGAGGAGATGGCTCAACGAGCCACCCATCAGTTGAGTCAATCCGAGCACTACCAGGCCGTGGTGGATATGATTCCTCGGGCTGGGCGTGTCTTAGATCTCGGGTGTGGGGATGGCGCCCTCTTAAATATTCTCAAAGCGCGCAAACAGATCAGTGGTAACGGAGTTGAAATTAGTGTTGAGGGTGTTATTACGGCTATTGGGGCAGGGTGTGATGTGATTTTGGAAGACGTTGACGATGGACTCGCCATGATTCCGGACGACAGCTATGATCAGGTCGTTTTGAGCGAGACGTTACAGACCATTAAACGTCCGAAGGAGTTACTCCAGCAGATCTTGCGTGTCGCTCAGGAGGCAGTGATTACCTTCCCGAACTTTGCCGGCATGGAGGTTCGTTTCCAGCTGCTTTTTGGAGGGCGCATGCCCAAGGGCTCCGACATTCCCTATGAATGGTATGAAACACCGAATATTCACTTATTTACCCTTAAGGATTTTATTGCATTGTGCCAAAAGGAGGGGATTGTTATTCAGGAATTGATCTGCCAATCGAATTCGTGGTTGGGTCAACTCCTGTTGCTGTTGGGGTTCAAAAATTTTGCTGCCTCAAAGGTCGTTGTTCGTATCAAACGGCAGCCGGCTTCGCCTTCAGCTTCCTCCTACGCTAAAGCTACGGCGGACAAGACGCCGCGCCAGGGGAGTAGTTGGAGTTGAAGATTAAACTGAGAAGGTTTTTGTGATTTTTCGCCTGCCCGCCGTAGCCGTATTCGCGAAGGTGGGTGGGTTTTGTGGTTCCTAGCCAGAGGACGAAAGAGAGATTGTTATGGAAAAATGGTTAGCTTCAAATTTAGAGCGCATGGCGGAGGCACTCTCCCCCTGTCGCGATTGTCCCGTTGCGAACACGGTGCGCGATGTAAATCTGCCAGGCACAGAAGCTGTTATTGATGTCTTGGAGAAGCTCATGGGCGTGCTCTATCCTGGGTGCCACGGCAAGGGTCCTGTCTCGCATGATCATTGCCATCATCACTTGAAGGGAACGATTCAGCAGATTGCAGAAGAGCTCTATGATCAAACACATCGCTCCTTTGAGTATGCCTGTAACAAGGTCAAATGTATCGCCTGTGGCGATTGCGAGCTGAAGGCGAAGCAGGCTGTCACTGCGCTGTTGGAGGGGCTTCCCGCCATCCGTGAAATGTTGCAAGAGGATATCAAGGCTGCTTATGAAGGAGATCCTGCGGCACGTTCAACAATGGAGATCGTGATGAGTTATCCTGGTCTTTATGCGATTACGGTCCATCGCATTGCTCATGCGCTCTACCAGCAAGGCGTTCATCTGATTCCACGTGTGATGAGTGAGCATGCCCATTCTAAAACGGGTATTGATATCCATCCTGGGGCGACTATCGGTCCTGGCTTTTTTATTGATCATGGTACGGGTGTTGTCATTGGCGAAACATGCACGATCGGAAGTCGCGTCAAGCTCTATCAAGGTGTGACCCTCGGTGCGCTAAGCTTTGCCAAGGATGATACGGGCGCTCTTGTTAAAGGGGTTAAACGCCATCCAGCGGTTGAAGACAATGTAGTCATCTACGCAGGCGCCACGATCTTAGGCGGTGATACGGTGATCGGTCATGACTCTGTGATTGGTGGTAACGTCTGGCTCATCCACTCCGTACCCGCGGGTTCAAAGGTTTATAACCAGACGCCCAGTCCAGTCATCAAAAGTGTTTAATACTCAGTTTTTTTGTGCACGTGTTGACTGGGTGTGTTGCGCATGACGTTCGCGATATTGTTTGGGCGAAAGGCCCCGCAAGCGTTTGAAAGTGCGGATAAAATGGCTGTGGTCATAAAAGCCAATAGCTTGGGCAATATCGCTGATGGTCCGATTCGTCTGTCCCAGCTGTTCAAGGGCAACATGGATGCGGGTTCTTAAAATATAATCGCTGATGTTGATGCCGAAAATTTTGATAAACCTGCGTTCAAGTTGCCGTGCGGAGGTTTTGCCTAGCTTGGCGAGCTCCTCAATATGAATCGTTTGCGGATAGTGGGCGTGGATAAATGCAATCACGCTTGAAAAGTGGCCATACCAATCGGGTGCGTCACTAATATCATCGATGAGCCGGTATAGTCCTGCCACCCCAATGACCTCATGTGCCCGATTAAAGAGGGGTACTTTGCTGTAGACGACCAGGCGGTTGGAACTGTTGGGGGCCAGCTCGGTTGCATTGATAATGGTTTTCCCTGTTGTCATGACGTGTTGATCATCATGTGCATATTTATCGGCAAGCGCCTTGGGATGTAGATCATAGTCCGTCTTGCCGATCACTTCAGATTCATGCCCGACATTGTAGATTTCACACGACCGGCGATTAAATAACATGACCCGCCCCTTGAGGTCTTTCATAAAGAAAGCGGTTTCCGGCATCGTGTCCAAGAGCAGTTTAATGCTCTCAAAGTCACCGATTTTTGAAAGAAAAGCTTTTGAAGATTGTTCGCGTGGTTTCATCGGTCCTGCCTTTCGTGTTATGTCGGAATTATACACAAAGATGTCGGAATTGTACAATACAGATCTCCCTGAAAAGTGATATCTTTAAACCATAGTTTTTTAGCAGATTAAGCAAGAAAGGATGGCACAGGATGAAACGGATAGCAGTCGTCGGTTTTGGCTTTATGGGACGTATGCACTACGCTAACTGGAAGAAGATGAAGGGGGCGAAGGTCGTCGCACTGTGTGATCGCGATCTTTCGCAGTTTTCCGAGCCCATCGCGAAAGCGAATCTTTCGGGAGCGGATGCCTCGACCGATTTTGGTTCTGCCAAGATCTATGATGATTTTGATAAAATGTTGGCAGAGGTGAACCCGGATATTGTGGACATCACCCTTCCCACGCCATTGCATCCGATTCTGACAGCTAAGGCTCTGAAGATGGGTATCCATGTGATTTGTGAAAAACCAATGGCTCTGGATGCCGCTGCGTGTAAGACCATGCTCAAGGCGAAGCAGGCGGCTCCTAAGGGTACGCAACTCATGATTGCTCACTGCCTGCGCTTCTGGCCGGCGTATGTCTATTTGAAGAAGTTGGTTGAGAGCAAGAAGTATGGCAAGGTTCTCGCAGCATCGTTCCGCCGTTATAGCCCGCCTCCAGGCTGGGGCAAGGGAAAGAGCTGGTTCATGGATGAGAGCAAGAGCGGTGGTGTCGCCTTAGATCTGCATATCCATGATACGGATATGGTTCACTATCTTTTCGGGTTTCCGAAGTCAGTCACCAGCACGGCGGTCTGGGGCGCGGATGGTGTGATGCAGCATATCAGTTCAATCTATGATGTAGGAGGACCTGTTGTCACGTCGGATGGCAGTTGGGCCATCAATCCGACCATGGGTTTTGAAGCCTCTTTCCATGTGACTTTTGAGAAGGCCGTGGCGATCTTGGATTTCAAACGTGAAAAGGCGCTCTGTGTCTATCCGGCAAAAGGGGAAGCGTTTGAGCCGAAGCTTGCAACGGGGGATGGATATGAATATGAACTGAAGTGGTTCCTTGATCTTGTCGCCGGCAAGAAGGTGCCCTGCGTGATCACGCCCGAGCAATCCGCTGATTCGGTTCGCATCGTGGATGCAGAGAAGAAATCCGCAAAAACAAAGAAGACGGTGAAACTGTAGGTCAGTAGCAGTCGGCAGCCTCCTTCGCGGATACGGCTACGGAGGCCAGGGTGGCAGTCGGCAGTTTTAGCATCCGAATGACACGAACCACACGAATTTAAAAAATAAGGCTCGTTGGAGCGAAGCGGAAACCATTCGGCGAATGCCGAAAGCGAAGCGGTAATAAGGCAATCACGCAATAAGGCAATGAAGCGAAATTTTAGACAAGAAAGGTAACTAATGATAATGAACTCAGGCAAGTGTTCAATTGGCGTTTGTAGTTGGTCTTTTCAGAAGGGCGTGGAGGAGATTGCTTCGCTCATGACGGCGATGAATGTGGATCATATTCATTTGGCCTTAGCCCCTGCATTGGGAGCTGATGGTAAAGCCTATATGGAGGCTGTTAAACGCCAGAACTGGATCATCTCCTCGACGATGCTCCATTTTGATTATGAGGATTATAGCTCGCTCGAGGCTATCAAGGTGACAGGCGGTATTGCACCCGATGACAAGTGGCCCATGGCCTCAGCGGCCTTTGTCAAGGCCTGCGCCCTTACTGCGGAGCTTAAGGTGCCTTTCATTTCGCTACACGTTGGCTTCCTGGATCACACGGATGCTATGTATGCTAAAAAGTTCTATGACCGTGTGCGCTTTCTGGGCGATGCCGCGAAAGCTGCTGGCGTGACTTTGCTGATGGAGACGGGACAAGAATCCGCTGAAGATCTGAAGCACTTCTTGGTGACGCTGAACCATCCGAACGTGATGCTCAACTTTGACCCTGCGAATATGATTCTCTATAACAAGGATGAGCCGATCGAGGCGCTCAAGATTTTGGCGCCTTGGATTCGCCATGTCCATGCGAAGGATGCCCTCCGCACGAAAGTCAATGGCACCTGGGGTGCGGAAGTGCCGTGGGGCGATGGCGAAGTGAATGTCTTTGCGTTCTTGAATGCACTGCGTGAGCTTGGTTTCACAGGGACGCTCGCCATCGAGCGCGAAGCCGGAACTCAACGGGTGAAGGACATTGCTCAGGCGGTCCGTCGCCTGTCTTCGTATTAAGATTTGAAGTTATAAAGGGGGAATATGATGAATAATAGAAGAGCGTTTCTAAAGACCATGGGTGGCGCAGCCACCTTTACCATTGTGCCAGCGCATATTTTGCGTTCGGAGACAGCACCGAGTAATCAACTCACACGTGCCTTGATCGGTTTTGGTAGCATTGCTAAGTCGTCAATGCATCTTCGCCAGAAGGAGACGCGCCTGGTCGCAGTCTGCGATCCGGATCGTCTCCACATGGAGGAGGGGGTCAAGCTCGGCAGTCAGGAGGCTAAGGGCAAAGTGGTCGGCTATCGTGACTTCCGAGAGGTTTTGGAGCGCAAGGATGTGGATGTCGTCCATATCTGCACACCTCCCCATTGGCATGGCCCAATCTCTGTCTATGCCGCGCAGGCGGGTAAGGATGTTTGGTGCGAGAAACCCATGACCCGTACGATTGGCGAGGGCAAGAAGGTTATTGATGCGGTGAAGTCAAATGGACGGATGTTCCGTGTTAATACCTGGTTCCGCATGTATGGCAACTTTTATGGCTTTGGGACCGAAGTGAAGCCTATCCGGAAGGTCGTGCAGCATAATCTGCTGGGCGGACCCCTTCGTGCGATTATTGGAGAAGGACAAGGCTTTGCGCTTAAATTTGGCTGGACGGGTCTTGTGAATGTTGCACCCCAGCCAGTTCCCGAACATCTGGATTACAATATGTGGCTGGGACCCGCACCGTATAAACCCTATCATCCCCATCGCGTGCATGAGAATTTCCGCGGTTATTGGGATTATGACGGTGGCGGACTCGGCGATATGGGCCAACACTATCTCGACCCAGTCCAATATATCTTGGGTAAGGATGAGGAGAGTCCGATTCGTGTCGAAGTTGATGCACCTCCACAACATCCCGAGGTCGTCGGAAGTTTCCGTCGTATCACCATGAAGTATGCAGACGGTACGGAAATTGTTTTGGACGGCGATGGCTCCCTGAAGAATGAACCCTTTATCAGTGGACCCAACGGAAAGCTCTTTCCGAAAATGAAGTCAGATATCAAGGATTTGGACAAAATCCTGGCAGGATTACCTGATCCGGACGCGATGAATTCGAGCTTCCTGCACTCCATGAAAACACGGATACCCTTCCCGTTGAATGAGGACAATGCCTTCCGCTCTTGCACACTGATCAACTTGGCCTTGGTGGGCCTGCGTGCCAATCGCGGGTATGACTTTGATCCTGTGAAGTTCGTCTGTCCGAATGATCCGTTGATCAATCGCTTTATTGAGCAACCACAACGGTCACCTTGGACGATCTAAGAAAGAGAGAAAACGTATTATGAAAAAAATCATTTTAATGTTGAGTTTCATCGTTCTCTGTTCACTACCGAATCGTGCGCAGACAACAGGTGTCCAGTTCGGGAAGACTACCCAAGCTGAGGCAACCGTTGAAAAGGTCTCGCCCTTACTGGATTCAGAGGGGCTTTCGGCGGTTGAATCCTTGTGTAAACAGGTCGCAGCAAATGGCCTCGAAGATGCCCTTGTGCGGACCAAGCTTTTTATGCTGGGACAGGTTGTTACCCGGTCAGGGGGCCCAGCAAAACACCATGCTGCCCTGGAAGCACTCTACCTGCGTTATGCAAAGGAGAGTTCTAGTCCTGTGCAGCAGTTGTTCTTTGTTGAGCAATTGCGGTGGATCGGAACGCAACGTTCCTTACTGGGCCTCAAGGAACTCTGCGAGTCGAAGGATGTCAATATCGCCACGTCGGCGAATATGACCCGTCAGTCGATTGCGGGTGTCTATGATCTGGAGACGCTTCGCTTCCAAAAGACCAAGATGTTGGAACTTAAGGAAGCCCTTGTAAAGGCGGATGAGGGTGAGGCCTTTAAGTTGCTTTTGACTGCAGTGCAGACAAAAGGCGATCTGGCGTATCAGGCTTTTGCAATCACTAAAATCGATAAAAATCTTTCGCCTGAAGCACTTGAAAAGTGGTACGGTTTCGCCCGGACCTCTGATGAACCACAGATTGTTATTTTGTTGCTTCGTTCCATGTGCCTACAGAAGGGTAAAGAAGCTAAAAAAATGCTGTTAGAGTTCTGTGGCCATACGGATACGGACGTTGCAACCACGGCGTTGGAACTGGTCGCCAAAGTTGATTCACAGAACCTCCAGAAGGCATTGCCGACTGCCTTGGCAAAGGTAAATGAGGCGAGCTACAAAACCTATTCGGCTGTTCTCTCAACGCTTCCCGCACCCCAGGTGGTGCCAGCCTTAAGCTCAGTCTATAATCAACAGCAGTCCCTCGCCAAACAACTTATCCTTGAAACGCTTGCATCTTATCCGACCGCAGACTCTCTTGTGAAAGCATCGATGGAGGTTGTCACGGATCCAGCTGCAGATGTAAAGCTGGCAACGGCTGCGTTTCGTTATCTCCGTCAGCATGCTGGCGTGAACGAGCAGGAGAAGTTACTGTGTGCGTTAAGTGCGCAGAAGGGTAACTTACAGAGTGAAGCAGTTCAGGCGTATTCACTGGCTGCACGTCTACCAGGGAATGAATGCTATGGTGAACGCCTGCTTCAGGTTTTGAAGACTGAAGGGGGAAATCCCTCCGAGACGCTCTTGGATGCGGCAGGTCGCACAGGAACAGCATCCCTCTTGACGTATGTTGCCTCTCTGGCTGCGACAAACAAGAATGCGGTAAGGGCCTTGTCGACGTGGCGCGATGGTTTAGCAGCTGCTGTGCTCATGGAGGCTCTAGCGCAAAAACCGACGGACGCCTTTCTTCTGCGAAGCGTTCGCCAACAGTTGCAGTCTACCCAGGTTAGCAGTGCTGATCTCATGAAGGCGTATAACTCACTTGATGCCACAGGAAAGATGTCCTCTGACGATCTGCGTGATTTTAAGAAGATGATCGACGCCAGCAACAAGCAAGAGCCTAAAGCTAAAGAGAAGAAGAACAAACACGAGCCCAAGATTCTGGCAAAAGACGACAAAAAAGAAGCTAAGCCTGCTGAGAAAACCGATGTGCAAGCGCCCACGCCCAAAGTAGATGAAGATGGATTTACGGTCCTTTTCGATGGGACGAATCTGGATGCATGGGTTGGCAATAAGACGACCTACACAATTAATGAGTCTAAGGAAATATTTGTAAATCCTGCCGCTGGTGGAAAGGGAGATATCTATACCGCCGAGGAATATGGTGATTTTATCTTCCGCTTTGAATTCAAGCTGACGCCTGGCGCGAATAATGGTATTGGCGTTCGGACACCGAAGGATGTCGATGCCGCTTATCATGGCTTTGAAATTCAAGTGTTGGATGATACAGCCCCAAAATATGCGAATCTTTTGCCAGGCCAGTATCATGGTTCTGTCTATAAAATTGTTCCTGCAAAACGAGGTTCTCAAAAACCCGTTGGTGAGTGGAATACAGAGGAGATCGTCATCGATGGCCGTCACATCAAGGTAACGGTCAATGGAATCGTGATTGTCGATGCTGATCTGGATGAAGCTGCAGAAAGTAATAAGGTCAGTAAAATCAAACATCCGGGCCTTAATCGGACAATGGGGTACATTAGCCTTTGTGGCCATGGGGACAAGCTTTGGTATCGTAATATTCGGGTTAAACCGATTGTGCGTTCTGAGAATACACCGCCTCCTGGTTGGACGCAACTTTTTAATGGCAAGGATCTGACCCATTGGAAAGGCGTGACCAAGAAGGACGGATTTGATAGTCCCATCAAGCGGGCAGCCGCAGCACCTGAAAAACGGGCGGAGATGCAAACGATTGCTGATGAGGATGCCAAGCTTCATTGGACTGTCAAGGACGGAGTCCTCTGCTTTGATGGGAAGGGCTTCAGCTTGGGGACAGCCAAGGATTATGCTGATTTTGAAATGTGGTGCGATTGGCGCTTGCTGACCAAGAAGGGTGACAGCGGACTTTATCTGCGGGGTTCCCCACAAGTGCAGATTTGGGATGCCCACAACCAATGGAAAATCGGCTCGGGTGGCTTGTACAACAATAAGATTAATCCAAGTAAGGCAACCCTGATCGCCGACAATCAAATCGGTGAATGGAATCGTTTTTATATTCGGATGATTGGCGAGAAGGTGGATGTCTATCTGAACGGAAAGCGTGTAGTGGATAATGTGATTCTCGAAAACTTCTGGGATCGCAAGAGTCCCATCTTCCCGAAGGAACAGATCGAATTGCAGTGTCATGGCGATCCGATTGAGTTCAAGAATATCTTTATTCGCGAATTATAGGCAAGGTGGCGCAGACCAAGGTGGCGCAGACCAAGGTGGCGCAGACATTCCTGTCTGCGATTGAGAGGGCAGACAGGAATGTCTGCCCCACCTTAAGGAGACTGAATGACGAAAACAGGACTGATCATTAATGCTACAGTGGTTTCGCCCGGGTTCGAACAAGCGAATGCTACCATAGAAATCCGAGATAATAAAATCTTCGCTGTTCATCATGGCATGACAGACTCTGCTTCGTCCGACTGGGTCTATGATGCTCAGGGTGCTTATGTTGTTCCTGGGTTTATTGATATCCATACGCATGGGGCGTTAGGGTATGATGTGACCGATACGGATGAGCCAGGTGCCATCGAAAAAATTGCGCAGGCCAAGCTGGCTGAGGGTTGTACGCAATTCTGTCCGACAACTCTGACGCTTTCTGAAGCGCATCTTGCTGCCTCGTTGCGCACTGTCGAGAAATACGATAACCGTTATTGCAAGGTGTGTGGTGTCCACTTGGAGGGACCCTACCTCAACTGTTCTTGTTTGGGCGCTCAGAATCCGGCATATGTACGCTCTCCTGATATTGAAGAGGTCAAACGCCTGAATGCGATCTCGCGGGTGACGCATGTTTCGTATGCTGTGGAGATGGAGACGGGAGAGCCCTTTGCCGCGCAATTGCTAGAGCAGGGGATTATACCCTCCTGCGGGCACTCTAAAGCAACCTACGTTCAATTCGCTGCCGGTTACCAGAAGGGGCTGAAGCATTTGACGCACTTTTGCAATCAGATGTCCCCGCTCCACCATCGTGACATCGGGATGGTCGGTGCAGGACTTCTCTTGCCAGATGTCCGGATCGAAATGATTTGTGACAAGGTCCATCTCTGCCCAGAGATGATCGCCTTGGTCTTTGAGAAGAAGCCCGTTGACGCGATTCTATTGATCACGGACTCCATGCGCGCCAGCCATCTGCCCGACGGACCCTCCTCGATTGGCGGTCTGGAGGTTGTCGTCAAGAATGGCGAGGCGCGTTTGGCTTCGAACGGGGCACTTGCGGGTTCAATGCTCCGGATGAATCATGCCTTAAAGAATGTTTTTGAGATTACGAAGCGTCCGCTGTGTGACCTAATCCAGACCACTTCCTACAATCAGGCTGTGGAATTGGGTATTGGAAACCGTTACGGACGCATCGAGGCTGGGTATGTTGCAGATTTGACGGTGTTGGATGTCAAAACATTTGATGTGAAAACAGTCTTTGTTGAAGGAGAAAAGAGGCTTTGAAAACAATAATAGACAAAGAGTTTAATCCGCTGTATGCGTGTTATCTGAATTTCAAGAAGGAGGCGGCCCTGGCTGCACAGCAGGAGACGGTGCAGATCGCCTGCGTGAGAGATGGAGGCGCGTGCGATACGTTTGCCCTCTCCTTTGCCTCCCCTTTGAGTCAAGAGGCCTTTCGCTTTTGTGAACGCGTGGTGAAGTTTATGCTCTGGGCCAGTGGCGGCTATGAGGTGCATGTCGCAGGCCCAGAGGGTCTGGTTGCCTTTCTTCAGTCCACTTATGCCACGTCTGGTGTTCGCGCCTTTGACTGTGAAATGATGGAGACCGCGTATAACAAGCCCCTGAAGATTTTCGCGACACCCGCTGACACGCTCCCCAAGGCGGAGGTACATGCGCAAACCTTAGGGGGACATCTGAAGGGCTGTCGTCTCGGGTTCGACTTAGGTGCAAGCGACTTCAAGATCTCAGCAGTGAAAGAGGGCGAGACCGTTTTCGCGGAGGAGTTCCCCTGGGTGCCCGTCACCGCGACGGATCCTAACTACCATTTCAATATGCTTCAAGAGGGACTCAAGCGTGCTGCGGCCACGCTTCCGCACGTGGATGCTATCGGTGGTAGTTCAGCAGGGATCATCGTGGACAACCAGATCAAAGTTGCCTCATTGATTCGTGGGATCAAGGGGTCCGACCGCGCGTTGGCCCAACGGCTCTTTAAACGTGTCCAAGAGGCGTGGAATGTACCTGTGGAGGTCGCAAACGATGGCGATGTGACTGCGTTGGCCGGTGCCCTGTCTTTGGGGACCCAGGCGATTCTCGGTATTGCCATGGGCTCCAGCGAGGCGGTTGGCTTTATTGATCGGCAAGGGCATTTAACAGGACGTCTGAGTGAATTGGCCTTTGCACCCGTGGATTTTAATCCGCAAGCAGCACAAGATGAATGGTCGAAAGACGTGGGTGTCGGAGCCATGTACTTTTCACAGCAGGCAGTTAATCATCTCGCATTAAAAGTCGGCTTTGCCTTCCCATCTGAGATGCCTTTGCCCGAACGTTTGAAAGTTGTTCAAGAGGCGATGGCCAAGGATGATCCTAAGGCTAAAGAAATCTATACGACGATCGGTGTCTACCTGGGCTGGGCGATGCCGTGGTACCGTCTCTTCTATGATTACGATACGATTTTGCTCTTAGGCCGTGTCACCAGCGGCAAGGGCGGAGAGATCATTGTGGAGACCGCACGCGAGACGCTGGCTGAAGTCGCCCCGGAACTTGTTGGTACGGTCAAACTGATGATGCCCGATGAAAAGGCACGTCGAGTCGGCCAGTGCGTTGCCGCGGCCTCTCTTCCTGCTTTTTCTTAAACCCTGAACTCAGAACCCGAAACCTTTAAATTATGAAAATCATAAAAGTTGCTACACCCGAAGAAGGCGCCATCAAGGCTGCTGAACTCGTACTCAATCAGATCAAACACAAGCCAGCCTCAGTCTTAGGGCTACCCACAGGCGGGACGCCGGTCGGGATGTATGCCAAGATCGCAGAGGCTGTGAAGGCGAAAAAGGCGGACCTTTCTAAGATCACGACCTTTAACTTGGATGAGTATTATGGCTTACCCAAGGAGGATGCGCAGTCCTATTACACCTTCATGAATGTGAATCTCTATAAGCCTTGCGCCCTTCGCCAAGATCAGACGCAGATCCCTTCTGGCACGGCTCCTGATGCGGAGGCGGAGGTGAAGGCATATGAAGTGGCGATTGCCAAGGCGGGCGGACTTGACTTGCAGGTCTTGGGTATCGGTGGCAATGGACATATTGGTTTTAATGAGCCAGGGACTGATTCGGCCTCGCGTACACATGTGGTGACGCTGACCCAGAACACCCGTGAAGCCAATGCACGCTTCTTCAACTCAATTGAAGAAGTCCCGACACAGGCCATGACCATGGGCATTCAGACAATCCTGGAGTCCAAGGCTATCCTGATGCTGGCCTTTGGTGCCAACAAAGCGGATATCCTCTTCGAGGCCCTCAAAGGGCCGATCACAACCGACAATCCCGCCAGCTTCTTGCAGCGTCATCCCGACGTGACCGTGATTGCAGACTATGCGGCCGCCGCCCGGTTCTAGGCAAAAAGAATTCAATATGCTATTTAAAAAAACACTCTAAATAAGGTTCTAGCCTATGTTGTTTCGATGTCTAAAACAGAGCCGACGTATAGTCTTTTTTATCTTCGTTCGCGCAACTTTAGGACATGCCAATGAAGATCCTGTTGCTTGGTTGGCCTTTGATAATCAGACGGTTTTGGATTCGGCACGGGGCGTGACAAACACACTGGAGGGCAACTACGCATTCATGTCGGGGGGCGTGCGCGGGGAATGTCTACGGTTTGATGGGTTCACAACCCGTATTCAATGCGAGGCTGCGAAGGCGCCCTCGCTGAAGCAGAGTTTAACGCTACAAGCATGGGTCGCCCTCGCAACCTATTCCTGGAATTGGACACCTCTTGTGTCGCAGCGGGATGGTAATACACGTGGTTACTCTTTCGGTTTTGACAGCAAGGGATTCTTCGGACTGCAACTGGCAGTAGATTCTCGCTGGATCACGTGTCTTTCAACAAACCGGCTTAATCTCAAGACGTGGCATCATGCCGCAGCGGTTTTTGAACCTGCATCTGGCGTGCGCCTTTTTCTCGATGGAAAGCCTGCGGGTTTTACTCCGCTCGAAAAGCAATTTATTCCAGCGAACAATAGGGATCTTTACATCGGACGCGGCCAGGAGAAAATGGTACCCGCACACTTGGTAAGGGAGTGGGCGCAGTTCCCGTCTTGGTGGTCTTTGGATGGACTTTTAGATGAGGTTAAAATTTACGATCGTGCGCTGACAGAGGGCGAAATTAATGCCGCTTGGGCAACGGATAAGCCTAGTGCTGCGCCAGAGATTCCAGCCCGTCGTTTTCCCAATGTCGCCCACGGCATGAGACGTTTTGGTGCTTACCCGACGAAGCTTACGTTTTATGAGCAGTGGGATGCCTTGTGGCAGTTTGCTGGCAAAGAAGACCTCGTTGTTAAATTTGATGAAATGCCCGTGCAAATGGTCTTCTGGCGTGGAACACGCTTCTCCCCTTGTTGGGTGACCGAGAATGGCAAATGGATGGCAGATCAGAGCTTAGAAACCGGTATCTGGCCTGAGGAGCTCCGTAAGCGCGGAGGCCAAGGAGCGGTGGGGTGTTCTGAACACATGTCAGATGTACAATGCAGGTTTTCGCATGTACGCATTGTCGAAAATAATGACGCACGTGTGGTGATTCATTGGCGGTATGCACTCGTCGATGCGGCCTATCGCTTTGCCCACTATGACGAAGTCGCAGGTCAGGGACAATACGGCGATGAGTTTTACACTGTTTATCCCGATGGCGTCTGTACGCGTGATGTGACGGGGTGGTGGCCCAAACCTGTTCATCGTGTAGATCAAGAGACCATCTTCCTCAGCGAACCTGGAACGCGCCCGGAGGATAATTGCGAACTAGAAGCACTCACGCTGGTCAACCTGCAAGGCACGAGTAAAACATATTCCTGGGAAAAGGGTTATCCTAAGCTGGATCTTGAGTCGCCTATTATTCAGATGGTGAATTTAAAAGCAAAATACCGCCCCGTCATCATTGTTAAGCCAGGCTCTACCATGAAGACGTTTGGTGGCGAGGTCCGCCCTGAGTTCTCGCACTTCCCCTGGTGGAACCATTGGCCGGTATCGCGTATTGCAAGCGATGGTCGTTATTCAATGGCTACTGACCACGCCGCGCATTCTTCCCTGAGTTGGGTGACACAGCCAGAGGGTGCCTTCCTCTATAGTATGACGGATAAACAAGCCGTAGAGCTACTTCCGCTCGCTAAATCGTGGATCACGCCAGCGGTAATGACATTAACCGGTGTTGCTTTTAAGAGTAATGGTTATGAGCAAGATCAGCGGGCCTATGTTCTCGAGCGAAAACATTCAACGGGCGATCTTGAGCTCAAGCTCGGGGGAAGCACAAACTCGCCGATAGTGAATCCAGCCTTTGTCATTCAAGGGTGGGGCGAGCAGAATGCTACGTTGACAATCAATGGGGTTCCTCGTCCACGGGGTGACTCTTTCCGCTATGGCCATCGGCGCACGCTGAAAGGGACAGATCTTATTGTTTGGCTTAAGCTGGCCTCTGAAGAACCGATTACAATTTCATTTAAAGGCTGCGATTCTTTGTAATATATAAGAGTGTTGCACCGTAGACTGCTAATAGACTCAAGTGCGCAAGTGAAGCTAGTCGTTTCCGATTAGGGGTATTATGGAAAGGTGCCTTGATGGAGAGGGTAAATCATGTTATAGTTTAAATCTTTTTGTGAGCCTGTAAGGAGCTGTGAAGATGTTAAAAGCGCGCATTCATGAACTGTTGAATCCACCCTTGAGTGGAGAACGTATCGAAGAACTTTCCTTTGAGACCATTGACGCACAAGCGCCTTCACATACCTTTTCTGAAAAGGAGTGGCCGATTGTCCGTCGGATGATTCATACGACGGGTGATTTTGCCATCATGAAGGCAGTGACTTTTAGTCCTACTGCCATCGAAGCAGGCATCGCCGCCTTGCGTAAAGGTGCTCCGCTTTATGTGGACTCCAACATGATCCGCGCAGGCCTCTCCCAGATGCGTTTGCGATCTGTTAATGAACAGTACGACCCCGCTAGCATCACGTGTCCTATTGCGGATTGCGATGTAGCTGCGGAGGCGAAGGCGTTGGGACTGCCTCGCTCTGTTCTGGCTGTTCGAAAATCAAAAGCTCTATTAAACGGTGCGATCTGTGTCTTTGGCAATGCGCCGACAGCTCTTCTGGAGTTGAATCGCCTGATGATCGAAGAGGGAGTCCGCCCTGCTCTGGTGATTGCTGCTCCGGTCGGTTTTGTACATGTCCCCGAGAGTAAGGCTGAAGTGAAGCAATTGGATGTGCCGGCGATCGTTGTCGAGGGAACGCGCGGCGGGAGTCCGTTGGCCGTCAGTATCATCCATGCGTTGTGCGAACTCGCCAAACGGCCAGGCGGGACCGTTTCTCGAACCTCAGAGAATTTTGATGCGATCATCCTGATCGGACACGGCAGTCGCGTCCCCAGGGCCGCAGAGTCGATGGAGAAGGTTTCGGAAGCGCTACAGGCCTCCAAGCGTTATGCGCATGTGACCACCTGCAATATGTCCCTGATGAAGCCACATTTTGTGGAGACCTTTAAGCGGATGGTGGATCAGGGGTCCAAGTCGATTTTAGTGCTGCCCTATTTTCTGAATGAAGGCGTTCATATTAAATGCGATATTCCTCATATGATGCAGGAGGTGAGCAAGGACTATCCCGATGTCAAGCTGGTCATGGGACGCCCTCTGGGATTTGATAGCCTGCTGGTTGACCTCGTGGCCAAGCGAATCGCAGAGTGCGCGGAACTTCCGGATGTCCGGAGTTTGAATGTTCCAGCAGAAGGCGATGTCGTGAAGGGGTGAGGGTTCGTAAAAGCGGCATCGCACGGGATACCGTTTGCCGCCACACTCCAAATAAAATTCTCCTCTGCGTCCAGCCTGGGACCGCGGACACTCTTGTCCGCCAACCTACCTTATCTGCACGATCATCGTCTAACCCAAATCCTCTCTGCAACCTCTATTGCAGTTTCCCATATCCGTGGGCTAATAACTTGCTCTGGCGGACAGGAGTGTCCGCGGTCCCAGGCATTGTCACGCCATATCTCCCCGTGCGGGCTTGCAGATGTAGACATGGAGTGATAATATGTTTGCAACTTAATCAAAGGAAAATGATGCGCCTCATTATAGCTATGCTGATCTGTTCTACATCCGCTCTTTTTGCGGGTGATGATTTTATATATCCTTCTGCAGAGGCTGATTTCAAGAAGGGGATGGAGTCTGCGAAACTGCGCGGGATTACCTTTGCGGATTATCACATCCATATTCGCGGGGGAATGACGCCGGAGAAGGCTTCGAAACGCCAGGAGGCCAGCGGCATTCAGAGTGGCATCCTTGAAAATTTCGGAAGGGAATGGCCGCTTTCCAACACTGTAGCCTTGGCGTCTTTTATTGATAGCGCGAAGGCTGTTCGTGCAAATGGTAAGCCTTTACAAGTCGGCATTCAGGTCAATGATCGTGACTGGTACAAACAGATCGATCCGGAGCAGTTACGTCGATTGGACTATGTTCTCGCGGACACCATGATCATGGGGGTGACGGCGGAAGGGAAGCCACGTCGGCTTTGGCTGCCAGGGGTAATGATTGAGGATGCAGACGCATGGATGGAAGAGTATATGAAGCACAATCTGCGTGTTCTCGGAGAACCCATCTCTATCCTTGCCAACCCGACCTATTTGCCACCCTGCATCTCCAACCAGTATGAGAGGCTTTGGACCGAGGTACGCATGAAACAGTTGATTTCAAATGCGGTCGAGAATGGGGTTGCACTTGAAATCCAGGCGGGGTCGGCGTATCCGCATGAGCGTTTTCTCAAGCTGGCCAAGGAGATGGGGGCCAAATTCTCGTTCGGCTCAAACAATTTTGATGACAAGGTGAAGCCGTTGACGCGCTGGTTTGAGGCAATGGAGTCGCATGATCTTACCCCATCTGACCTGCCTGCACCGAAAGGGCCCGCGGTGCGAGAGTGAGTTGACGCTAGGGGGGGCGGGGCAGCCGCGCTGCAAGTCCCACGTCCCATGTCCCAAGTCCTTTCCCCGCAGAGGCGTCCACCTTCGCCAAGGCTACGGCGGACAGGCAGAGGCGCAGAGGAGAATTTTCGACAGGATTGACAGGATTTAGTGGATTTCCGACAGCTTCGCTTCGGTGAGGAGAAATTTTTGGTTTTGGATTTTAATCCTACTAATCCTGAAATTTCTATCCGCCGAAGCGAAGCTGTCGGAAATCCTGTCAAAGAAACAGTTTTGTGTTTTTTGTGGGTTTTGTGGTTCCAGAAATTGAAGTTATAGGTGGGATTTCTTATGAGCGAAAATGAAACGAACGAGACAGCTGTTGCCGCGAGAGCACAGCTTACACCGATTCAAATTAGGGTGCTGGGCTGCCTGATCGAAAAGGAGATCGCCACACCTGAATATTACCCGTTGACCTTGAATGCCCTTGTTGCGGCCTGCAATCAGAAGTCAAACCGTAATCCGCTGATGACGCTTGACGAGACCACGGTCATTCGCACACTCGAAGATTTACGGTATGATCAGCATCTTGTGACGATGACGACCTCGTCCGGCAACCGCGTGGCCAAATATAGACACACGCTCCTCGCTAAATGGGAATTCACGTCTCAGGAAGTGGCTGTGCTCTGTGAGCTTTTCGTGAGAGGCCCGCAGACGGTCGGTGAGCTCCGCACCCACACGGAGCGTCTCTTCCCTTTCTCTAGTGTCACGGAGGTTGAGGCCGCCTTGGCGAGTCTCACCGAATGGGGTGGTGGACCCTTTGTGGTCAAACTCCCGCGCGAGCCAGGTTGCCGTGAACAGCGCTGGGCGCATCTCTTCTCGGGGGAGATCGCAATGGGTGCGTCGGCAGAAGCGAAGCCAGAACCCGCCCGCCCCGTTGTCCAGGCCGAGAATCAACGTATCGCCGCACTCGAGGCAGAGGTCACCACCCTCCGTGCGCAGGTTAACCAACTGCTCGCAGACTTTGCCACCTTCCGCAAACAGTTTGAATAAGGCTACTTGAATGCGGAGGTCAGACGGTTTAAAGCCTCTTTCAGCGTTGAAGGCGGACAGGCAAAGTTGATCCTGATGAAACCGTCAGCGCCGAAATAACGCCCGTCTCCCACTGCAAGTTTATGAGCCAGCAGGTGGGCGACCGGGTCAGTCATGTTACGAGCCCGGCAGTCAATCCATGCGAGGTAGGTCGCCTCGGGTGGAATCATGGAGAGTCCTGAACAGGCGCTGACAGCTTCCTGAACTTGTCGGCAGTTATCCCGCAGTTGGACCATCAGGGCTTGTCTCCAGGGCTCTCCGTCGCGATAGGCCGCCTCCATGGCGACGTAGCCAAACTGGTTGACATGCGGCACCACGCCATCGCCGGGCGGGGTGAAGCGTTTTCGCAGGACTGCATTTTCAATCACAGCAAAGGCGCACCCGATGCCTGCCAAGTTAAAGGTCTTGCTCGGGGAGAGTAGTGTGATGGTGCGTGAGGCGAGCTCCGGACAGGCCGCTGAAATGGACGTATGCTTTGCCGCCGGGCTCAGAAGAATATCGCAGTGGATCTCATCACTCACGAGAAGCAGGTTGTTCTTCTCAACGAAGGTTGCGATCTTCAGCAGTTCTTCCCGCGTGAAAGAGCGCCCTGTTGGGTTATGCGGATTGCAGAGGATGAGCAGTGCGGTTTTGGGTGTGACTGCGGCCTGCAGGGCCTCAAAATCAAGTGTCCACATCTTCCCGTCGCACGTCATCGGCACGCGAACTGTTGTTTTATGCTGATGGGGTGCACAGGAGAGAAAGGGCGGATACGCAGGAGTCGGGATCAGGACTTCAGCACCTTCGGGTAAGAGGCGTGTCGCCAGGTTGAGCGCGGTGACAAGCCCTGGCAGAAAGACGATATCTTCAGCCTTAACCTGCCATTGGTGACGCGTCGCGAGCCGTTCAAGCACCAGGGCTTTCAGCTCTTTGCGCGCGGTTGAGTAGCCGAAGATACCATGGTCGACTGCTCTGTGAAGCGCTTCAAGAACGCAGGGAGGGGACTGAAAGTCCATGTCCGCCACCCAGACAGGAAGCACATCGGGAGCAAACGTTTCATATTTCCAGCTCCCAGTACGAGAGCGGTCAATCACGGTGGTAAAGTCAAAGCTGTTCATAGAATGCGGTAAACTTTACCATAACATCGCGTGCAAGGCAAAAATAAGTTGGTGCTACTTGCCTCTGACCGTGACGAGTTCAAAGGGTTTGAAGGTCAGGTGATTGTTCTTAATTCTTTTGCCGGATTTTTCGTGGGATGTTCCTCTCTACTTTCAGTTATTCTCAAATACGGCTTGTGACAAGGCTTCGACATTCTCAGGTGGGACGTTGGGTAAGAGTGCCTCATGGCTCGGGCTGACAATCAGATTTGGACCGAGGATGCGCATGACACGCC
>CAYWNP010000017.1:0-30318 GCA_964459675.1 uncultured Akkermansia sp. | reverse complement strand
AGTAGTCGCGCCAGACCTCATCCTGCGAGGGGTCGGCATGCTGGACGGCGAGGTCAGCCAGAAACTCTGCAGGAAAGGCTGGTTGCTGTAAAAGAATGTCCGCAGCAATATTTTTGATGCCATTGAATTCCAGGGAGGAGAGCGCATTGGAGGGGCTGTAAGGGATTGAGACAAGAGCACGTAGGGTTTCGACCTGATTCGAGGAGAGGATGGATGGAAAAGCTTTCAAAGCCTCCATGCTACCCATGTAATTGGTCGCGACCGTTCCCAAGAGAACGACAAACGGGGTAGCACTGTTTGTCGCAGCGGATGTGGTGATCCGCGCCAAGGCGATGGCCTTAAGCTGACCCGGCGAGCGGCGGGGTGATGCGGACTGATAAGCAACCCCTGTCTCGGCATTCACGGATACCTGCTTCGGAAGCAGATACAGCACGGCCGTCAACAAACATAAAACGAATGCGACAGCCATAAACTGCCACGAAAAGGGTAGTCTTCTACCTTTTAGACTCAATCTTTAAGCTTTCTGCCTCAGACGCTTCAGGGAGACGACCCCACCCGACCGCCATAAAGGCCTCCATTAACTCCTGAACGAAGCTTGTAAAGACGACCCTGTCTTCACAAATTAACCACGTTAAAAATTAATATCGCGTTAAAATAACGGAATGTGCTCGGCTTGTCCAGCGTAATTATCAAAAATTAAAATAAAATAAAAAAGAGACGGTAGGTTTCCCTACCGTCTCTCGTTTTACCTATCTCGTGTCTTAGGTGAAGATTTCGTCAACTTGTGCGGCTTGCGCTTCTCCGAAGACGGCCTTCATTTCCTCTTCGCTGATCGGTTCCTTCATCGGAATCAGCTTGATGTGACGGTGCAGCGGGAAGCCTGTGCCGCCAGGGATCAAGTGTCCGAGGATAACGTTTTCCTTGAAGCCACGAAGTTCGTCGACGCGTCCAATCGTCGCAGCATCAGTCAGCACACGCGTGGTGTCTTGGAATGATGCGGCGGAGATGAAGCTGTCGGTTTCGAGCGAGGCCTTGGTGATGCCCAGCAAAGCGGGTTGCGCTTCAGCCGGACGCTTACCTTCGGCAACGATCTCTTCGTTGATCTCCAAGAATTTTTGACGGGTGACCTGCTCGCCCCAGAGGAAGTCCGTATCGCCCGGGTTGGTGATGCGTACTTTACGCAGCATCTGACGGACGATGATCTCGATGTGCTTATCATTGATTTCCACGCCTTGCAGACGGTAAACCTGTTGCACTTCGTTGACCAGATACCGCTGAAGCTCCTGAGGTCCGCAGACGTCGAGAATTTCTTGCGGCACGACTGGACCTTCTGTGAGCTGTTGGCCCTTCTTGACGCGATCGCCCTTAAACACAACGACCTGCTTGCCCATCTGGATGAGATGCTCTTCGTCGTGGCCGGTGATTTCGTCACGGACGATCAAGCAGCGCTTACCACGTTGATGTTCGCCGAAGTCCACCACGCCTTCGATACGTGAAATTTCAGCGGCATCCTTGGGCTGACGAGCTTCAAAGAGTTCTGCCACGCGAGGCAGACCACCCGTAATATCACGGGTCTTAGCCTCTTTACGCGGCGTCTTTGCGATCATCATACCCGGGGTGACCTTCGCACCTTCCTTCACCATCACGATAGCGCCTGCAGGGATGTGATAGAAGCCGAGCGTCTCACCAGAGTCTTTATCCTTGACGATGATCTGGGGATGCAACTCTTCCTTGGTTTCGAGCACGAGCAGGGTCGAAGTACCTGTGACAGCATCATGATCCGTACGGACTGAGACGTCATCGACGAAGTCATGGAATGACACCACGCCAGGCTTTTCAGCCAAAATCGGCACCGAATGCGGATCCCAGATCGCGACCTTCTGGCCAACCTTCACCTGTGCACCATCCTCAACGAGGAGGGTGGTACCAATGTGCAGATTGTAGGTGTCGATTTCCGTGCCATCCTTATCAACAATTTCGACAGTACCGTTTTTGTTCAACACAACGATATTGCCTTCCTTATTGCGAACGATACGCAAATCAACATACTTCAGGAAGCCAGGATTCTTTACAACGATTTCAGGAATCTTTGCCACGGTCGAAGCGGTACCACCGATATGGAACGTACGCATCGTCAACTGTGTACCGGGTTCACCGATGGACTGTGCGGCAATGATACCGACGGCCACACCGATCTCAACAGGCTTACCTGTGGAAAGGTCGCGACCGTAGCATTTAGCGCACATGCCATGAGGTGCATCACAGGTCAGGCCGGAACGAATCCAGACACGCTCAACACCTGCGTCATCAATAATCTTGCAGTAAGCCTCATCAATTTCCGCATTGGACGGGACGACAATCTCGCCTGTCACTGGATGACGAATTTCATAGAGTGCAGTACGTCCGAGGATACGAGCCTTCAACGGAATGAGGGTTTCATCGCCTTCCTCAACCGACTCGACTTCGATACCGTTCACGGTGTTACAGTCTTGGATGGTAATGATCACATCCTGCGAGACGTCCACCAACTTACGGGTCAGATAGCCTGCGTCAGCCGTCTTAAGAGCGGTATCGGCCAAGCCTTTACGCGCACCATGCGTGGAGATGAAGTATTCCAACACGCTCAGTCCTTCGCGGAAGGAGGCTGTAATCGGGCGTTCAATAATTTCACCGGAGGGGTTCGCCATCAGACCGCGCATACCTGCGAGCTGACGGATCTGGAGTTTCGAACCACGGGCCTTGGAGTCCACCATCATATAGACGGGGTTGGTCTCTGTCGGGTGATCATCGTCAGACTTCTTGTTACGATCAATGGTCTTGTACAGCTCATCCGAAATCTTTTCGGTTGCAGCCGTCCAAATATCGACGATCTTATTATGACGTTCACCGTCGGTGATGACACCGGTCTGGAACTGCGAGTCAACCTTTTCAACTTCGGTATAGGCCTTGGCGATAATCTCGTCCTTACTCTTCGGGCGGATCATGTCCTTGAGTCCCATGGAGACGCCGGCGAGACAGGCATGCTTGAAGCCGAGGGTCTTGAGTTCATCCAACGCCTTCACGGTACGAGCATGGCCCGACACCTGATGACAGTTGAGGATGAGATCCCCGAGTTTGCCTTTATCCACCTTGTCATTGACAAAGCCGAGTTCTTCGGGCCACAGTTCATTGAAGATCACGCGTCCAGCCGTCGTTTCAAGAACACGGGCATCCGGGCAGCCAAAGCGGCGCCCCTGGATGCTGTAGTCCGGGTTACGGAAGCGGATACGGGTATGGTAGGTGATGGCATTTTCAGCAATAGCGAAATCAACGTCGCCCGCGGTGTTAAAGAGCGGGAGATGTTCATGCCCTGCTGGCTTCTTACCTGCAATCTTTTCTGCCAGCTTATCTTGCTGACTGGGGATTGTGAGATAGTAAATACCCAGCGCAATATCTTGCGTCGGTGTCATGATCGACTTACCGGAAGCCGGCGAGAAGATGGAGTTCGAAGCCAACATCAAGAGGCGGCTTTCGAGCTGTGCTTCAACCGACAACGGAACGTGCACAGCCATCTGGTCACCGTCAAAGTCGGCGTTGAAGGCGGTACAGACCATCGGATGAATGCGAATAGCTTCACCTTCGATCAGCACGGGTTCGAAGCTCTGGATCGAGAGACGATGCAAGGTCGGCGCGCGATTCAACATCACGGTCTTACCCTTGGTCACTTCTTCCAGAATATCCCAAACCTCTGGCGCATGACGTTCGATCATCTTGCGTGCGGTACGAACCGTATGGCAGATGCTCTTCTCTTTCAGGCGACGGATGATGAAAGGCTCGAAGAGGGTCAAAGCCATCTTCTTCGGCAGACCACACTGGGTCAGCTTCAGCTCAGGACCGACGACGATCACTGAACGACCCGAGTAGTCCACGCGCTTACCGAGCAGATTCTGGCGGAAACGGCCTGTCTTACCCTTGAGCATGTCACTCAAAGACTTCAACGGACGGTTACCTGCGCCAGCAACGGCACGGCCATGGCGACCATTATCAAATACAGCATCAACAGCCTCCTGCAACATGCGCTTCTCATTGCGGATGATGACATCCGGTGTCTTGAGCGCCAGCAGGTTTTTGAGACGGTTGTTACGATTGATGACGCGACGATAGAGGTCGTTCAGATCCGAGGTCGCGAAGCGTCCGCCTTCCAGCGGAACCAACGGACGCAACTCTGGCGGGATGACGGGGAGGGCATCCAGAATCATCCACTCGGGCTTCGCCTTGCTGACGCGGAAGCCATCAACAATCTTCATGCGCTTGGTGATCTTTTTGCGGGTCTGTTTGCTGCGGGTGTTCTCGATCTGCTCTTCCAGGTCGTGCATGAGTTGTTCAAGATCCACCTTGTTCAGGCACTTACGAACAGCCTCTGCACCCATCTGAGCCTCGAAGTTCTCACCAAACTGCTCGATCGCTGCATGATACTCCTCTTCAGAGAGAAGCTGCATGTACTTCAGCGTCGTTTCGCCTGGTTCGGTCACCATATAATCTTCGTAATAGAGCACGCGTTCCAGTTCGGTCGCGGTCTTATCCAAGACCAGACCGATGCGACTCGGGCTGCACTTGAAAAACCAGATGTGCGACACAGGAACAGCCAGTTCAACATGGCCCATCCGTTGACGACGTACACGCGAGACGGTCACTTCCACACCGCAACGATCGCAGACAACACCCTTGTGTTTAATGCGCTTGTACTTGCCGCAGGAACACTCCCAGTCCCGTGTTGGGCCGAAGATCTTCTCACAGAAGAGGCCGTCACGTTCAGGGCGGTAGGTGCGGTAGTTGATCGTTTCCGGATTGCGGACTTCGCCGTGGCTCCAGGAACGAATCGTTTCGGGCGAAGCCAGCGTGATGCTCACCGCATCATAATGGGCACTGGCATCGAACATCCCGCCAAACATTTCTTTTACTGCATAAGGATTCATTGTAAGGTCCTCCGTAACTTAGATTCGAGTTGTCAAGTCAGCGACCGGCAACGCCGTGTCCCCGCCGAGCAAGCGCATGTCCAGACAGAGACCGCGCAATTCATTCATCAATACCGAGAAGGACTCCGGCATACCGGCATCGAGGGTGTTCTGGCCCTTGACGATAGCTTCGTAGATTCGCGTACGGCCAGCGACATCGTCGGACTTAACCGTGAGCAATTCCTGAAGGGCATACGCCACGCCATACGCTTCGAGCGCCCAGACTTCCATTTCACCCATACGCTGCCCGCCGTATTGAGCTTTACCGCCCAAGGGCTGCTGCGTGACCAGTGAATAGGGACCTGTTGCACGGGCATGGATCTTATCGGTGACCAAGTGATGCAGCTTCAGCATGTAGATCTGTCCGACCACCACGCGCTGATCAAAAGGTTCACCCGTACGACCATCATACAGTACCGTCTTGCCGTCCTCACAGATCCAAGCGTTACCGCCGATCTCTTTCGTCTGTTTGTCACGCGCCTTACGGAGTAACTCATCAATTTCGCTCTCCTTTGCGCCATCGAAAACAGGGGTGGCAGCATAGATGCCGAGCACCTTGCAGGCAAGACCCAAATAGGTCTCGAACAACTGACCCAAGTTCATGCGTGAAGGCACACCGAGGGGGTTGAGGACGATGTCCACGGGATTACCGTCAGGAAGGAAGGGCATATCGCAGTCTTGTACAATCTTTGCGACAACACCCTTGTTACCATGGCGACCCGCAAGCTTGTCACCCACCGAGAGATTCTTCTTCTCAGCAATGTAGACGCGCACCTGCTTGATGACGCCACCTTCATCCACGAGGCCACCGAAGTCAGCGCTAAAATCATCTTCCGTCATCTCGTTCACTTCTGCGAACTTCGGACGGAAATTGCTGATGATCTCTTCGATCTTCTGCTGAACGGGGCTGCTCTCGATCTGGATATGATCATGTGCCTTAGCCAAGCGCGAAAGAAGCGTCTTGGTAATCTTACGATTGGCAGGAATGATGATCTCACCGGAGTTGACATCCAGCACATCCAGCGGGATCTTCTCACCCAGCAAGATGTTGCAGAGGGACGTGGTCAGATCCTCTTCCAAGGTGCGCGTCTTCTTTTGACGCTCGACCTCAATATCACGAGGCTCCTTGCTCTTCTTGTCTTCATCGTCTGCAAGAGAGAGGAACGGACGGCGGGCATCCTGTTGGGAGGTGACCTTGACATCCATCACAATACCATAGACACCGCTTGGAACCGTGAGAGAGGTATCGCGAACATCCGCGGCCTTCTCGCCGAAGATTGCGCGCAGCAAACGCTCTTCAGGAGCCAATTCGCTCTCGCTCTTAGGCGTAATTTTGCCGACGAGAATATCGCCCGGATTCACCTCTGCGCCAATGCGAACCACACCATCCGAACCCAAGTTCTTCAGGGCATCCTCACCGACATTCGGGATATCACGAGTAATCTCTTCCGGACCGAGCTTCGTGTCGCGAGCACCCACCTCGAAATCCTGAATATGGATCGAGGTGAAGATGTCATCACGCACAATACGCTCACTCACGAGGATCGCGTCTTCGAAGTTATATCCTGTCCACGGCATGAAGGCCACCATGAGGTTCTTGCCGAGCGCAAGTTCTCCCTGATTTGTGGCTGGGCCGTCCGCGAGGACCTCACCCTTCTTGACATGCTGACCGAGCTTGACGATCGGCTTCTGATTGAAGCAGGTGCCGGCATTGCAACGACGGAACTTTTGCAGCGGATAACGCTGAACATCTTCTTCCGACTTCTTGCTCTTGGGCATCTTGCCATCTTCAGAGACCACGACTTCCGTAGCAGACACATACGCGACGACACCCGCCTTCTCAGCGAGAACCGTGACACAGGAGTCCGCTGCTGAACGCTTCTCGAGTCCAGTTGCGACAAAGGGGCGTTCCGCCTTCAAGAGCGGGACGGCCTGACGCATCATGTTCGCACCCATCAAGGCGCGGTTCGCGTCATCGTGTTCAAGGAACGGGATCAAGCCTGCAGCGATGGAGACCACCTGCATAGGCGACACATCCATGTATTGAACACGCTTGCTGTCCACATCTTCGAACTCCGTCTTATACCGTGCAGTCACGCGAGTCGAAACAAAGCTTCCATCGTCCTTGAGTTCCGAGTTGGCCTGGGCGATAACGAAGTTTTCTTCCACATCCGCAGACATGTACTGAACTTCGTTTGACACCTTACCATTACGCACCACGCGATACGGACTCTCGATGAAGCCAAATGGATTGATACGAGCATAGATGCCCAACGAGGAGATCAGACCGATGTTCGGTCCTTCAGGCGTCTCAATCGGGCAGATACGACCATAATGAGAGGGATGAACGTCGCGCACTTCAAAGCCTGCGCGTTCACGGCTCAAACCACCTGGGCCGAGGGCCGAGAGACGACGCTTATGCGCCAAGCCTGACAGCGGGTTGGTCTGATCCATGAACTGCGAGAGCTGGCTACGACCAAAGAAGTCCTGTACGACCGCTGAGAGCGACTTGCTGTTCACCAGACGAGCCGGTGCCAGGACGCCACTTGCAGGATCAAAAAGGGTCATGCGTTCGCGAATGAGGCGTTCGGTACGAGCGAGACCGACGCGGCATTGATTCTCCAAAAGTTCACCGGCCGTACGGATACGGCGGTTGCCGAGATGGTCAATGTCATCAACATTTTCCTTGCCCACGTAAATGCGGAGCAGGAGTTTCAACGACTCGATCACGTCAACACCCGACTCATCCAGAACGCGGAGATCTTCGGAGACCTTTCCAGAGAGTCCGAGGCGCTGATTGATTTTGTGACGACCCACTTTTCCCAAGTCATAACGACGGGGTTCGAAGAAGAGGCGCTTGAGCAGCGTCTTTGCATTGGAAGGGGTGGCAGGATCGCCAGGGCGCAGGCGCTTATAAATATCCTTGAGCGCTTCCTCTTCTGAATGAATACCCGCCTTGGCATCTTCACGCAAGGTTTTGATCAGGGTTCCCTCATCAATCGAAACATCCACAACGGAAACCTTGGAGATACCCGCTGCATGAATGGTTTCCAGGGACGACGAGGTCACAGGGTCCAAACGTTTCACAAGAATCTTCTTGGACTCCATATCGATCACGTCATTCTTGAAGAGTAACATGTCAATCTCAGCCGTGGCATACGTTTTCTTTGTCTGAAGGTCCTTGAAGGTATAGAAGAGCTTCAAGATGTCTTCATCGGAACCATAGCCCAACGCGCGCAAGAAGGTTGTGACATAGAATTTGCGGCGACGGCGCCGGCGATCCATATAAACCCACATGATGTCGCTCGAGTCGAACTGAATTTCGATCCAAGAACCACGATCGGGAATGAGGCGGACGGAATAGAGGATCTGCCCATTCGGATGGGTCGCTTGCTCTGAGCAGATACCAGGGGAACGATGTAACTGCGAGACGATCACACGTTCAGCACCATTAATGACAAAGGCGCCATCACGGGTCATCAACGGAATTTCGCCCATGTAGACATCCTCTTCACGCACTTCATCGCCATCCTTCAGGCGGAACGTTGCGTTCAAGGGGGCTGCGTACGTGACGCCATCCGACAATGCGGTCAACATGTCAGACTTAGGAGCGCCAATCTCATACTTAACAAAATCGAGCGTATATTTACCGTCGTAACTATCAATCGGGAACACTTCGCGAAAGATCGCTTGAAGACCTTTGTCTTCGCGCTTCAGGGGCGCAACATCTTTCTGCAAAAAATCTTGATATGACTTTGTCTGAATTTCAATCAGATCTGGAGGCTGAATAACGGCTTTCAGCTTGCCGAAGACTTTACGATCAACCATTGCCTACCTCAGGGTTGGATGTTTATAAAAAATCACTGTCACTCGAAGACGCCGCACCCGATTTACATCGTTTGCCCGCTGACGAGTCTATCACGCATCATGAACCGCCGGTTATGAATGGAAGTGTGGTAAGCTGCCACTTTTTTAACTGATTCATACTTCGGCTGATTCTGCGTTCTATCTCCGTCAGGTGCGTTAAATCTCCTGTTGGACAGTTGCACAGCGATGACCGTTGGGCTCTTTGACATTCAAAAACGAAAAACTAAAAATAGAAAATCCAACAATCGTGTGACCGTTTTCACTTTCCACTTTTAATGTCTAGTTTTTAATGTCCGCTTAGCTCTGTCGGAGTCATCCACCGACAGAGCCAGGCGGCAATCATTACTTGATTTCGACCTTAGCGCCGGCCTTCTCCAAGATATCCTTCATCTTGGCTGCGTCGTCCTTGTTCACGGCCTGCTTAACAGGTTTCGGAGCAGCTTCGACGAGGTCCTTTGCATCCTTCAGGCCGAGACCTGTGATCGTGCGGACTTCCTTGATGACGCCAATCTTGTTTGCGCCAGCCTCGAGAAGAATCACATCGAACTCTGTCTTTTCTTCGACAGGAGCTGCTGCTGCTGCTGCAGGAGCAGCCGCGGCCATAGGAGCAGCGGCGGTTACGCCCCACTTCTCTTCGAGTGCCTTCACCAACTTGGAGATTTCGAGAACCGACAGGTTGCTCAGAAAATCAATGACTTCTTCGTTTGTCATGTTATGTCTTCCTTTTTTTGTTGTGCAACCGCCTACGTTATTTCGCGCAGGCGGGGTCGCCGCAGACATCACTCCTCATAAAGGAATCGCGCGTTCATGCGCAGAGGATCCAGCACTCGCCGACATCCCATGTCCAACGGCTTTTACGACACGTATTATGCCGCAGATCCGTTCTTCTTGTCTTCGTACGCCTTAAGTGCGTACAACACGTTAAGCAGCGGTGCATTGAGCACACGCACAAAACTCGTAGCAGGTGCCAGGAGGGTTCCGAGCAACGTCGCGCGCATGACGTCCTTCGAAGGCAGCTTCGAGAGCGCTTCGACATCCGCTGCACTCAAGGCCGCCTTTTCGAGGCTTGCGCCCTTGACCGAGGCGATATTGTTCTTCTTCACGAACTCCGTCAATATCTTCGCCGCTTCCGTCACATCACCTTTGCCGGTGACGATGGCGGTGGGGCCAGCGAGCATCTTGGAGATATCATCCCACCCGAGCTGCTTGGCAGCCTTGGCCAGATAGGTGTTCTTGACAACCATCGCGCGGGCCTTCTGCTGGGCAAGCTCCTTGCGCAGCGTCGTGAGTTGCGTCACTTTCAAACCGCCGTAGTTGAGCACAAAGCAGAAGTCCGATGTTGTTACGCGATCGATGACTTCATTCAAAATAGAAACTTTTTCAATTCTCATGGTCAAAATCTCCTATTATTCCTTGACCAACACGCGAACACCAGCGCCCATTGTCGAGCTCACCGTCATGGAGCGAATAAACGCTCCCTTGGTGGAAGCCGGACGTTCTGCCTTGACAGCATCATAAAGGGTGTTGATGTTACCGACCAGTTTATCAGCATCGAAGCTCGCCTTGCCGCAGAGCGCGCCGATATTACCGGAACGGTCCATACGGAAGTCAACCTTGCCACCTTTCGCCGCCTTCACAGCTGCTGCGGTGTCATCCGTCACGGTGCCGGTCTTGGGATTCGGCATCAAGCCACGAGGACCGAGGACGCGGGCGATTGTACGCACCTGCTTCATCGCATCTGTCGTTGCAATCGCGACATCGAAATCCATCCAGCCGCCCTTGACCTTTTCGATCAAGTCTTCGTAACCGACTTCGTCAGCGCCTGCAGCACGTGCTTCATCAGCATGTTGCCCAGCAGCGAAGACGATGACGCGCACCTTCTTGCCGGTTCCATTGGGAAGGCTCACAGACGCGCGGACGGTCTGATCTGACTTTGTTGTATCCACACCCAGACGGAACGAAACTTCGATGGTTTCATCGAATTTCGCGCTGGCGTTTGCCTTCACAAAAGCGACTGCCTCTTCCAGGCTGACGGCCCCGGTCGGCGCTTTCTTCAGGATATCTGTATAACGTTTACCATGCTTAGCCATGTTTCAGTTCTCCCTTAACCAACGATTTCGATACCCATGTTGCGTGCAGTACCTTCGATCATCCGCATTGCGGCCTCTTCGTTGGATGCATTCAAGTCGTCCTTCTTGATCTGGACAATCGTCCGGAGCTGTTCGCGCGTCACCTTACCGACCTTGTCGCGGTTCGGAACGCCAGAACCCTTTGCCAGTCCAGCTTCCTTCTTGAGGAGCGCGGAGGCCGGCGGACTCTTGAACACCAAGGAAAAACTGCGGTCAGCATACACCGTAATCACTACGGGAATGACCAAACCAGCTTTTTCTTGAGTTTTAGCGTTGAATTCCTTACAGAACGCCATGATATTGACGCCTTGTGAGCCCAAAGCAGGGCCAACAGGCGGTGCAGGATTCGCGGCGCCTGCCGGAATCTGCAATTTCACGATTGCCGTGACTTTCTTAGCCATAATACACCTTCACTGTCTGTCGTGATTCTCCCAGCATCCCCACTGGTACAACCGAACCACCGTTGACGAACCGGTTCCGCAGCGCCTACTTACACGTTCTCGATGACCGCGCGTTCAACCTGCCAATATTCCAGTTCCACCGGAGCCGAGCGACCAAAGATCGCCACTGAAACTTTCAGTTTGCCCCGATCAGGATCCACTTCATCGACTGTCCCGTTAAAGCTCATGAACGGGCCGTCAATGATCTTAATGGTCTCGCCAGGTTCAAAGGCAACCTTGGGTTTGACCTTCTCTTTTTTCGCAGCGACTTGGTTGACAATCGCGTCAACCTCCTCAGCCGGAAGCGGCATGGGGCGCTCACCACCGATGAAACCGATAACGCCTGACGTCTCCTTCAGAAACCGCCACGTCGGCTCCAGTACCTGTCGCCCCTCATCATACAACGCTAAATTGATCAGCACATATCCGGGGAAGAACTTCCGCGTGACCGTTGTCTTCACGCCATTCTTCACTTCCGAAACCTTCTCCGTCGGAATGATAACCTCGCCAATGTACTCGCCCATCTCTTCCATGCGGATCCGCGCTTCGATGGACCGTTTGACCTTCTGCTCTTGCCCGGTCAACGTATGCAAAACAAACCATTGCTTGGTCATTGAGGTTTCTCCGAATTAAGAATGGATAAGCTGTAAAACAAGTTCAATCACCTTGTCACAACAAAGCACCACAATAGCCATGATTACGATGAACGAAAGAACAACCAATGTCGAATCAACCAGCTCCTGGCGATCCGGCCATGAAATCTTCCGGAACTCGACACTGACCTCGCTCAGATAAGTGCCTATGTTTTGGACAACTTGCTTCATACGCTTCATTCCTCGGACGCAAAATTGGCAGGCCAGGAGGGAGTCGAACCCCCATCTACGGTTTTGGAGACCGCTGCTCTGCCATTGAACTACTGGCCTGTAATAAAATCACTTCAAGCGGGGTGAGCTTCTACTCCCATCCCCCTGCGGGCTGGCCAAAACCAACCCTTACTTCGATTCACGGTGCAAGGTACGCTTACGCTCGTTCGGGCAGAATTTCTTCATTTCCAAACGATTCGTCTGTGTCCGCTTGTTGCGTGTGGTCGTATAGTTACGGCGCTTGCACTCTGTACAAGCCAATGTAGCTAATTCTCTGGGCATAATCGCCTCTTTTTAGAGTGAACCCGTGCTAGGACCGGCATGTTCGCATACCGGCCTAGCACGCTCACAGGAAACAGTTACTTACTTCGTGACCTTCTCAACCGTTCCGGCGCCGACTGTACGGCCACCTTCGCGAATTGCGAAGCGCATCTTATCTTCCAAAGCGACAGGCTGAATCAGCTTCACAGTCACCGCAATGTTGTCGCCAGGCATCACCATTTCAACACCTTCAGGAAGGGTGATGTCGCCGGTCACATCCGTTGTACGGATGTAAAACTGAGGACGATATCCCTTAAAGAATGGGGTATGACGGCCGCCTTCTTCCTTGCTCAGCACATACACCTGACCCATGAATTCTGTGTGAGGTGTGATCGAGCCGGGCTTGGCCAGAACCTGACCGCGCTCGACATCTTCCTTCTTTGTGCCACGGAGCAAGCAACCTACGTTGTCGCCCGCCTGGCCCTGATCAAGGAGCTTGCGGAACATTTCAACGCCGGTACAGGTGGTCTTAGCTGTCGGACGGATACCGATGATTTCAATATCATCGCCAACCTTGACGATACCACGCTCGATACGACCGGTCACCACGGTGCCACGGCCTTCAATCGAGAAGACGTCTTCGATCGGCATCAGGAATGCCTGGTCGAGAACACGGACGGGCTCAGGAATGTAGGTATCAAGGGCTTCCATCAGCTTGGTGATGCATTCGCATGCGGGGTCATCAACCTTCGTTGCCTTGGTGGCAGGAAGAGCGGAACCACGGATGATTGGAATATCATCGCCTGGATATTCATACTTGGAGAGAAGTTCACGAACTTCCATCTCGATGAGGTCCAAAAGTTCTGCATCGTCAACGAGGTCAACCTTGTTCAGGAAGACGACGATTGCAGGAACGCCGACCTGACGAGCCAAGAGGATGTGCTCACGGGTCTGAGGCATCGGTCCGTCAGCAGCCGAAACGACCACGATCGCTCCGTCCATCTGAGCGGCACCGGTGATCATGTTCTTGACATAGTCAGCATGTCCCGGGCAATCGACGTGCGCATAGTGACGGTTTGGGGTCCCGTACTCAACGTGCGACGTTGCGATTGTCAAAATTTTTGTTGGGTCACGACGGCCTGCGGATTCCGAAGCCTTAGCGACCTGATCATAGCTGATCGGCGCGTTGAAGCCCTTAAGAGCCTGAACGTGCGTGATAGCAGCTGTCAATGTGGTTTTGCCATGGTCAACGTGACCAATGGTGCCAACGTTTACGTGTGGCTTTTCGCGAACAAATGACTCTTTAGCCATTTTGGTTTCTCCTGTGAGTGTTGACTAATAAATCCAGTACCTGCAAAAATGGAGCCAACAAGCAGAATCGAACTGCCGACCTCTTCCTTACCAAGGAAGTGCTCTACCAACTGAGCTATGTTGGCCTTTACCCTGAAGGGGCAAAGAACCCCTTACCCAGTTTTCCCGCGGTAAGCAGCCACTGAAAAACGGTTTAAGCTGTTCTCTATTCTTGCCAATACTGTGTTTTCCACCTCTTCATGACCCATGTCGTGAAAAAAGAAAACCGTGAAAATATATCGAAAATAGGCCTCTATGTCAATCATAGGAAACAGTTTTTATATTTTTTTTTCGCGGCCGTCCTTGTCGGGCTGGCGAGGTTGGAGGTGTTGAGTCAATCGGGAATATTAGAAAACCAGTGGAACCCACTGGTTTATGTATCTTAAAAGGGTGCTTTCAGGGACTACTTCGTATGATCTGCATAGACATCAGGCTCAATGGCGAGCCGATTGATCTTGTAATGCATGACCCGGGGTGAAAGTCCCAGTGTACGACCCGCGGCAGACATATTGCCATTGTTCTTCTTTAAGGCTTCGACAATCAGCTCGCGTTCAAAAGACTCCACCAGTATGTTGAAGGAGGCGTTTCCATCCTTGAGCAGCTCAGAGTCATTTGAAGCGCCTGTCTGAAGGGAGGGCGGAAGATTGTAACTGTGAATGCAGTCATCGGAGGAGGTCAGCACTGCCCGTTCAATGCAGTTTTCAAGCTCACGGACATTGCCTGGCCAATGATAAATCATCAACATATTAATAGCCGGCGTTGAAAGACGCTGCACGGTCTTACCGTACCTCAAATTTAACTTTTGTATAAAGTGTTCCGCGAGAAGAATAATATCACAACGACGTTTTGCAAGGTCGGGTATGGTGATCGGAAAGATGTTCAGGCGATAGTACAGATCTTCACGGAACTTGCCCTGCGCCATCAATTCTTCCAAGTCACGACTTGTGGCAGCCAAGAGACGGACATCGCTCTTGAGCTCCTCGTTGCTACCGACACGTGAGAAGGTCCGTTCTTGAATAAAACGGAGCAATTTCACCTGCGTTTGCGGGGTCAGATCGCCGATTTCATCCAAAAAGAGGGTGCCTTTGTTGGCAGCTTCAACACGCCCAATGCGTGTATTGACCGCACCCGTAAAGGAGCCCTTTTCATGCCCAAAAAGTTCGCTCTCCACAAGGCTCTCGGGAAGCGCAGCGCAGTTCAGCGCAATAAAGGGTTTATCCAAGCGTGGGCTCAACTTGTAGATGGCATTGGCCACCAACTCCTTGCCTGTTCCCGAACTGCCTCGAATGAGGACCGTTGCATTGCTGGGCGCCACTTGGCGGATCAGATCATAAATCTTCTGCATGGAACGGCAGTTGCCCACGAGCTGTCCAGGGTTTCCGGTGGACTCTCCCAAGGCCGAACGAAGTTGCTGATTCTCTTTAATCAGGCTCTCCCGCTCGTCCATCTCTGAGCGATAAACACTGGCTGCCTCAGCAGTCAAATTACCCACAATCTCTAAGAAACGTAAATCTTCCTGAAGATCAACACCTGGAGTGACTGCCCGGTCAATACTCAAGGTACCGATAATCTTCTCCATGTAAAAGATGGGGACGCAGAGGAAGGCGATATCCTTTGCGCCAGTCCGTGAACCTGTGATATTTCTAAACCGCTTCTCTTTCGAGACATCCGGCACCAACTGGGCAATTCCTGTCTCGGCGACCGTCCCGGTAATCCCCTCCCCCAACTTGTAACGTCCACGTTTCTGCTCAGCCTCGCTCAAACCGTGCGAAGCGGCAATTTCAAAGACATCACCCTTGCGTAAGGTAAACGTCCCGCGAAGCATTCCCATCTTGCGATGGAGCACATCCAGCACCTTCTCCAACAAAGCCGTAATGTTACGCTCGTGGACGACAGCGGAGCTGATTTCACGCAATACGTCAATCTCGGTTTTAAGTTGGGTTTGCATAAGTTATAGGTAGTGTACTTAATTAATTGAAGTATTGTCGAGAAGAAAACGGTTGATGTTTTCAACTGCTTTGATGGCATCCGCCATGGCCCGGACGACCAAGCTAGGTCCGTTTGCTGCGTCCCCAATCACAAAAAGATTATCTCCTTTGTTTTCGAAGGAGGGCTTTAGGAAGCCCATGGCCAAGAAAACAAGATCTGCTTTGAGCACCTCTGTCGTCCCCTCCACCGGCTTGAAGCTGAGCGGACGGCCCTCTTCGGACAACGCCCAATCCACGCTCTGGACTTCAACACCACTGACCGCCCCGTTTGTTCCGAGGCACCGAGTGCTTTGAAGATTGTAGCGACGCGTACCGCCTTCCATTTGACTCGAGGACGTCCTCTGCTTGTAGGGCCAGAGTGGCCACGGTGTAGAGGCTGAGCGGCCCTCGGGGGGTTCGGGCATGATCTCAATCTGCAAGATGCTCTTTGCACCCTGACGAACAGAGAGCCCGACGCAGTCGCTTCCTGTGTCGCCACCCCCGATGATGAGGACATTCTTCCCCTCGGCGGAGACATATCCATTGAGAAAGTAAAGCGCATAATAAATACCATTCAACTCCGCACCCGGAATCTCGAGTGGCCGCGGCGATGGCGTCCCTGTCGCCACAAGAACTGCATCGAATTGACGTGAAAGATACTCTAAGGAGATATCCTTTCCAATCTCCGTATCGGCCTGTAGTTCAATGCCTGCCTCACGCATCAATTGGATGCGCCGATCAATCACGCTCTTCTCCAACTTGAAGGCAGGAATTCCATATCGCAAGAGGCCACCAAAGTCGGGCTGGCGTTCATAGAGCGAGACACGATGCCCCGCCTTGTTCATCTCGATCGCAGCCGTGAGACCCGCAGGGCCGCTTCCAATCACCGCGACGCTCTTGCCAGTCCGCTGCTTCGGCGTGCCGCAGGTGACCCAGCCCTTTTCAAAGGCCGTCTCAATGACCTGCTTTTCAATTTGACGGATCATCACCGAGTCGTTCCCGAGCGAAGCCGTACAGCTTCCCTCACAGAGCGCAGGGCAGACCCGTGAAGTAAATTCAGGGAGTGGACTGGTTGAATTGAGAAGCTCGTAGGCCTCACGATCCTTACCCTTGTGAACCGCTTCATTAATTTCAGGAATGACGTTGCACAGTGGACATCCCATGCCATGACAGAAGGGAATGCCACAGGTCATGCAGCGCGCCGACTGCTGATGAATCTCCTCGGCGGAAAGCTTCCGCTCGACCTCCTGATAGTCCTTCTTGCGCTGATGGACAGGCCGATACACATCACTGATACGTTTGGTTGTTTGAAATTCTTTACCCATGGTAGCCCCCTGATTAGTCTTGGATTTGTGCGATTTTGGCCAATAATTGTTTGTATTCCACAGGGAACACCTTGACGAAACGGCTTCGCGCGTCCTGCCACGTCGCGAGGATCTGCTTAGCCTTCTTGCTGTTTGTGGCACAGATGTGCTGCTGAAGTAGCGTCATCACCTCTTCCTCGTCCTGAGATTTCGGCAATACCGTCTCCAAGTCTACCGTATCCAGGTTACATTTCAGGTCAAAATCACCGGTCTCGTCGTAGACATAGGCGATACCCCCCGACATACCCGCAGCGAAGTTCACGCCGACAGGACCGATCACGACCACGCGACCGCCGGTCATGTATTCGCATCCATGATCGCCGCCTCCTTCGAGTACCATCGTCATGCCACTGTTACGAATGGCAAAACGTTCGCCCGCTTGTCCATTCAAATAGATGGTGCCACTGGTCGCCCCATACCCGACCACGTTACCTGCGATCACATTCTGGCTGGCATCAAAGGTCGCTGCCGCAGGCGTCTTGATGACAATATCACCTCCCGAAAGCCCCTTGCCGACAAAGTCGTTCGCCTCGCCTGTCAGTTCGAGTGTAATGCCAGGCGCCAAAAAGGCTCCAAAGCTCTGGCCTGCGCAACCCGTCAACTGGATGCGGATGCAGTCCTTGGGAAGCCCCTCTGCTCCAAAGCACCGAACCACTTCACGTGACAAGGCTGTTCCCACCGTACGATTCGTGTTACGAATATCCAAGATGAGGGTGCTCACCTCTCCCTTCTTCAGGGCGTTCTGAAGCTTGGGAATCAACTGTTGCTCATCAAAGCTCGGCTCCTCCTCAACACATTTCTCAAAACGAATATGTTCGCCGCTCACCTGCTTGAAGATACGGCTGAAGTCCAAGTTGCGCGACTTGAAGAAATCAATGGCGTGATTCATCTTCAAGAGGTCGCTTCTGCCCACAGCCTCATGGAGAGAACGCAGACCCAGCTTGGCCAGGTTCTCCCGCACTTCGCCCGCGAGCATCCGGAGGAAGTTCTCGATGTACTCGGGCTTTCCTGCGAAACACTTGCGCAGAGCCGGATCCTGGGTGGCAACACCGACCGGACAGGAGTTCTCATGGCATTTACGCATCATGACGCAGCCCAGACAGACCAGCAACGTCGTAGCAAAACCAAACTCCTCGGCACCCAGCAAGGCGCCCACCACCACATCGCGGCCTGTCTTCAACTGCCCGTCCACCTGAAGACGCACCCGCGAACGCAGGTTGTTCAGGACGAGGGTCTGCTGGGCTTCTGCTAATCCCAACTCCCAGGGCAAGCCAGCATGTTTGATACTGGTCAAAGGCGAGGCGCCTGTGCCACCATCATGTCCGCTGATCAGAATCACATCCGCATGGGCTTTGGCCACACCTGCTGCAATGGTTCCAACGCCGACCTCGGAGACCAGCTTCACGGAGATTCTCGCTTCACGATTGGCGTTGCGCAGATCATAAATCAACTGAGCCAAATCCTCGATCGAATAAATATCGTGGTGAGGCGGCGGTGAAATCAAGGTCACGTTTGGCGTCGAGTGACGTACCCGCGCGATCATCGCATCCACCTTATGTCCGGGGAGCTGACCTCCCTCGCCAGGCTTCGCGCCCTGAGCCATCTTAATCTGCAACTCCTGAGCATTTGCCAGATAGTCAATCGTGACACCGAAACGTCCACTAGCCACTTGACGGATAGCGCTGCTGCGGATCTCGCCCTTCGGCCCTGGTTTCATCCGTTCGGAATCTTCGCCACCCTCACCGCAATTACTCATCGCGCCAAGACGGTTCATGGCAATCGCGATGGCCTCATGAGCCTCGGGGCTCAACGAACCCAACGACATGGCCCCTGATACAAAGTGATGAATGATCGATTCAACGCTCTCTATCTCTTCAAGCGGAGCAGGCGAGGTCTCGACAAACTCAAACATGCCGCGCAGGGTATGCACCTGCTGACTCTGGTCATTGATGAGCTTTGCATATTCACGATACTTTGTGAGATTATTCTCGTGTACCGCCTGCCGGAAGAGGGAGAGGGTATGGGGAGTCCAGAGATGACTCTCCCCGTCTTTACGGAACGCATACTCGCCGCCCACTTTAAGGAGCGCCCCGTGCTGCGCCTCTTGGAACCGCTGTCGCGTCTCCCGTTCAATATCCTCGAGGGTCATGCCGCCAATACGCGAGGCAGTGCCCGGGAAGAAGCGGTCAATAACCGTTTGATCCAGACCGACAGCCTCAAAGATTTGAGCGGAACGGTAACTGCGCAAGGTCGAGATGCCCATCTTGGACATAATCTTCAGCAATCCCTTATCCACAGCATGGATATAGTTCTCTGCCGCCTTGGCTGGATCAACCGAGACCGCATTCGAGACCGACAACTCATGAACACATTGCAGGGCCAGATAAGGATTGATGGCCGTTGCGCCAAACCCGATCAGGAGTGCAAAGTGCATCACTTCGCGCACCTCGCCAGACTGAACAATGATCCCCACAGGAGGCCGTAGTCCCGCCTGGGTCAGCCCCCGATTGACTGCTACAGTTGCCAGCAAGGCTGGCATGGGCATGACATCTTCAGGCAACTCCCGGTCGGAAAGGATCAGAATACGCTTGCCGCTCTTCACGAGCTCTACAGCCTTGGCAGCAAGCTCCTCAAGCTCCGTTGACAAATTCACCTTCCAGCCGATCGGAAGCACCACGGTCGCAAAGGCTGCATCCTTCACAAGGGTCAAGCGCAAGACATCTTCGTCGGTCAAGACCGGACGCGGCAACTTAATCAGCTTTGCGTGCGCGGCACTCTCCTCGAGGATGTTGCCATGGTTGCCAATATAGGTGATCAGGCTCATGACCAACTCTTCGCGAATCGGATCAATCGGAGGATTGGTCACCTGCGCAAAGAGTTGCTTGAAGTAGTTGTAGAGCAACGGCGTCTTCTTTGAGAAGATAGCCAAAGCGCTGTCATTTCCCATGGACCCCACGGGCTCATGGCCGGACTGCGCCATCGCCTTCACAATAATCTCAACATCTTCCCGGCTCCAGTTAAAGAGGCGCTGAAGATGGACCATGTTGTCCATGGGCAGTGCAGGTGTGATGGAGTCCAATAGACCGTTAACCGAGATTCTGTTGTCCATGACCCAACGACGATAGGGTTTCTGTCGGGCCAGTTGGTTCTTAATTTCGCTGTCAAAGACCAAACGATGGTTCTCCAGGTCACAGTAGATCATCTCGCCGGGTTTCAGCCGCCCGCGACGCAATACCTCGTTGTCCGGAATGTCGAGCACACCCGTCTCCGAGGCCAAGACAAAGACATTGTCACTGGTAACCGTGTACCGTGCAGGCCGCAGACCGTTACGATCCAGCAGGGCCCCAGCGTTCACACCGTCCGAAAAGGCCACGGCCGCAGGACCGTCCCACGGTTCCATCAATGCAGAATGATATTCGAAGAAACCACGAACATCCTTGCCCAAATGATATTTCAGCCCCCACGCTTGCGGCATCAGCATCATCATCGCATGGGGCAAGGAACGTCCTGACAAGACGAGAAGCTCCAGCATGTTGTCCAGATAACCGGAATCGCTCAGCCCGGCATCGAAGAGCGGCAGACACTCCTTCAGTTCATCACCAAAGAGTTCACTCTTGAAAAGTTTTTCACGGCTGCGCTCCTGGTTGAGATTTCCGCGCAGCGTATTGATCTCACCGTTGTGCGCCAAGAAACGATAGGGATGCGCCAGCTTCCAGGTCGGGAAGGTGTTGGTGCTATAACGCTGATGGACCAAAGCCAGCGGCGAGATAAAATCCGGATCCAGCAGATCCGTATAAAAGGCGTCAATCTGCGTGGCCATCAAGAGACCTTTGTAAACAATGCTCCTGCACGAGAAGCTACAGAAGGTCAATTCCTTAAAACGTTTTTCCAAAACGCGGCGAACCACAAAAAGCTTCCGCTCAAAAACCACATCCGATCCAAAAGCCTCCCCACTCACAAAGAGCTGACGAATACGGGGCATACTGGCCTTTGCATTACGACCGATCGCCTCAGGATTTGTCGGCACGTCGCGCCACCCCAAGATCGCAATGCTCTTGGCATGCAGCGCAGCCTCAATCTCCGACTCCAACCCCTCACCCCCGAACATCATCGCAACCGCATAACGCTTCGGAAGGGTCATCTCGACCTTTGTACGAAAAAAACGATCCGGCATTGCAACCAGAATGCCCGCTCCGTCGCCCGTATCTGGGTCACCCCCTGCCGCACCACGATGCATCAGGCGCTTTAAAACGGTCAGCCCCTTTTCAACAATGCTGTGGCTCGGCTTATTTTCAAGGGAAGCAACAAGCCCAACGCCACAGGCATCATGTTCATTCTCAAAGCTATAGAGGCCAATATCGGGTACAGGGTAAATTGATAATTCTTTTTTCATATTGAAAATTCCTGCAAGAATTGTGCCATTGCAAAAAACAGTTAAAATAATACCATTTTCAGCTAAAAACAGGCACATTAATTATTTTTTATTTACTATATCGTAAAGAAAATTATAAATATTGTTTACATAAGCGTAAAAGAATTGCGTTATTTCGCGAAGCAAATACGCTTGTCTCGCTTAAGCTTTCGACATTCGTCGAATGGTTTCCGCTTCGCTCCAACGAACCTCATTGCCTTATTTTCCAACTTCAGCGTTGAGCGTTTGGCGTTCAGCGTTGAACGTTTAATCTGCCCGCAGTCTGGAATGCCGGGGGTGTAGACTCCGGGAGGGGCGCTCTTTTTCGTGAACTCTGATTATTTGAAATTGCGAAATACAGCCAAATGGTGTATTCTACAACCCAACTTTTCAGCTCAGGGTAACATGGCGGTGACCGCTAGAGCTGATCTGAATAAAATTATGCAGCAATTTACAGCACTTTTAACGGGCGTCGGCAAGGCTCTTCCTCAGAAGGTCCTGACCAATGCAGATCTTGAAAAGATGGTGGAGACCAGTGATGAGTGGATCACCAAGCGGGTCGGCATCAAGGAACGTCGGATCGCCGCCGAAGGCGAATGGGCCTCCACGTTGGGCTTAAAGGCCGCAAAGGATGCCTTGGCTATGGCGGGGCTCGCCCCTGAGGAGCTCGACCTGATCCTGGTTTCTACCACCACCCCTGACACGGTCTACCCCTCTGTCGCCTGCCTGATCCAGAAGGATTTGGGGGCCACAAAAGCTGGGGTGCTGGATATCTCCGCAGCCTGTACAGGTTTTATCTATGCCTCCAGCATTGCATGGTCCATGATCCGTTCCGGACTGATGAAGCATGTTCTCGTGGTCTCAAGCGAAATTCTCTCCTCCACGGTCAACTGGACTGATCGCGACACCTGCGTCCTCTTTGGTGATGGTGCTGGCGCGGTCGTCTACAGTTCATCCACGGAAGAGGGACGCGGCATCCTCTCCATGACGCTCGGCGGTGACGGCACTGAATGCGACATCCTGAAGTTGCCCAACAGTGGTTGTCGTCGCTTCCCCGAACATCAAGGGAGCTTTATCCAGATGCAGGGCAACGACGTCTTCAAGCTGGCTGTCCGCACCATGTCGGAATGCGCGACCGAGGTCCTGACCTCCGCAGGACTGACCACTGAGGATGTTAGCCTCATCATTCCCCACCAGGCGAACATCCGCATTATCGAGGCCATTGCCACGCGCTTGAAGCTCCCCTCGGAAAAAGTCTTTGTGAATATTGAGAAATACGGCAACACCTCTTCGGCAACCATTCCGATCGCCCTCTGTGAGGCCTTTGAACAGGGCCGCCTGAAAAAGGGCGATGTGGTGGTCTTTGACGCCTTTGGCGCCGGGCTGACCTGGGGTGCCATGGTCCTGAAGGTCTAACATGAAACTGATACGCTTTCTGTCCGAAGAGTCCCCTATCCCTCAGTATGGGATTGTGCAGGCGGACGGCTCGGTGGAACTCATTGCCGGGGAACCTTGGTTCGGCGACTGGAAGCCTTCCGGTCAAAAGGTACGAGTCAAAAAGCTGCTCGCACCCCTCCAACCCTCAGTCATTCTTGCGATCGGCCTTAACTTCAAGGCTCACGCCATCGAAACCAACCAGCCGATCCCCACCCACCCGGTCCTCTTCATGAAGAGCCCCTGGGTCACGCAGAACCCTCTGGACCCCATCCTCATTCCCACCCATCTGGCCAGCACGAAGGTTGATTATGAGGCTGAACTCGTGGTCATCCTCGGAAAGACCTGCAAGAATGCCACCCGCGAAAACGCAATGGATCATGTCTTCGGCTACACTTGCGGCAATGACGTGACAGCACGCGACTGGCAGAAGAGCTTTGGCGGCAACCAGTGGTGCCGTGGAAAATCCTTCGACACCTTCGCCCCCCTCGGCCCCTGTATCGTGACCCCTGATGAAATCCCTGACCCCCAGAAGCTGACCCTCCAGGCGACCGTGAATAACGAAGTGCGCCAATGCAGCAGCACGGCGGACCATATCTTCTCCGTCATTGACCTCATCGTCTTCCTCAGCGGCAGCACCACGTTGCCCGCAGGGACGGCGATCTTCACCGGCACCCCCTCCGGCGCCGGCTTTGCACGGCAACCGCCCATCTATTTACAGGCCGGTGACACCGTCACCATTTCCATTGAAGGCATTGGCGAACTGACCAACCCCGTTGAGCTTGAACCATGATTGCAATTGTAGACTATAAGGCAGGAAATCTGACGAGCGTCCAGCTCGCCTGCCGCGCACTCGGCTGCGAAGCTGTTGTGACCTCGGATCCCCAGCAGATCCTCTCCGCCGAACGGGTCATCTTCCCGGGCGTCGGCGCTGCAGGCGCAGCCATGCAGCACCTGACCTCCATGAACCTGGTCAACGTCCTGCGTGAAGTTGCTAACAAGGGCGCCCCCTTTCTCGGTATCTGCCTCGGCACCCAGATTCTCCTGGAGTTTTCAGAGGAGGATGGCGGAACCCCGACCCTCGGCATTTTGCCCGGACGCGTCCCGCGCTTCCAGCCTGTTGACCGCCGGGACAAGGTCCCCCAGATCGGCTGGAACCAGGTCCGCCAGGTCAAAAAACATCCCCTGTTGGAGGGTATTGAAGACGACAGCGAATTCTATTTCGTCCACAGTTACTATCCAGCCCCCGCGACCCCTGACTTGACGATCTGCACGACGGATTATGCTGGCAGCACCTTCTCCTGTATGCTCGGACGCGCCAACGTGGCGGCCACGCAATTCCATCCTGAAAAATCGGGCCGTATCGGTCTAAAACTCCTGAACAACTTCTTACACTGGAACCCCTCGCGCTAGGGAGCCTCTTTATGCTGACGAAACGTATCATACCTTGCCTGGATGTCATCAAACGCCGCGTCACCAAGGGCGTCAAATTTCAGAACAACATCGACCTCGGAGACCCTGTGGAGATGGCAGTCCGCTATTCCGATGGCGGTTGCGATGAACTGGTCGTTTATGATATCACCGCCTCTGCCGAAGGTCGTCCCATCGATATCGAGATGGTACGCGAAGTAGCCGCTGCCATCCGCATTCCCTTTGCGGTCGGCGGTGGCATCTCCTGTCTGGAAGACATGTCGCGCGTCTTGCTGGCGGGCGCTGAGAAGGTCTCCGTGAATTCGCTCGCCATCAAGAACCCCCAGATTATCAGCGAGGGCTCCAAAGCCTTTGGCGCACAATGTGTCGTCCTCGGCATGGATCCTGTCGCGCATCCAGGCGATCCGCGCTTCCCGAGCGGCTACGAAGTAACCGCCCGCGGCTTCCGCGAACGTACCGGCATGGATGCCGTGGCGTGGGCTAAGCGCGCCGTGGATCTGGGCGCCGGCGAGATCGTGGTGAACTCCGTGGATGCCGACGGTACACGCGCAGGATTTGAGCTGACGATCACCCGACTCATTGCCGAAGCCGTAAATGTCCCCGTCGTCGCCAGCGGCGGTGGCGGCACGCCCGCGCATATCCGCGATGCCTTCGTGATAGCAGGCGCTGACGCAGCCATCGTCGCCGGCATGATCCACACCGGCGACTACACCCTCCGCCAGATCAAAGACGCTCTCCATGCCGATCACGTCCCCGTGCGCATGCACTGGTAAGGACAGTAGGCAGTCGGCATCCGCCTTCGCGAATACGACTACGGCGGACAGGGTAGCAATAGGCAGTCAGAGAACTCGGAGTCGATTTCGATTTTACGCTAAGATCGCTATGAGAGGTGCTTGCACGGAAAGCCCCGCAAGTGGCTGAATACAGCCAGGGCTTATCTCGTGCAAGCACCTGAGTCCTGTGAGCATCAATACTGGGTGAAGGACGAGCTGTGCCGTCGGCGTATCCGCCGAATGCGTAGGCACGCCGTCCTTCACCCCAAATAGCGATCTTCGCGAAAAAGTATTTAAGGAGTTCTTTTAAAGTTAAAGGCAAGCAACTAACATGACACTCTCCGACATACCTGCGGTCAACAAGCTCCTGAAGAAGGCGTACGAGTCCACGTCTGCGCCGATCATTGAACTGGTCGCAGCCCAGACGAATGATCCGTTCCGTGTCCTTGTCGGAACCATCTTGAGTGCGCGCACCAAAGATGCCTGCACAGCAGGAGCCTGCGGACGCCTCTTCCAGCATGTCCGGACTCCGGATGATTTGAAAAAGATTTCACAGGATAAACTGGAGAAGCTCATCTATCCCGTCGGGTTCTTCCGTGACAAGGCGCGCCATTTAAAAGAGCTGCCGCATGTCCTTGAGGAAAAATTCGGCGGCATTTTGCCGAGTACGGTTGAAGAGCTTTGCGAATTGCCTGGCGTGGGACGCAAGACCGCCAACCTCGTGGTCGCGCTCGGCTTTGACAAGCCCGGCATCTGCGTGGATGTGCACGTTCATCGCATCACCAACCGCCTCGGCCTCATCACGACCAAGACCCCCTACGACACCGAGATGGCGCTGCGCAAAATCCTGCCGGTCCGCTATTGGAAGACCTGGAACTCCTATCTCGTCTCCTTCGGTCAGACCCGCTGCGCCCCGCGTAATCCCCGTTGCGTTGATTGCCCGATCAAGGCGTATTGCGATGCGTGTCAGGGATAGGTTGCTAAACTTTGTCGCGAGCTTTGTCGCGAACTTTGTCGAGTCTTGGTCTCTCCCGCAGAGGCGCGGAGGAAACTTTCTTCTAGGCTATTCAAGCCTCTTGGCCCCAATTTCAAATTCTCTCATCCTCTGCGCCTCCGCGCCTCTGCGAGAATATCTCACTAAAAGACAACTCCCAGCCCTTATTTTTCTACTCACTACACTAATTTCACCTTGAACTGCACATCGAAAAGAACCACAATATATCCATCGCTGGCACGGTTGTCAGTGAAAGTCATTCGTGACCTGAGTAAAGCTTCGGTAATAATCAATGATTGCAATAATTGTCGTAATTCTTCTTCCGTTATACTATCTAGCGAAGTCAAAAGGGTACAATGCCTTTCCCATTTGCGCCTTTTCTGGTCTAGCTGGATGGCTGACACCTTATGCGGCTCTCCTCTTCTGGGATATACCTCCTTTTCCGCTCATACTTTACCCAACGGTTCCACTTTGTGTTCTGCTCGCCATCTGGATCCTTCCGGCAAAGAGGGGAGCTCCCGGCAACGCGTACTTAAGGATCACCTTCGAATGCCCGGAATGTCATCAACAGATCACGTTCCATCGCGAAAGAGAGGGGTGCGCGGAACTCTGTCCCATGTGTGGTGAGGTCGTGACAGTGCCAACAGACCAGTTCACGCCCGTCAGCTCAAGCAGCACAAAGGTACGTCCACAAACAGCAGAAGGCGACGTATGTTTCGAGACCTTTGCCCGTCTAGATGATGCCTCCTTGTTTCATGTTTTACTCGAGTCTCACGGGATTCCATCCCGGATCTCGGGCGATAGTGGAAATGGAATCCTTGGGGCTGCATTCCAAGACTACAAATTAATTATCGATGCAAAGGATTGGGATCGCGCAATAGAGATTCATAAGAATCGACAGACATCGTCCATTTAAATGAGTTGATTACGCTGTTACATGGGGACTGACGTCGGGCAAATTAAAATGAAAGAAAACGATGGTTAGCCTTTTTGATCTGTTACCGTTCTATGTAGGAGCGGCATGCCTCGGCGTAGCCTGGGGTATGCGACTGTTTGATGGCAGCATCTGGCGCTGGCCTGCTACGGTTGCGGCAGGGATTGTAGGGTGGCTTTTTTGCCGGCTCCTATTGCAAGGGATCGGCAAGCTTCTCGATTTCCATTACCAAAAGAAGCTACGATCACTCACTGTGGACGAAATCACCCGACAGATTGGGGATCCCGCTACGCCTGGGTGGAGCTTGGCATTGCTTGAGCTAAAGACGAGAGGAGAGGATCTTACGGAAATCCGGCTACGATTGATAGACCTCCTCTGCGATAAGTCGGGGCCATGTCGCCTATTTGCATCCCGTGCATTAGTCAAGGTCTTCCCAGACGATATTGAAAAACTAAATGGTTACTCGCCATATGACCCTCCCGAGACGTGCAGAGCCAAGACTGCTATACTGAAAACCACACTAAAGCCATCGCCTTGTAAAACATGACCAACACAACTACAGATGTGGTGCAAAATAACTGGATATGCTCTTTCTGCGGAAAGACCAATGATTACGAATTCGTTTGCGGAGGGTGTATCACAGAGCAACCATTACAGTCTCAAAGCAAGTCAGAGATTGGCACCTCCGGGCTCATTGAGGTGAACACGAATCATGAATGCGCCACAAATATTCACCATTTGGATTTCGCGTTAATCGTTGCTGTTCTCAGCGGCATCGCCATCGGAAGCATTGCGGCCCTGATTAAGAATCGTAAAAAGGGAAGGTATAACAGCAAGAGCGCACATGAAACGTCAGTGCAAGGACTCAGAAACTGATAGCCTGTAAGACTCAAAGGAGAACGGGTTTTCCAACCCGTTACAGCACGGACTGGAAAGTCCGTACCCCTGTGCCAGCACACACAAACTTAGTCGCGAACTTTGTCGAATTTCCTTTCTCCCGCAGAGGCGCGGAGGCGCTGAGGAGATTTTCTTCAAGACCAACCACCTTTTGCACGTTGCCAGTTTTTTGCAGAATAAATCATTCTTGGCTGCGTACGCAACATGTGTTAAAGTGTAATCATCAACTGGAGTATTGTATGTCAAAATGTTCATTAACAGCATTCGTCGAGCGAGAGGGAGATGGGTACGTTTCCCTATGCCCCGAGTTGGATATTGCCAGTCAGGGAGACACTGTTGAAGAGGCCTCGGCTAATCTAAAAGAGGCTGTTGAGCTCTATTTAGAATGTGCAGATGCGCAAGAAATTAAAAACCGATTAAAAGACAACTGAAGTAAATTAAACATTTGGAGCCAGATGCAGGAATCGGATAACAATCAGCTCAAAGTTTTTATATCCAGCCGGGAATCCACCTGTGATGAGTGTGGAACGGATCTTGGTTCGCACGCATGGATTGTCCTAAAAGGAGAAAAGGGCGCCACCTGCTTGACGTGTGCAGATTTGGATCATCTTGTGTTCTTACCTTCAGGTGACACGGCTCTCACGCGTCGTTCCCGCAAACACTCAGGCCTTTCTGCCGTGGTGTTGAAATGGAGTCGCTCCCGTCAACGCTACGAACGACAGGGACTCCTTGTTGAAAACGAAGCCCTCGAACGCGCTGAACAGGAGTGTCAAGCCGATGCGGCGCAACGGGAAATGCGACGTGGCCAGGCGTCTCTTCGCCGCGCTGAACTCGACGATGAATACATCAGGCAGTTCGCTGCTCATGTCCGGGAACTGTTTCCCAACTGCCCACGTGGAAGAGAAACGCTCATTGCAGAGCACGCCTGCAGGAAATACAGTGGTCGTGTCGGCCGTAGTGATGCCGCCAGGAATTTTGACGCCCAAGCAGTCCGGCTTGCCGTAGCCGCCCATATTAGACATCAGGAAACGAATTATGATGAGTTACTTTCGAGCATGGTCGAAAGAAGTGTTGCACGCTCGAAGGTACGTGATACCGTCACGGAAATTCTGACACTTTGGGAACAGGGTGCTGGATAATATTCCTTTCTCCCGCAGAGGCACTGAGACGCGGAGGGGTTATTCTTCTACTTAATTACACAGTCTCTACAATCCTTGCTCCAATTTCATTCTCTCTCATCCTCTGCGCCTCCGCGCCTCTGCGGGAAATTATTCCCTTCTCTTGACTTGATTCTGACAAAAAGTCACCGACATAACTTTAGCGGTTCGTGCAATATGTGACAAAATTTCCGCTTGCACTGAATTCCGAACCGTCTTATACTTGCAACACATTGCATAAAACGCTAAACGTTGTGCAATAACAAGAAGGATAATGAAAAGGGACCCATGGAGATTTCGACCAACACTATTCTTGATGTATTTGAATCCTTTCAGCCTTTCCTAGTTGTAGGCGTCCTGACCACACTCCTCACCTCGCTCCAAATCAAGAATTCGGCTTCGGTCAAGGGTAGCCTGAAACGCCTAGCCGTTCTTTCTGTGATTCTTCCCGTGGCTTACGCTGTCCTTGTGCCGACTCAGTCTCATCATGGTATGCAGGAAGCGGACATCGGCAAGATGTTTGGCATCGTCTTTCTGGCATCACTCTGGGGTGGTTGTCTAGGATACGTCATAATCACAAGCATTCGAAGTGCTTTTCAGAAAAGGAAAGAAACTTTATGAAGAGCAAAATAACTTACACGGATGAACCCATGGGCAAGGTGCGGGTGGTGAAGGACTTTCTCCCGTCACCGGAGCAACTTGCCTTCCGAGAGGAAAAGGTCAAGGTTACCATTTCACTGAGCAAGGCCAGCCTTGACTTCTTCAAGGAGCAAGCCGGTCTGCACAAAACCGCCTACCAGAAGATGATTCGGAATCTATTGGATACGTATGCCGTTCAACACTCGAAATGATCCCCCACCGGGCGCTGTGCCGAATACGCGTACGCGCCGATAACTGCTGATGTAACTACAAGGAGAATAACCCCATGAAAAAGAGTTTTGTTTTGTCTGTCTCGTTATCCTGTCTCATGCTGGTTGGCTGTGTCGATACGCTAAAGCAATTTTCGGCATTTCGTTAGAATCTGTGGGTAAAAACTTTTAAAAAAGTGCGCA
>CAYWNP010000016.1:4253-30861 GCA_964459675.1 uncultured Akkermansia sp. | reverse complement strand
GAATAACCTTTACGCCCTCGGCCGCGACTTCGGGGCCTGTACCGTCTCCGCCAATTAATGCAATCGAATATGTTTTCATGGACATGATGTTCATCTCTCCTTAACGTTAAAAAACAGTTGCTTAGAAATTCGCTTTCCGGGTGGCATGGACACGCATCCGTAAAACCAGCCTAAAAGAGCGCGTTTAACGCGAAAAATAATGCCAAAACAGAGATAGCGAGTCAAGCCCAAACCCAAAAATACGCAACGGGGATGAAGAGCCAGCTCGCCAACCAGATGGGTTATACAACGACCCAGGTGGGCGACTTGGTCGTTGCGGCGCTGAAGTAGAGCATGGGTTTGTCTTTTGGACTCAGGACCCCAGACACAAAACCCCGTGTAATGTCAGTCCTGAGTCCAGCACACTGAGTCCTAGGTCCTGAGTCCTGGGTCCATCCCTCACCGCATACCCAAATCGCAGGCTACAGGGTGAATACCCCCCTCTTACATCCATGCCCAGACCCAGTGGAGGATGGCGAGGGTAAAGCCTAAATAGCCTGCTGCAACATGAATTTTAAGGAAGACGGGACCAAAACGCTTCCGGATCAGCCCTTGAACCTCGGCCAATACCAACACGGCAAAAGAGATGAAGCCGAACCAATACCAGAGTACGGGCGGCGTACCATACTGGAGGAGATAGATGATCGCATGAGCGGCCAGGGCGATGAAAAGGCCCAGGGCGAAGCTGATATGGATCGGACGAAAACGACGCTTCAGGCGCATGCGGAAATGGCCGGTGATAAACATGGCGCAAGAACAGAAGACCGCCAAATAGCCGCCCCCCTCCGCAACCCGTTTGAGTACGCGGTTCGGCTTCCAGCGCGGATGCGCCAGCCTTTCACGGATCTCAGGCGGCAGTTCTTTCTGTACCTGCTGAGGAACCTTGCCCTCAGCGGGTAACAGGCTCACAGGTGAGGCAACATGAACAGGAACGGATGACGTGACAACGGCCAACGACTGGCCGCTTTCTTTGTGCGGGTCCTTCGAGGGATCAAAGTGCGTTACTACTTCCAGTGTGGAATCTTCGCCAAAATAGGTGGCCAAATATCGGACGACGCGAGCAGACTGTTCGTCCGTGTAGGCCTCGTTGCTGTTCTTCGCATAGTCATTCATCCGGGAGACCGTCAACTCCCATGCCTTTTCAGAGCGCGCGGACATGTAAATCTCACAGCCGTGGCAGCTCGTACAGAGCCGGATGACCTCCTGTCGCTGCTCCTCCTTACTGAGTTCCTGGGCTGCGTAAAGAAAGACAGCCCATCCTAGCAAGCCCAGTGTAACGCGTAACCCTATTTTTCTGTCCATCTCACTCCTCTCAAAACCGTGCAAGCCGCTTCAAGTTAGAATACAGAGGCTCTTGCAAAACCTCCGTCGATCACGGCCACGACAAAACGTGGCCCTCCATCAGCCGGCGCATGACACTTTATCTGCCAGCCCCCCCAACATTCCCACCTGTCCACCGTAGCCTTGGCGTAGGTGGATATTCCATCATTCCAGTTCAGTCCGCTGAATAGCGGGCGCAGGATTCAGGTGTTTCGTAGAGATTGACTGACTTCACCTGGATATGCGCCTGCAACAGTTGGAAGATGTATCTCGCAAGATTTTCAGCCGTCGTCTTGAAGGGCAGGGCCACGCAGCGGAGGGAATATTTCATGAGTGTGGCGGCGATGTCACACTCCATGGCGCTGTTCTGATCGTAGATGAACGAATGATCAAAGCGTGAAAGAATGACCTCGCCCACAATGCGTTTCAAATCCTTGAAATCAATGATCATGTCATTCTTGTCTTCACGTCCGGCAACCTCCACAATCAGGCGATAGGTATGGCCATGCACATTCTTACACTGTCCCTGATGGTCAGGCAGAATATGTGCGGCATCAAAATGACACTCTTTAGAAACAGTTAACATATGATATCTCCTTATCGTTGATTCGATAATCGTTCTTCAAGCACTGCGATCAGGGCGATGGTGGCAGTATCGGTACGCAAGGGACGTGCACCCAATGAAAAGGGAACAAACCCTCGCTTCAAAAACATATCGAGCTCGTAGTCGGTCCAGCCGCCTTCAGGGCCGACTGCCAGGAGCGGGCGCTGTCCCTCTGCAAGGGTCCACTGCGTCTCGGCTGCATCCCCGGGATGAGCTAACAAGCGCAAGGCATTTGGGAAGAGTAGATCCAGCTCATCCTCCATAAAGGGCTTGAAACGTGGCTTGATCAGGACCTCAGGCAAGCGCGTCGTACCCACCTGCATCAGCCCTTCAACAAGCAATGGCGTATAGTGCGCCGGCTCCAGCCACTGGCTACTGAAATAACACTTCTCAACCTTGTAGGCATTGAGGAGCACAAGCTTTCTCACGCCCAAGGCGGCCAGTTGCGGCAGAAGCCGCTTCAACACCTTGGGACGCGGCACCGCGAGCAGCAAGTCGAACCACGGTTCTGGCGACTGCGTGTCATGGTGTGGACGCAACACCACGCAAGAATCCTCTATTTTTTCAACAGCCGAAGTTCCGATTAACCCATTCAACACGCCCGTCTTGACCTCATCCCCTACCCGCGTTTTTAGCACGGACCGGATATGCTCGGCACGGAAATCGGTGAGTGTCACCGTGTTGTCCGGAAGCAGTTCGTCGGATGTTATGAGGATGCGGTTCATAAGTGACAGAGATCAGAGGTCAGAGACAACACTGATCACTGATTATCTTGAGAGCCATCCGCCATCGACTGCGACGGTGAAGCCGTTCATGTAGTCGGAGGCCGGAGAAGAGAGAAAGACGACAATGCCCATCAGATCCGTGGTTTCGCCCCAACGACCTGCGGGGATGCGGTCGAGAATCGACTTGTTACGCTCCGGATTTTCGCGGATGGGACGGGTATTCTCCGTTGCAATATAGCCAGGGGCAATCGCATTGCAACTGATGTTATGTTTCGCAAGTTCGTTGGCCATGAGCATGGTCAGGCTCTTGATGCCGCCCTTGGAGGCTGCATAGCCCGGCACAAAGACGCCTCCCTGGAAGGAGAGCATGGAGGCGATGTTGATGATCTTACCGCCGCGTCCCTGCTTGATCATCTGCGCGGCCGCGACCTGGCTCAGGAAGAAGGAGGCGCTGAGGTTGATGCTGATCACATCATCCCAGTTCTTCTCCGAATGTTCCACAAAGGGTTCGCGACGGATGATGCCGGCATTGTTGACAAGGATGTCAATGCCGCCCATCACGTCAACGACCTTCTGCATCACCTCTTCGGCACTGGCCTTGCCTGCACCTAAATCAGCGGTAAAGGAAGCGGCCTTGCGTCCGAGCGCCTTGACCTTCTCCACGGTCTCGACAGAGTCGATCACATCGATCACCGCGACATCGGCTCCAGCTTCAGCCAAGGCGATCGCATAGCTCTGTCCGATGCCACGCGCGCCGCCTGTGACCACGGCAATCTTGCCATCCAACTTAAACATATCCAAAATCATAATTTTCCCTTTCGTACGGGCGTGATATATCACGCCCCTGCATACATCAAACCCTACCGGATCTTTGCGGGGTCCATATCTTCAAAGACCTGGTTTTCACCGCCCATCGCCCATACAAAGCAATAGGCGCCTGTACCCACGCCGCTGTGAACGGACCACGCGGGCGAGAAGACGACATCCTTCTCTTGCAAAACCAAATGACGCGTCTCGTCCGGCTCACCGAACAAATGGATTACGCGTCCGTTCTCCGGCAGATTGAAATAACAATAGACCTCTGTGCGACGATCATGTGTATGAGGCGGATAGGTATTCCAGACCGAACCCTCAGCCAACTGCGTATAGCCCATGACGAGCTGACAGCTCTGAATCTTTCCCGGACGGATAAACTGATTGATCGTGCGTTGATTGGCATCCTTCTTAGAGCCCGTCTCAACGCGGTTCGCCTGATCAGCCGTCGCATGTGTCGTGGGATAGGCGGCATGCGCAGGATAAGAGACCAGATAGAATTGTGCGGGAGCCTCAGGTGAGCTGCTAGCAAACGAGACGTTCTTCGCCCCTTTGCCGATGTAGAGGCATTCACGGGGGGCCAACTGATAGACTGTTCCGTCTACAGTGACCTTTCCTTCAGCGCCGAGATTGATGACGCCCGATTCACGGCGCTCATGAAAAAAGGCGCAAGCCATCTCCTTGCCACCTGTCAACTCAAGCGCTTGCGTCGTCGGCACAGCAGCCGCGACAACGGCACGGTCCACATCCGAATAGACGACGTTGAGTTTGCCCGGCTCAAAGAGATCGGACTTTAAAAAGTGAGCACGCTGCTCATCTGTGTTCATCCGGCGATAAGCCTGCCGGTCGGCGGTATTGATGGTTTGCATAGGAAGAATTGCCTTATTGCCTTATTGCGTTATTGCCTTATTCGACAATCACTTTAACACTCAAACGATTGCGGAAATTTTCGACGGCCTTGAACCAGGCCTCGGCTGTCGGATAGTCCTTGCCTTTGTTCCAGCAGCTTCCTGCATACGCGGTGAACTGCGTCCCCTTGGGCGCATGGATCCACGCGGCTTGGCCCTGAATGACTGGTTCACCACCTTGAGGCACGACAAGCGCGACACCCATATTGGCCGGAGTCTTGTCCTGTCCGGCCTCCCAGCCTGCGATAAATCCTTCTCCCTTGACCGAATCCTTTTCGCTGACAGGACGGAAGGTCACGCCAGCGGCCGGAGTCACAGCAGAGGGAAAGACTGTGATCACCTCGTAAAAATCAGAACCGAGATCAATCGTGAAGAAGCGCAACTGTCCTGTCGCATACATCAGGGAGAAGACTGTACGGATGGGGCCGTTCTCGAGGAGCGTCCACTTCTCATACGTGATGGCCTGCTCATATTGACCATCCTTCACGATTGCCGCGCCACCGCAACCAGGGCCTGTACCTACCTTGTAGGCATCAATCGCATAACCGAGCGTTGGGGAGTGATAGTTCTTCTCTTTGAAAATCCGGTCAATAACCGGGAGCCGGTCATTCTTGCCAAAGGCATCAATACCACTGCCGACAGTCGCCTTTTTCCCAGGACCACCATCCCACAGCGCAGGGCCATACGCGCGATAGGCTGTACGATCATTCTCCCACGCGAAATCATCCTTGCGTTCCGGAACAAAGCGCGCGAAGGTGTTGCGAACTGACTTCGGCAACGAAGCGCGATCGACACCGGAGACCAAAACAAACGATTTCGTCTGCCCTGCATGCAGATCGGTCTGGAAGAGTAATGCGGCGGGCTGTCCCTTCTCGCTCACGACCTGCGAGACGACCCAGCGCGAGGAGAGACCCTCCATCACCGCGATATTCTGAGGGGTTGCACCGGGAAGCTTCTTCACGACATCCGCCCATGGCATGGAGACGGTGCGTTCCGGACAAAAGACCGCGCTGCTGTTTTTGACCGTGACGGGTACATGTTCCTTCGCCTTCAGCATATCCATGCGGTAGAGTTCCGATGACGCCAGGAGAAATGCGCCCACGCCATAGACTTCGGTGCCCGCCGTATCAAAATGCTGCGGATCTGCGCCTATAGGCTGGACATGGGTGAGCTTGCCTTCCGGCGTAATGAAGGTATTGAGCACACCCAAAGCCTTACGTACAGCAGGTTCGGCTTTCTCGCGATTCAGTAGCCCCTGATTAACACCCCAAGCCAGGGCAAAACTGATGAAGCTGGTCGAGCTCGTCTCCTGGATCGGAAAATTATCAGGGTCCAGCAAGCTGGCGCGCCAAACACCATCTGCAGGCTGAATAGCAATCATCTTGTTGCAGATCTCCTGGAACTGCGTCACGAAGAAGGCGCGGTCAGGATGGCTATCAGGAAGCACTTGCAACACACGAACCAAACCGCCGAGCACCCAGCCGTTGCCGCGTCCCCAGAAGACCTTCTTGCCGTTCTTCTCCTTTTTGACTTCTGGAAAATAGCTCTTGTCCCGGAAGAAGAGATGCTCCTCCTTGTCATACAGGAACTCACTGGTCGCCTTCCACTCCTTGAGCATAAAATCCAAATACTTGGGATCATCTGTCAGGTCATAGATTTTGGCCCAGGCTACAGGGGCCATGAAAAGGGCATCACACCACCACCAGCGCATCTTGATCTTCGCGGCTTCCTTACTCCCGCGCTTACCATGCTTGATCTCGCCGACATCGCCCGTCGCAGGATCTGCAAGCATGAGATCAAACTGGTCTATCGACGGCTTCAGCATCACTGGATCACGGGTGAGCTGATACAACTCCGAATAGACCTGGGACACTGCGTAATCATCCGCATGATAGGTGCGCGTCCAGTTTTTCCAGCCATTCTCCTCTCCGACCTTCTTGACGGCTTCGCGATACTTGGGGTTCGCTTGAATTCCATCCAGCGCGAGATAGCCGGGATAGAGCGCGCCGTGCGTCCAATCGAGCGGATGGTGCTGCGAGGGGTTAGCCAGTTGCCAATCTGCAACTTTCAGCATGGTCGCAAGGGTTTCAGCAGCCTGCTTCTCAGCTTCAGGATCTGTTTTAGCAGCCTGCACGGAGACACACGCCGAGAGAAACATAACCATCACCATACTGTATATCGTCGCAACTGTCTTCATCGTCATTCTCCTTGATTATAACTTCATCCTGGGACCGCGGACACTCCTGTCCGCCAACCTATCACACCTGCACGATACTTTATCAAGCCGCAGACTTCTCATTAACCTCTATCCCTGTATTTTATCCATGTACTAACAACTTACTCTGGCGGACAAGAGTGTCCGCGTTCCCAGGAATTAACTGCCGACAGCCACTACCTTTTCTACCGGATCACCCGAGCACCGGCGCCCTTGACCAAATTTTCCACTTCCGCCTTGGAAGCCATGGAGGTATCGCCGGGGGTTGTCATCGCCAAGGCACCATGAGCGCAACCGTAATTAACAGCCTTCTGCGCATCATTGAAAGTCAGGAATCCATAGACGAGGCCAGAGGCGAAACTATCCCCTCCCCCTACGCGATCATAGATCATCAAATCCTTCATCTCCATCGCCTGATAAAACTCCCCGTCAGTCCAGCAGATAGCGCTCCAGTCATTAAATGTCGCGCTCTTGACACTCCGCAATGTAGTGGCGCAAACCTTAAAATTGGGAAACTCGGCAACCGCCTGGTTGATCATCTTCTTAAAGCCATCCAACGGCAAGGCCGTCAACTGGTGGTCAGCGCCCTCAACGTCGAGTCCGAGGCATGCCGTAAAATCTTCCTCGTTGCCGATCATCACATCCACATATTGAGCCAAGCGCCGATTGACCTCCTGGCAGGCCTTGAGTCCGCCATTGGACTTCCAGAGCGAGGGACGATAATTCAGATCGTATGAAACAACAACCCCATTTTGCTTGGCGATCAGCATCGCCTCTTCGACGACCAAGGGAGTTGTTGCAGAGAGTGCGGCAAAAATGCCTCCCGTATGAAACCAACGGACACCCAAGTCAGCAAAGAGATACTCCCAGTCAATGTCACCCGGGGTCAACTGCGATGCCGCGGAATGGCCTCGGTCACTGACCCCCAGTGCGCCACGGACACCAAAGCCACGTTCCGTGAAATTAAGTCCGACACGTGTGGCCACACCTGTACCATCAAAAGGCATCCACTTGATCAGCGTCGTATCTACGCCACCTTGAAGAATAAAATCCTCGGCCAACCGACCTACCTCGTTCTCGGGAAAGGCCGTCACCACTGCGGTCTTCAGACCGAAACAACGCCGTAAACCGCGCGCGACATTATATTCGCCGCCGCCTTCCCAGACTTTAAATTCACGCGTGGTACGGATCCGTCCATCCCCTGGATCCAGGCGGAGCATCACCTCGCCCAAGGAGACCTCGTCATATAAGCAACTTCCTGCTTCCTTGATCACTAATTTAGCCATGTCAAAGCTCCTATGTGATTATCGTTTTAGGTTTAGACAAGCCAATACTGCTTTGCAATTCGCGGTAATGAGATCCCACCTTCCCGCAACCATATCCTCTTTTTTGGCAATCCACGTGCCACCGCAAACCATCACGGTTTTGATCTTGAAGTACTCTACGAGCTTTTCAAGCGTCAATCCTCCTGTTGGCATAAACTTCACGCCCGTCTGCTGATAGGGAGCGGATAACGCCGAAACCATCTTCGCGCCGCCCGCAACTTCTGCGGGAAAAAATTTCAATACCTTACAGCCGAGTTCAAGAGCTGCCTCAATGTCTGTCGCATTGGATACGCCAGGAATAAAAGGGAAGCCAGCTTCTTGAGCATACTTCACCACGCGTGGATTCAGTCCCGGCGCAACGCCAAAGCATGCACCGCACGCCTTCGCCTGATCAACGGTTTCAGGGGAGAGCACCGTACCTGCACCCACAATCATCTCGGGACGCTCACGGGTCATGATCCGAATCACCTCTGCGGCCACGGAGGAGCGGAAGGTGATCTCTGCCACAGGCAAGCCGCCAGCGATCAGCGCATCCGCCAACGGCAAGGCATGGGCCACATCATCAATGGCGATGACAGGGACCACTCGATAAGGTGCTAAATCAGCAAGTGTAAACATCTTCAAAACTCCCGGCAACCGACTGCTAAATAATGACGCAGAACATTGAATTATTATGATACTTTATGCACTAAGCACATTCAAGAATGAAAAGCTCAAAAGCAACAAAAATGGATGTGCCTGACACAAGGTCATGCACATCCATTTTACAAAGCTTTTAAAGAGCTTTCGAACCTCAAAAAAAGCTCAACTATTTGTTACGGAAGAACTTTGAAAAAGGAGATGTTTTTTTAGGCTCTGCTGAGGCCTCTTCACTCTTTTTTTCCTTTGGAGCAGCCGGCGTGCGCTTTTCCTGTCCGCGATGGCCACCTTTTCGATCTTCTTCCCGACGGGGACGTTCAGCACCTTCGCGACGTGGGCGTTCGGCCCCCTCCCGTGTTGCAGGACGAGGTCCGGGCTTATGCACGGGCTTCTCTCCGGCCGCAGGTTCAGCGGTTACAGGGGGACGCTTCTCGTGACGTTTCGGGTCTCTAGCCGGCAACCCCTCTGTCGGGGCGCCTTCGCCTTCACGCCGAGGTGGACGTGCCGCACCCTCATCGCCCCCACGCCGAAAATCATCCTGACGGCGCCCCTCGTGGCTTGGGCCACGATCATTTCGGGCTGGCCGTGCACGACGTTCATCACGATTGCCAAAGGTCCGTTTCTTCCCAGCCCAGTCGGGACGAGGTAAGGAGTCGGGAACACCACGGCCGGCGGCTTTCTCTGCACGCTCGGAGTAAAACTCCTCGACACGCTCAACTTCAATCGACTTCTTAATCATCCGTTCGACCGCACGTAGCAAACCGCGCTCTTCAGCGCTGACGAGAGAGATTGCGGAACCTGAGGCGCCCGCACGAGCGGTACGCCCAATACGATGAACATACGATTCGGTCTCTTCCGGCAGATCAAAGTTGACCACATGAGAGACATCATCCACGTCAATTCCGCGTGAAGCGATATCGGTCGCCACCAAGGCACGAATACGACCAGCCTTGAAGGCATTTAAAGCGTCTGTTCGTGCGCGTTGCGTCTTGTCGCTGTGAATCGCATCTGCAGGAATACCATCATCCACGAGCTTGCGGACAATCTTATCTGCACCATGACGGGTGCGCGAAAAGACAATCACGCGACTCATCTCGGGGCGGATTGTGAACAAGTGGGAGAGAAGGGCCACCTTGTTGGGCTTATCCACAAACATGATCCGTTGGTGAATCTTGTCCACCGTGGGTTTATCGGGTTCGATCGTCACCTGGACTGGATTCGCCACCATCTGGTGGGCCAGTTTGAGCACATCCGAGGAGAGCGTCGCCGAGAAGAACTGGGAATGACGTTTGGTGGGCAGCTTCGACAGAATCTTCTTGATGTCCGGAAGGAAGCCCATGTCCAACATACGATCCGCCTCGTCGAGGACAAGCTCTTCGATCGAATCAAGCGTCAAATGACGCTGTTCCATCAAGTCAAGCAGGCGTCCAGGCGTGGCAACAACCAAAACCGCGCCACGGCGCAGAGCCTGTACTTGCGGGTATTGGCTGACACCGCCAAAGACGACAGCAAAGGGAAGCCCCGTATACCGTCCATAGGTCGCAACACTCTCCGCGATCTGTGCGGCCAACTCACGGGTTGGAGCCAGAATCAAGGCGCGTGGCTTACCAGGAACCGTCGGAGTCGGCTGGGCGAGGAGACGATGAAGGATCGGCAATAGGAAGGCTGCGGTCTTACCCGTACCCGTCTGCGCGCATCCCAAAAGGTCTTTTCCCTCAAGGAGAGGCGGTATGGACTGCTCCTGAATAGGTGTAGGCGTGGCATACCCCTCTTCAGCGACTGCATGTTGAATGAGTGGATTAATCTGACCAAACACGTTGGAGGCAAAAGCTTCTGGGATCTCTCCCTTGGGTTTGGGCATTTCACGTGGACTAAAATCGCGTTCTGCGAGGCCAGGGTGGCGATTCTGGCGACGGAAGGGTGGGCGAGGACGGCGATCGCGCCGTTCAAAGGATCGTTCGTTGTGCATGACTTAATTTTCTAGAGCCATGCGCAAAAATTCCATCTGGACCATTTACACCTGACTCTTTTATAGTGCAGGAGAGGGGGTTTAACCCTTTGCACTACTGCTGGCGGTAGATTTTAAACCTACTCAATACCAAGCGGGTATGTTCTTTCGTCCTTTCGCATACAAACAAAAAGTATACGAAATGAACCTTTTTTTTAGCGTATCCACTTCATTTCCAAAAAGTAGTGTATACACGTAATGGGCACATTGTGGCAAAATAAAGGTATGAACGCAAGCAGAATCGCAGGAGCAACGCGGGTTCCGCGTTGCTCCTGCCATGAAAAACAGATTAGTTCTTAGCAGATCCAAGGGCGAGGCGGAGCATCAACCAGAGCCCCAGGAAGAGCGGAAGCAGAGGCCACCACTTCAGGAAATGCGTGGAGGAGTAGTCGGTTGACACCTTTAAGGAGAGCTCCAGTTTACCACCGCATTCGTTCTGCAACAGACGACCGAAGTGCAGGAGACGTCCATGCTGAGGCATGGCGATGCTGATCGCGGTCCCCTGTCCTGCGGCGGCAGCCTGCTGTTCAACGATCTTCACGGCCACACGATCAAGGGAGTCCCTATCCTGCGCGGTGAGTTGCTCTTCAACACGGTTTGCAAATTCCTGACTAAAGTTACCCTCATTGTACCCACCCTGCGTCTGGGGTGCACGCTCATCAAAGATATTATTATCATTCCTGAGCGCCTCACGCCGATTGACCAAGCCGATCTTAACCTGTTCGCGAACCACATTGCGGAACTGCACCCGGGCGTCCTCATTCAAGGTCTGCTCTGCCTGGGAGAGGCTGACCGCCTGTTGCAAGGCCCTCTGGGCTTGAATACGGTCACCCTTTTCAAGCATGGCGCCAATCGAGCCAAGCTTCCCTTTGGCTTCCTTGAGATTTTTGGTTCCCAGCGAACTGTTGATCGCCAAATATTCTGTACGGCCGAAGCTCTTGACATTCTGGCCCTTTTCAATGTTCAGCAAATCATCCAGCTCATCAAAGTCCTGATTGACGAGGTGATAACGTGACCCTGGCGGCACATAGACATTCCACGTGATATTCTGCAAGGGTAAATCGGGGAAACGGATTGCCGAAATCGCCAAGGTGCCCTGTGCGGACCCATTCAGACTGTCTGCGTAGACCAGGTCAATCGTGGTCTGCTTTTCAGAAGTCAGCAACTCCAGTGGGATGTTTAAATAATTCTCTTTATCCCGTGCGATCGCAACCTCTGTCCCATTCACCTGGGCAGCCCAGAGCTGACTGTTGGCCGGCAGTCCGACCCTCAAGAATCTCAGCCGTCCGGTGCGCAAGACAATAGAGGCTTGAGTCAACATCTTGCCGCTTGCTGAGAGCACGGTGGTAAATTGTGTACTCTCCACGCCTGCCAAGAGTACCTTTGCTGCTTCGTGGCGGACAACCGAGAGATCCAGTGAGTAATCTGACTGGAGCACGCGATAACAGCGGATGGCACCCGAGAGATCCCCGGCGCCAAAGTATTCAGGAAGGCTACGTGCGTCTTCCACGCGCAGACCAACGACTTCGTTGCGCGTCTCGACCTGGACTCGGCCACCCCCGGTGATGGCCAGCCACGCATTCTGACGGGCACTCCCAGGCGTACCAAAGGGTCTCACCGTCACGCCGCCTGCCTTCGGATCGTAAGGCTCTTGATAGAGGGCTGTGAAGCTGTAGGTATCCTCAACCTTGCCGTGCAGTTCAATGACCCAGACCCGTCCAACAGTTGCATCCTTTGCGGCAGCCGCATCTTTTTCAGCGCCATCCGTCTCAGGATAAACACGGGCAATGTTACGTCCGGAGACGGTCAATGTTGCATCCTTGACAGGCACACTGACCCGGAAGAATTTGACACCCGCATTCTCAATCTTGTAGCGTGCATAGATGCGATGCTGCAACATACCCTCCGACAAATCAACACGATGGAGGAGTTCAGGTCTCAGCACCGGCAAGAGAACCTGTGTCTTGAGCTCCACCTGCCACGCCGGGCGCAGGATATCAAAGATCACCGCGCCTGTCTGCGTCCTCACCGCATCATCACGAACCAACGAGACGCCTTGCTGAGACTCTGGGACAAGCCGGACTCCACGCTCGGCTGTGACCGCCATGCGTCCAGTATGACGCACGGCATTTGTGACGGAGATACGCGGCACGATAATCTTCTCCTCAATACCCTTCTGCTGGCGGGCAAGCACCATGTTGATGGTGGAGGCACCCAACAAGCGCGTGTTGAAGAAAACTTCCACGCTTCCACCTGTCTTACGGGTGTCATCCCAGTGGCTGACATTCGCACCAGTCAGGGTCTCGATCTCATACCCCTTTGGCGGATCGAGCTTCAAGGAGAAGAGTCCAGCCTTGGAGATGGTCACATCCAACCGGGTACTCAAGACAGAGCGCTCATCCGCGATACTGAAGGCGCCCGTCTCTTGAACACGAATCTCAGACTGCACAGCCTCCGCACGGAAGGTCACTGTGGCCTTCCCTGCATCATCATAGCGGTAGGTCCTGCGGATCGGCTCTTCCTTATTCAGTTGCTGAAGGTCGGCAGAGAGCGGATAGTCCGCCACATTGATGGCGTTCACGCCTTGATCTTTTTCAATCTTGATGAGCACCGATTCTGCGGCTGCCAGGGCGAGGAAACCGCGCTGGCGTTGCACACCTTCAACTGAAGGAACACCCAACGTCAGCGAATAGGGCAACCCGCCACTTGCACTCTGCAAGCCAATGACCACGGTGAAGCTGCCGGTCTGTGGTTTTTCAAAGAGGACGGTCAAGAGGCGCGTCGCCGGATCCAGGCTCCAGTTCGCAACCCCTACGGCATTCACAGAGGTGACCCCCATACCCGCCGGGATCCTGAGATGCAATTCACGGGCTTCGCCCTGCGCCACGGTATAGCTGGCCTGCGCTGTGATGTCCACCACGCCCGAACGGAGATAGGCAAGTGTTGAAACATCGCAATAGACAACAGCCGTCTCTTTACGGACATCGCGGACACGCGGACTGAAGGTGACGCCAAAGCGCCGGGTTCCTGTCGCCAAGATACCTGAAACCGTTGTCTTGCCTTCAGCGGGAACTGTGAGGCATTGCACGATCCCCTGCCCGGTTACCGCCAACTCCGCCGAGGGGAGGACAATGGCGACCTTGCTCTTCACACTCCCATAACTCGACCAGCTAAAGGTTGTCGGCCCCTTCTCGTTCTCATGAATCGTCTCACTGGTTTCCAGCACCAGAGAATAGGTACCTGGCTTCTTGATGGTCAGAAGGGGTCCTTGATCATCAACACTAATCACTGCCTGAGGATGGTCCTTGAATGAGATGAGGGCCAACTGTCCTACTTCCGTGAGGGAGAGCAGACGATAAAGCCCTGTCTCCTTCGCTGAAAAGCGGATCGTGCGTAAAACCGTGGAGACATAGTCCCCCGTCAAGGTCCGTTCAGAGACCTTCACAAGCGTCTCCTCTGTCTTCACCAGAAGACCGTCGGAACCATCAGCAAAGAGCGGATCCTCTCTTTGCACCGAGACTTGCGAAACGACTGGCCGGATCTTTTCGACTGCTTGTGCGACCGTCACACCGCCGAGAGAAAGGACAAACGCCAGCAGCAGGAGGAATCCAACACGGGTAAAGCCCTTATTCTCCGGCTCCCTCGGGACATCAGCCTGCTCTTGAGGCTCCTCGTCCGTGCTCAGAGGCTCCTCTTCAAGGGGCAAGGGGAACGCAGGCATAGTGGGAGGGGTTTCCGGTGCGGCCTGGGCCTGATTCCGGGCCTCCTGACGGCGTACTGCCATGTGGCGTCCCCAACTTACCAGAAGGCGTATCAGCCCCGCCAGCAGCAACAAGGGGAAGAGGACAAGGCCAGCAACAGTGGCAATCGGAAGCCCATACTTTGTCTGTACTAGCGCAGCACACAACGCGGTCAACGCAAGGGCCAGCCAGATCCTTGTGCGTCTTACCGCAAAGAGGATGAATCCGACCAAACCAGCCAGCAGACCACCGCCAAGGACCCAGAGGGAACCGCCACCGAGCCATGAGGGCACAATGCTCACCTTAATCTGTAAAGGCTCCTCTTTCGCCAGATTCGCCGTACGATAGAAACGCCGGTAACGGGCAGCTCCTGCATCATAAATAGGCCATTTTATCGCAGTCTTCACAACTTCAGGCGTCATATTTCCTTCTACCTGGCTAAAGCTGATTTTCTCATCGGAGTGCAATTCCCAGCTTGCAAAAGTGACTGGTGCATCCGTCAAAACAGGCGCTTTCACCGTTGTTGACCAGGAACCTTTCTTGGCGACATTTGCATAAACCACTTCAATGGTCACCGCGCGGTTAGGATCACGTGGACGTTCCACTGGGATCAGCAAGACGCCATCAGATTGCTGCGCCGAGAGCTCTTTCACCTTGTCCGGACTATCATCCTGGATCTGGCGTACCGACCACAACACGCAACCCTCTGGGAGCTTCAAGGTCAGATATTGCCGTGTCGCGTTCTTCAACGAGTAAACAGCCTTCGTCACATTTTCGCAGTCACGCGCAATACGGGTCGTCAGGGTCAGGTAATCAGCGACTTGCCCGATCAGCCCCTCCGTCGCATAGGGTATCACCTGTATTGTTGCTCCATGCGGACGGCGGACGTACTTATATGCACCAATTACAGGCGCTGTGACCGTTGCGGCATAGCCTGCAGGAATCTCATCACGACCAATACGAATAAGGGTGGCCGGGAAATTTTTTGAATCATCGAGCTTCAAACTCGCCGCCGTGGCAATCGCCATATAACCGATCTCACTTTCGGTGTCAACCATCTCGATCTCTCCAACCTGAAGATCTCCGCCCTTGTAGTTCAAGGGACGATCATAGGTGATCAAAAGCGTATAGTCACCAATGACCCGATTGATGAGCTTAACCTTGCAAATATCCTTCTCACGGGTCCAGGTATCAATATTAGCACCCGTGACATCAAACAGGGTGATCTGTTCCGGGACGCGGAACTTCAAGCTCTGCACCGGTGCGCCACTGATATGACAGGTGACGGCCGTGGAGACATAAACAACACCCTCTCCCAGGGAGATTAAATGAAAGAGTTCCGCGTGAATCGAGGACTTCGCGCGATCAATGTTCAAATCAAGCTTCCAGCCAGACTCACGGAAGCGATAGGCAAGCTGAACGCCCTCGGTCCGGATCGGCGTTGATGCAGTATGCACCTCCGTCAAATTCTCAGTTGTTTTTGCTGTGAGGCGAATGCCACGTGCAGAGGAGACCACCACATAGCCGCGTTGTGAACGGGCGTCAGGAATGCTGAGCGCTGGGACAACAAAGCCAACACTGCCAGGCGTCAAGGTCTTCTCCAACCGCAGGGTCATCAGGGCAATACCCTCAACCGGCTTACGGAAAGGAATGATGATCTCCCGGCCCTTGGGCGTCATCCGTACATCCACATCACTCTCAGAGACAAACTGTCCGCTCACCGAAGCAACCGTCCAGGAGGCATCGGCATCGGTCAGCAACCGAACTTCACGTGCCGGTGCATCCCTGACATCAAGCTGGACATTGGCTTCGACCGTCAAGATACCCTCCTCCATCTTACAGAGGACTCCTGTTTCAGCAGTCATGGAGGTCACAATATCGTCAACTTTTAAAGCGACTGAATAAGGAACAGCAGCATATTGGTAGGTATAGACACTGCGCAGGGGCGCGGCACCAAACGTCTTACGCGGGAAGGCAGAGGGATCGGTCTGTGTCAAGCCATTGAGGGCTGAGACTTGAATACGCAGGGCGCTGTCAGTGCCCACCAGCAGCATACCGGCTGCGCGGATGACACCGAGGGGCTGGATCGAATCAACGGTAAACTCACAAGGGAAGGCTGCGATGGAACGTTCACTCTCGATTTCCAGACGATAGGTTTCACGCTGGGGACGTCCCAACGTGATTTTCAAGAGCGGTTTTACAGCATTCGTCTTGTCCACACTCCAGTCCCGCAAATCCAACCCCTTCACCTGAATCACATTCATGTTGGAGACATCCAAGGTCATACCATTCAATTCGCCTTGTGCAATGCGATAGGTTAAAATGGTCTTCACCCGCATGGTTCCTGGAATAACCGTCACCGAGGTCATGGAGTCACAGGTTGCGATCAGTTCAGCTTCCAATTTGCGGACAGCTGCCTTCCAGGATATTTTTACTTCCGGCAGGAAGCCAAGATTACCCGAGACCTTGTCATTGCCCTGCACATCTTTTTCACGCTGAATATTGTGCGCCATCGGCACCTCGACCGCCAACCCCGGACGATCACACGTGACCGCGAGCTTACGCGTTGCAATGACAGGGATATTGAAGCTGACACTCTGCTTCTCCCCCTCCGACCGCTGGGTAGGAGCAAAACGCAGACGGACATCGCCACTGGCCTCATCGTGCCAAAACGTTTTTTTACAGCGCAACGAATAGATCTCGCCCTCAACTTCGAGGCTCACGCCTGTCGGCAACGTCTCATCCAAGAGGGCAAAATCGCCACTCAAGACCCTCAACGGCTGATCAGGCTTTAACCCCTTAACCGAAAACTTCATCTCCATGGTCAGATATTCACCCGCAATCTTTCCATCGAGCGTCAGAGCATCAATCTCCTGGGCAAATCCGTTCAACCCTGCCCACATCGCACACACCAGCATCATGAGTTTTTTCATACGTTTCCTACCTTTCACAAGTGATCATGCTTTCATCAATCTGTAGAGCATACGAATCCCAGAGGGGGTTTCTTTGTAAAAAAATCAAACTTTCTTTAAAAAACCTTGAGAACGCATCCTCCACATCATTGAAAACGAAGATATCATAACAGCTTCCCTTACATAAAATGTCATTCGGATGTAAAGGAAGTGTAAAAAAATTGTCTAGGGTCCGATCCCCGGAATACAGGATCGACAGCTTCAGGGGAACCATTTGCAACATGCGCTGCCTCGCGGCAACCACCGTCACACGTTTGTCCAAGTGCACTACAGCCTTCACACCCTTTTGGAGTCCATGTTTTATGGACAAATAAACGCCAGTAAGGATGGGTGACAGGATGACGGGGTGACTGGATGAGCTAACGGATTGAGTGCCTTCTTGACCCAAGAGCTTTGCAAGTCATAAAGTCACTTCGTCAATTGCTCAACCTGTCATCCTGTCACCCAGTCATCCGGTCCTCCTACCGCGACTCCAGCATCTGACCCGCTGAATGTGAGTTGAATTCGGGGGCATACATGCATTGGATCTCAGTCATGCCTGCCTTGCACGTGCCGTTCTGGAAGACGCGGCATTCGTATTCAAAGATGAAGGTGCCACGTTGCAAGCGGTCAAAGAAAAAGTGCGTGGCGGTGTCGCGCGTGCTTTGGAAGTAACCCGTGCCATCCTGCCAGCGATACGAAGAGATCACGTCGACTGGCTCAATGCTCGCCGCACGGGTGTCCTTCATGTGAACAAACTCCATCTCGCGCTCCACACGCAATTCAATGCGCGTTACAATCGTGTCCCCGATCTTGACTGTCTTGATCGGCTTCAGAACCGGACCCTTTGTCGTGTACTCCTTAACAAAGAGCTTGCGGTCAATCACGATCGGCATCTTATCTTCGCTCTTGGTCACCTTGTCAATATCCTCAAGATACTGCCAGTGCAATGCGCCAAAGGTGATGGCATTATTCGGGTTCTTCACCTCGACCTTGGCCATCTCTGGCTTGATCTCCGCGGGTTGATAACGCTTGGAGAAATAGCCGCTCCCCGCTTCCGCGGTCTCCGGCTTGATCAATGTGCCGCCCAGCCTCACTTCGACTTCCGCTGTTGGCGTCAACATTGTATTATTGCCCAGCATCAGCGCATAGATCGCATCCGCCGTCGACGTCGTCGTGGTCCAGCGGGAGGTGCGCTTCTGCTGCAGCAACCAGAGGGCGCAGGCATCCACAGCGTCCTGCTCCTTCGTCACTTCCTTGAAAGCCTCGATGGTCAGCGCCTGTGTCTCCAGCGGTGCATCATACCACCACCAGGAGCGCGGCATCCGCCAGCTCATGCCCATCTCTTCGTCCTCGACGGCATTCTCGCGCACGGACTTCATGATCAGCTTCGCCAGTTCAACCTCGCCGAAACGATTAAACGCGATGGCCGCTTGCGCACGGGAATAACGCGAGAGCTTAGTCCACTGGTTATCCAGTTTCGCCCAGGCGACGAGCGTATTGACAATATCCTTGTCCACTTCCACATCCTTGATGAAGAAGCTTCGTGTATACAGGTACATAGCGTCATTGCAACCAAAATAGATTGCCTTCTCTTTTTTCCGGTAGGCGATGCTCTTCTGCATCTCCTCGTCAAGAGCCGGCAACGGCTTCAGGGCCATCTCCATGTCCACCGGCACGCCGATGGCGCGCAGACGTCCAAAGCCTCTGACGATCAATGTCGTGATGTATTCATTGCGCGGTCCGCCCGGGAACCAGCTCCAGCAGCCGTCCAGATTCTGTTTTTCACGGAGCTTGCGCAATGCAGAGGCCGTCTCGGTCTCCAGACGCGGACCGTCAAAGAGAATGGCGATGTTGTTCCGTTGCTCCTTCTCCTTCAAGGCCGTCGCAAACCACGGTGTCTCTTCAATCATCAATGATTTGAGCTCTTGATTCTTTTGGAGCGGACTATCCAACGTCTCTGACTTCCACTGTTTGAAGACCTTTTCGACAACGGGGTTGTCCTTCACGATCTGACGCGCCAAGGCATTGGCATAGTAACGATGGAAGACCTGCTCCGCACATTCATACGGATACTCCATGAGGTATGGCAACGCGAGGATCGCAGACCATGTGGCATTGGGGGTCACCTCCAACGTGAGGGCGAGATGCTCCGCCGTATCCGACATATTTTGGAGGCGCTTCAAGGTGACCTTCTTCTCCTGCTGAGGCTTGACGCTGAAGGCGATGGATTCGATGACCTGCACGCGTTTGGAGAGGATCGGCAAGAAGCCCTCTTCGCCATCCCCGTACTCCTCGGTCTTGGCTAAAGCCGTGTAAGTCGTGATGCCGGCCGCGGTGTTCGGAACCTTGATCCACCACTTCACAGAAATTGATTTGCCAGGCTCAAGGGAGAACTTTTCCTCCCCAGGATTTTTCAGCTTCTCGCTAAACTTCAGGGAGACCTTGCCCTTTTGCTTGGTGTCGGAGGTATTGGTCACCTTGACGGCCAATTCGATCTCATCACCCTCGCGCAAGAAGCGCGGCATGGAGGGTTCCACCATCAGCTTCTTCTGTGTGACGACCTTTGCCTCGATATAGCCCGAGTTGAGCTTCTGGTCATGCGCAAAAGCCATCACGCGCCAGCCCGTCAACGCCTCCGGGGCGGAGAAGGTAACTGATACGTTTCCATTGGTATCGGTTTTGAGCATCGGCAGGAAGAAGGCGGTCTCGTTCAGATTCTTCCGCACCATGGGAGCCTCAGTCGCAGGTGTGCCTGCACCGGAACGATCACTTTTATCAGCACGGCTCTCCGCCTTCTTTTCTGGCGCTGCAATCATGGGTGCATTGGCCGGCATAACTGATTTTGCCATCACCATTTCTGCAGCGGGTGCTGCTGCATCGGCGGCAAAGGCCATGGATTCCATCGGCATTGGCATTCCTCCACCCCTGCCCATTTTACCTTTTGCTATGCCTCTCGCTCGATAATAATGGCGGTTCTGCAGGAGTTGATAGGACCAGTGACGATAGCTTCCATGGTAGCCACCCCGATGCGGGAAACCCCTGCGGCACTGCATCGTGTCCATGATGTTCGAAAAGTAGGCGCCATAGAAGTAGGTTGACTCACCGCGCAAACCAAACCCCGTGTGCCAGCTGTGGGTCAAAAAGGCATCGAGCGAAGCGTCAAACATCGAGGCGATCATTTCCGCCTTGGCAGGCGAACCATCTGGATTCTTAATGCTCAAAATCCACTGCTCCTTGGTGTTCGGTTCCAGCTTGGAGTTAATATGCGTCCAGTTCAATTTAAATGCCTTATTACTCCAGGGGACAGAGACTGTACGATACTCCTGATAGAAGGTATTTTCGCGCACCATGGAATAGCGAACGGTAAAGCCGCCTCTCATATTCTCGGTCACGGGATACTCCATCAGCAGTTGCGTATTCCCTGGCTCGGACTTGATACGTTTCAGCAGCTTGTTGTCGCGCCAGATCTCGATCTCGCCGTAGGCTGTCGGGTAGCCGCTTCCCCAGAGAGCGCGGAAGGTCTCGCCGACCTCCAGTTGCTGTTTTTCAACAAAGAGTTTGGCCGGCACCTTGACTGCATATTGCGCGGCTTCAGGATCAAAGACCTGCAGGACAGCCTTGTCTGTTGCGGGGTTGCCAAACTTGTCTTGGGTCGTGACTTCGACCCGATAGATGCCGGCTTTAAGCGTCAAGGGTTTGAGCGCACGCCCGTTCTCACCAGTGATGAACGTTGTTTCGATGGGTCGGCCACTTGCCTCCCAATCAATCGGCTGGTCTGATTTCAGTCCCTTGCCGGACAGAGCGCCATATCTCCGATGCTGATACCGCAGGTTTGGATTCTCCGCGGGGGTTGGACGATTCGGCTGGCTCAGGGCAACAATGCGGATCTGACCCTTGGTCGCTGCCACGGGCGCACCATTCAATGTGTTGATGAGGACGGTGATCTCCTGCTTTGAATCAGCCTTGAACCACTCGGGAATCTGCATGGAGACGCTGAGGGCGGTAAAACCGAGTGTCAGCGACTGGGAGCCTGACCGCGTCTCGCCTGTCGAGTCAATCACCTCGGAGGTAACGGTGTAGGTGAATTGCGGAACCTCTTCGGGTTTGGCATCCAGTTCAGGTTTAGCCACAAAGGTTGTCTTGAAGGTGCCGTCCTCGCCGGTCTCAGCCGTGCCGGTCTCCAGCACCTTGGGCTGGGTCATGCGCCACCAGCACCACCAGGGGTAGCGAGCCGAACGCTCTACACGCCATTTGACCTTTGCATTGGCCAACGGGAGTCCGGAATAGGTCGTGGCGCGACCCTTCAGTGTGACATCCCCGTTCAACTTAAATTCGTCAGTGATGGGGTCGAAGGTCACTTCAAACTTCGGCCGCTTATACTCCTCGACTTGGAAACCAACACTGCCTTGATCCATGTCCAACGACATGCGGCCCGTACCCTTGTCCTTAGGAATCACAAAGGAGCCGCTAAAGGAACCGAAGTCATTGGCCGTCTGCTTGCGCGAGGCTATATCCTGGCCATTGGGATCTCTGAAGCGGATCGTATAGTTCGCTTGTGGGCGGATCTCATACTTGCCCGTGGCCTGGTTAATCACATAGTAAATGCCCTTGTAATGGACGGTCTGTCCGGGACGGTAGATGGCGCGGTCCGTCAGGAGCATCACGCCACTCACGTCTCCAATCTCATTCGGGTTTCCTTGATGCCACGACCATCCAATCAAGTCAATAAAGGTATTCTCGCCGGATGTAATGGTCAGCATGACCTCGCCATTGGGAAGCTGGTCCAGTGTCGCACGCCCCAGTTCATCGGTCGTATAGTTCCGGATCTCCACAGCCTTCTTTTGATTATTTTTGATCTTTGCCTTGATCTTGGCATTGGCCACGGGAAGTCCGCTCTCGTTGTTGCAGACACGCAGATCATACGTCCCGCGCTGATTGTTCCGTTCCACGCACAAATCACTGACTTGAACCGTGGAGACATAATGGACTGAGTCGTTGACCGAGGCGACAAGCGTATAGGTCCCTTGCGAAATAGCCTCCATAATATCATGTTTCCGGACAACCTCCTCGTAGTTCTGGGAGGTAATGTCCACGGTCCACTCCTTCACAACAGAGCGCGCAAAAATCTTCTCCATATCCCACTGATTCCGCTCCTCCTCATTCTCCATGTTCAACGAATAAAGGCGGAAGCGGACCTGCGTCACGTTGCGGCAGGTGATCTCCAGCTGGCCATACGGACGCACCTCGGGTTTTGTCTTTGCCCAGACATTGGGCGTCTGAATCGACAGCGAGGGCTGCAGCACACGACCGATCACCCCTTGACACTCGTTCGCACCAACCGATTTCGGGAAGAGCTTCTTTCCCTCTTCCGCACGCTGTTTCGCTTCGACATATTTCTTCTGCTCAAACAGTCTGGATGCCTGAGCGGCAATACCTCGTGTGCAGACTTCGTTATCGTTCCAACGTGTAACAAAATTTTGTAAGGCGAGATCATACGACTCGTCTGTCTCGACACCCACGGCATTCAAGAGGCTCTTAGCGAGAAGGAGGCGGGTGAAGTCCGCATCAGCAAACGCAACAGTCCGGCCTGCAGCCTGGTTCACCCGCATACGCTGAGCTGTAATGAAAAGCGCTTTCTTGATTCCCGTATCCTTGAGTGAACCATTCTTCTCCGCCCATTTCATAAAGGCTTCAGGCGGGGCCAGGAGTGGCAGGTCGGTGGTCACGACAAAGTCCGGATCATCCTGCAGGAGCCCCTGTTCCGCCGAGCTGTAGAAGTCAATCGCGCGATGGGCCAGCAGATCATAGATCGTGGGACGATACTCATCCGGGATCGTACCCGGAGTAAAACAGCGGCTGAAATCCTTGATGGGATAGGCGAAGTAACGCTGGGGTGTCTTGAGCACGCGGTCAAAACGGTCGCCCACCTCCTGCACAATGCGACGCAAGCTCCACTTACCGATGTCATCCCCCTCCGCGCCACCCTCGATCTTCGTGCGCTGGGCATATGTCCAGCGGTTCTCCTGGAAATATTTGACCATCCACTCGGCGATCAGCGCATCCAGAAAGGGGACCATCTCCTTCGAGGCTGTCTTGCGTGTCTCTTCCAAGCGTAACAACGCGCCGTACGCCTGCTCACCTTCTTCGATCCGACCCTGCAGGATGGCCTTGCGCGCAGCGGCGTAAAGGGCGTCATCCCACTTCTCCGCCTTGACGGCATTGGTGTAGATATTCTCTAACAGCGTGATCGCTGTCTTGGGCTGATCCTTGTTATCAGCCTCGTCGACGGCCTTCCATTGGGCGGTAAAATCCTGTGCGAAACAGGACGTGAGTGCTGTGCAGACAGCAGCTAGTGCGATGCGAACTTTTTTCATACTGAATTCTCCTTATCTAAAACTTCAAAGCAATTGCCTTATTGCCTCATTGCCTTATTGCGTTATTTTCCCACATTCGCGTGGTTCGTGTTATTCGGATGCTAAAAATGCTTTCTACGCTTACTTCGTCAACGCATTTGCGGTCGTGACAAGCTCCAGCAGTTCCTTGACGCGCGTATCAAGCGTGCGTTCGAGGGCTGCGGGGCGAAGATAATCTGCTACCGCCTCAAAATTTCCACCTTGGGCATTCGGACTTCCGCGCAGGAGCTCGGCGAACTCTGCGGCAGCGGCAGCCACCTTGAACGAGGGAGTCGCCTTGTGCGCAGGACCCATGACCGTGGAGGCAACCAAGGTCGCTTCGATCTCTTCGACCTTGCCATTATCCATCCGCTGATAGCGGATACGGACGGTTCCAAGGGTGGATTCTGAGGTGACCTCCGGCATCAGTTCCAACTCATAAAGTGCGGTCACGGACTGTCCGGAGCCGACCTCGCCAGCATCCACGGTATCATCGCGGAACTGTTCTTTGGTCAGCTTGCGCTTCTCATACCCCATCTGCCGATAACGCCGGACCGTCTTTGGATTCCACTCCACCTGGATCTTTGCGTCCTTGGCAATATAGTTGAGCGTTGCAGCGAGATCGTCGACAAACGCGGTTTTGACCTCTTCTGCTGAATCAAGGAAGCGATAAACCCCATCGCCCTTGTTGGCGAGTTCTTGCAGCATCTTATCATTGTAGGTGCCTGAGCCGACACCGAAGACCGAACAGGTGATGCCCTGCTTACGGTTAGCAGCGACCTTGTTTAAAATATCCTGTGCGCTATCTGCACCAAGATTGGCCACACCATCCGAAATCAGGATCACGCGGTTCTCAGCACCTGGGACAAAGGCCTGCACGGCTTGTTCGTATGCGCGTAGCATTCCCTCCTCAAGGTTGGTGGACCCATTGCACTGCAACCGGTCAAAGGCTGCCATGATGCGCTTCTTCTCCTTAGCCGGAGTTGGTTCCAGCACAAACTGGGCTTGATCGCTGTAGGCGATGAGCTGGATGCGGTCATCCGCGCCCATCTGGTCCAGGAGCGACGAGAGCGAGAGTCTTGCGAAGCCGATGCGATCCGGCTGGGACATGGATCCCGAAACATCGAGCACCATCGTGAGGATAGCAGGACGCTGCTCTTCGCGTCCAAGGCGCTTGCCCTTGACACCGATGCGAAGCAGATTATAGCCTGCGCCGAAGGACGACTGCGCACCATCTTGATAGATGCGGAAGGTGGCCTTCTCAGGTGCCTTGTCGCCATAATCAAAGGCATTGACGATCTCTTCAAGGCGCACGCGTTCCGGATCCGGCAGCTTCCCGGAGCGCAAGGATTGACGCGTCAGCGTATAGCTTGCGGTATCGACATCCATGGCAAAGGTCGAAAAGGCTTCCGTCGCAGCCAGCACAAACGAATTAAAGGGCAAGGGCTCACTCGGACGGGAGGGCTTCCGAGGAAGATCCAGTGCCAGTTTCTTTTGATCGACCAATTGCTTCTTTTCGCCCTCCTCATTACGTCTTGACATATCATTCCCGGCTATGATTTGTCCACCCACGTCTCCCCATTTTGGAGCATTGCTGACATATCCTTCATCACGGATATTGTTTTCCAAATTTTTCTTCAGATGGTCGCTGATCAGTCTGGACGTATCCACTGTTTTATCCGCGTCGGCCTTCTTATCCACTTGACGGAAACGGGCCTCTTCCTCGTGCTTTGCCCGGGCAAGGATCTCTTTGTCCGAAACCCATTTGGTGCGATCCTCTTTGGCCTTGCCACTCAAGAACAATGTCCCGCCGGATACAGTCGTCGTCCCATTCACAACGGCTCCCGGCTTTTGCGAGGGTTGGGCGCTGTAGGATAATGTGGATGAAGACACCTCTTCGGACACGTGGACAACTTGACCTCTACGTGCACCAGGCTCTTCAAGATTTTCGCTTCTGATATCCTTGGGTGTTCCTGTAAAGGTAGGCTTGGGCACTGCAATCTTCAGTGTCTCCATCTCCGTCTGAACGTCTTTCGCAGCTTCAGTGGCCTCCCGGTAGTAATAGGCACCCCCTGCCGCACCTGCCTTGGATACTGGCTTCGCTGGCGCGGCAGCAGACTCAGTCAAAACGGGTGTATCGGCAAAAATATCAACGTTACCGTCCATATCCACATCGTCCAACCTCTTGTTGGAGATTGAGCCCGCTCCCATTTTCCCAGAACGACCTGAAACGGATTTGCCTTTCGCTCCCGAGCTGCGTGAAGAGTAGACGTTTTTCAGGATCGCAGGTGATTTGACGATTAAAACTGCATCCAAGGGTGGCGGCTCAGGTGCAGACGTTGTTGGCGCCGGCACGACTGGCTGAACCTCCAACCCATCATCATAACGGTCCCGGCGCAGTTCGCTCGTGGCACCTACGATTCTTGACTGGGCTTCTTGCTTCTGCGGGGGCAGGACATACCCTCTCGTAGGACCTTGGGGGGCTTCGCTTCGGTCCCCGACAACAAACTGGTCGGCCGTGACCCTTTCCGTCCCGCTTTCCGTGGCGTGCACGGCATCTTTCTGCACTTCTAATGCGCGAGACTTTGATTTCTTAAGCGCACCGACTCCTCCATACCTAATCGCCATTTTTTCTTCAGGTTTGTTTTCCCATCCTGCAACATCTGGTGTTGTAGCAGGAGCTGGCTCTGTCTCAGGCTGGGGCGTTACGCCGTCGTAGTCGACATCTAACGAATTAACAATCTTGCGCTCCAATTTAACAACGGGCATTCCCTGACCTTTCGGAATGGAGTATTTCTCTTTCTTTGCACCACTTATTGCAGGAAAAAATGCAGCGGAAAGAATACCCAGAATACCGAAGACGCAGAGCAACGTCGCTGCAATGGACCTCATCGGGCGGTACGCCACCTCAATGAAGTGCATAAAG